>CAMYAM010000009.1 GCA_947253875.1 uncultured Fastidiosipila sp. | reverse complement strand
TCTTTAAGTGTATCCATAGTCCGCCTCCTCTCATTTACGCTTTTGTTATATGTTACAAAAGCGAATACGTAAAATTGCTTATGAATTTTCCATTTTTTGAAAAAGGATGTAACGATTCCTTAATCCCTTTAATAAAAAAGAGCAGCCTTTTAAGCTACTCTTGTAGAAAGTACAAAATGAAATAATTATATTTTTGTGTTTCCTCATACCAGTTGCAAAACTACTCTTACGTCCATGTGTTTCTTTTGAGTTTTTTTTGACGTATCCTTCCTCCTCTTATTTTTGCTTGAAGTGTTGATAAATTAACCATAAAGAGCATTTACAGTTCCAATAGTTAATGTAATCTTAGCTGGAAGCATAATTTAAATGATACGTTACTAACAACACTCAAATTCAAGTTTAGCTTTCATATTCCCCGTTTCACACTTTGGACAACAATTATCATCTGATGTAGGATCAGCTATGATCTTTAATTCTGTTTTGCATCTTCCACATTTAGGTATAGGTTCTAGGAAATGTATTTCTTTTATGTCAAAAATTTTATCCTCATCGGAAGAAATAGTAGTCTCAATAACATGAAGGATATTTCGAGATTTCCATTCCTTGCATATAGGACATAAAAAAGTAGCTTTGGTACTCAAGTAATGTCCGGATTTTAGCAATTCTTTGATTTTTTCAGGAGCATATATATTTCCAGCTAATATGTCTTCTTGTAAGTCCATTTTTTTAGAAAATCCCATCATGGTACTACCAACAGTTACACTAAATTGATATTGACATGCATTATTAGTACATTCAACATTATAAATACTTGCCATAAAACTCCTCCCTACAATTAGTAAAAAATACGAATAACTATTTTAATCTTTTATTTGTAAAAAAAATTCGACTGCCATCATTTATTTTCACACGAGTGATCATTTCATTTTGTCCGACATATACATAATCTTTAACTTTAACAATGCTATTGACATTTGGTAAATTAAAATTCCATCTTTTTAGAATTTTACAAGTTCCTAATTCATCAATCTGAAATAACATAGTTGTATCATGATGTTCATAACTATTATTTGGTTTAGGAAACAATCTATATCCACTTGCTATAAGAACTATACCTTTATCATTCACCCATCGACCAAGATATCTTAGATTAGAATGATTATAGTTATCATAAAGAATTAACAAATTGATATTTTTGTCAATTCTTATAATTTTTAAGTGACCTGTCATCATATGAAGGAGATTAGATACAGCATATGAGTATTCACCTAGGTCAAACATGTCACAATAATTCCCCTCAATAAGATAGTCTTCATAATTTGGATAACTATATTTTTCATTGCTAGTTTCTGAAATATCAGGAAAATCATTTGCTCCAAGCCAACTATGAAATTCTCCATTGTTATAGTTATTAAAAGTGCCAAATTGAGTTGTGAATTTTTTCGGTTCCTCAACATATAGATAATTCAAATTATCGTTCAAACGCCATAAAATTTGATCCCCTTCTGCCTTTACTTCATAAGGTGTTTGACGTCTATCAAAATATTCGTTTTCATCTTCTGAATTAAATATGTTTTGGCTTTTTAATTTTAATTCAGATAATGGTTTCCATTCTGAGGTAAACTCTGTTATTTCTCTACGCATAATTTTTTTATACTTTTTACTTTAAAATCTTTACATCTTTAAATTATTTAGCATTATTAAGAGGTTTATTGTTTCATAGATCATTATACTATAAAAAACTGACCCTAAAAAAACAACTCTTAAGGTCAGTCTCAACTCTTTATATAATTTATAGAAATTATATTATGTTATATTCTCTTCTTTTGACTAAATATAAACCGCTAGCTAATACTAAAAGAACAATTGCTACTCCTGATAAAGAATTAACACCAGTTTTGGCAGCTTTAGCTCCCTTATTTTCTGAAGTTGAATAATTATTTTCTAATTTATTAGCTTTATCTCTTATCGCTTGAATTTCATTCTCTGTTAATAATTATTCTGGAGTATTGACAGAAGTTTCTTCAACTGCGTTTGTACCTTGTGCGATTGTAGGCAAAGAAAATATTTGATCTACTTTTGTCAAAGATACAAAAAGTGTAAGACTAAGTACACAAGATATTATTCCTAGCGGTAACTTTCTTTTTGAGTAAATAGTCTTTCGATTATTATTAATATTTTCATTCTCAAAAGATGTTTTGGACTTATTAATCTTTTTCATAAAACCTCCCCCTATTTGGTTATAACAGATTTTATACCCTTGATAATAAATTTTTAGTAGGTAATTTTTGATGGTAGGTTTTAATGTGAAGTGTAATAAAAACTGAAATTGGTTTTTTGTGCGGAAACACGTTTCATAAGGAAGAAAATTTTGTTTTTAATCTTCAACTTTTGAAATCAACATCCCCACACTTTCTTTTCACGTTTACAACTCTTCTTATCAAAGTATTTAAAATTTTAACGTATCATCACTACATTTAATAAAAAATCAGAATTTTAAGCGCTTCTGTAGAAAACATAAAATGATTTTATATTATTTTTGTGTTTCTTAATAAAAGTTGAAAACAACTATTACGTCAATGTCGGTTTTTAAGCTTTTTTTACGTTATCTCCCTCTTTTTATCGAATATAAATTTTTTAAAATTGCGTAATTTCAAAGTTTACATTTTTGTATTAACGCTATGTTATTTTCCAAGATTTAAATATTTACTAAAAATATCTAAATCTGAATAATGTTCATTAAGTAAATACCTACCTAATTCAAAAATCACTCCAGAATAAAACAATATATTTTCATCATAGTCCATTTCAATAGGTGCATTTTTCTCAATGTCAATATAATTTTTACCATCGAATTTAACTTTATTATAAAGTGATGTGAAATCCTTTATTTCATTTATTATAGTTTTTCCTTTGTTTTGAAATCTCGCAGATAATTGAGAATGGTTAGCACCTTTGCAAATAGCAATATTCATCGGATATAAATAATGATTTTGTATATTTGATATAAAAAGAGAACCATCAAATACATTATTATCGTTTATACCTATAAAATTATCAAGTATTCTTTCTCCACTCCAAGGGTTTAACAAAATTGGCAGTTCATTAATATCTATCTTCATATCAGCATTTTCTATAATAATCGTTTTTCTATTTAATAATAAATAAAATTCGATTTTAGAATAAATTTCTTCGATTAATGAATTATCTTGCGCATTATGACTTATCTCAATAGATTGTAAAGCTTCCTCATAGTTAAGATACTCAACTATAATTTCGATGAGTATTTTTGCGCATTGTACTGAATCATGGCCCATAGTATTATTATTTACTAGATTTAAATAACTTTGAAATCTACTTATCATTATTTTGTTCTTATCTGTTTCTTTTTTACGACTGGTATTCTTTTTCTCTTTTGCTTTTTTTAAAATACAAAACATTTCTGATCTCCTGGGTCTTTATGTTTATATGCTTTTATCTTAACATTAATGCATAACTCTTGTATAAATTCAATTTTATTACTGTCAATTCCTTATGTTGTAAAATGCAACATAAACTGAATTTGTTTTTTTGTACAATGTTAATTGCTTTATGCTATGGCTTGATGTTTTTTGTAACATAGTATATTTAAAACTGTTATACCCGAATTTATGGATAGGCTATTTTGAAAAATTGTATAAAATAGTTGAATCATCCTTTTCTTTAAGTGGATCATCAGAATAGCAAAAACTAACACTTGGTTCATTTTCAAATTCTTTAAATAAAGTAGGTCTCAATAATTTCGTTTTATCAGAGTTGAAATCACTTCTTCTTCCACCACTAGAGTTTCTTCTTACACTATAGCAATAAATTTTATTTGGATCTTCGGAATCACTTATACTAAGCGACTTTACCAGTGCTCCTTTTTCCTGATCTGAGATATTGTTAGGAATTTTTAATGGAATCTGTTTTCCAAAAGTCTCAGTGAACTGCTTTAGAATATCTCCTAAATTATCTTTATATTCAATACCAAAATATTGTCTTAAGGTTCTTGCATCAATTAATAAACTATAAGAGTTAGCTTCAATTTCTAAATCATCATTTAAGTCGTCACTTTTCATAAAATGAAGTTTTACAAGTGAATATTTATTTTCACGTTTTTCCTTACCTACAAATCTTTTTACAAGTACTATATAAACAACTAATTTATATTTAAATAGAAAACTGCATATAGTCCAATTATTACTAACCATATTATTTTTCAATTCATTTAAATTACTTAGTAACATAAAAGGAACCTCCTTGTTTTTTAGTTGTATTTATTAATATTTTTTATCTCATTTTAATCATAATTTTATATTTGTTTTTTAGTTTTTTTTAAAATAGTAGATCAAAAACAAGTTTAAAAGTTTTTTTGATTCACATATTCCCTATAAACAATCCGTTTTATCAAAATTAATCCAGTAATAATATTCAGCCATATTTTAGTATTTAGTCCCAATCAGTTTATATGCAGTCAATTTGCATCTGTTTTGTTAGAATCTTCCTAAATGCTGTTTTGGTAAACTTTAAATTGTCAAATTTAATAGTTTTTGCAACATTTTTATTGTATTCATCCATTCATAATATTTGCATTTTAATTTATTGTTGTCCAACATATGTACAAAGCCATCTGGTTTTTAATCTATGCTACTCTTGCCATATAGTCTTCTACCATTCATTTGAAGTATTAAATCTCAGTAACCTTCTTGCTATATTATTTGTCTTTACTCTATATCGTTGAAATGATTTTTACTATTGATATGTTGCCACAAGGTATTTTTTTAATAGAAAAATGGTTTTTAAAATTTCTTTTAAAATCTTAAAATCTATTGATTTCAACAGTCTTATAACTATTATATTATTTTCGTGACATCAACGCTATAGTCTCCACATGCGTCGTATTCGGAAACTGATCAATAATTTCAATACTTTTAATATAAAATCCAGCCTCAACAAAAACACCTAAATCTCTCGCTAAAGTCGCAGGATTACAAGACATATACAAGACTTCACTAACTGAACTCGAAACGATACAGTCAATAACCTCAATATTTAAACCTTTTCTCGGAGGATCTACATAAACTTTGTCTACTTTATACTTAGCTACCAAATCTTCAATTAAGTCCTCAGCTTTCCCTACGAAAAACTCAACATTATTAGCATGGTTATCTATTGCATTTTTTCTGGCAGCTTTAATTGAACTTTTGACATATTCAACACCAATAACTTTTTGGAAATTTTGGGCTAAAAAAATCGAATTAATTCCAATACCACAATATAGATCTAAGAGATTTTGTGTTGAATGTTCGGAGTCATTACTAATCAAAAACTCTTCTGATTTTCTGTAGATATCTTGCAAAGTGTCATTATTAACTTGTAAAAAAGTATGAACTCCATAAGAGAAACTGATACCAGCAATTTTTTCCTGTAATTCAGTTTCATGAGTAATATATTCTGTTTTGTTATTAAAAGAGTGTCTTCCTTTAGCTTCTGTAAGTGCTAGCACCTTAATGTTAGGATTCATTTCTAAGATTTTAGATAAAACAGTTTTAGTTTTGTAATTGATATTTCTAACAAAAAAGTTAAGCATTAACTCCCCTAAAGAATTACTTCTAATGACTATTTCACTGAGCTTTTCTGTTACAGAACCAAGATTTAACTCAGATAAATAAGATTTATTCCATTTATAAATAAAGTCATTTATAGAGTCTTGGAATAATGGATGGCTGTCTATTCTCTCTAAAAAATTAGTGCCTCTCTTACTCATGGAAATATATCCATTCTCATTAAATTTCAAATTAACTTTATTTCTATAATGTAATTCATATAATGGATTCGCATTGACCTTAATAGAGCTTTCATCAATATTTAGTTTGGCTATTTTTCTGAGCTGATCTGCAACAAGTTTTTGTTTCCAGGCTATTTGAGCAGAATGATTTAAATTAATTAGAGGTGCCGCTTCACAGATTATTGAATTGGGATCGACTAAGTTTCGTCTTTCAGTGCTAGGTTCAATAATTTCTATTAAATCTGCTTCTAGATATCTTTTCTTAATAGTTTTTATTTGAGCACGAACGGTGTCTCCAGGGAGTGCATAAGGCACAAAGACGGTTAAGCCATCAATGTGCCCTACTCCTTTGGCATCTTGTGTAAAATCAGAAATTTCTACTGTAATTAAATCTTGTTCTTGCATTATTTATGTGCTCGGTTTATTCCCATTCTGCTTAATATAATTAATATTCACTAGCGAAGAATTCTTTCATAATCCTGATTGAGAATTCATGGTCTAGTACACCACCCATTTCTCTAATATTATGCATAGATAAAATAGGAATTCCAATATCTGCTCCTGGTATTGCTGTTTGTGCTTCTGCAAGTGGTCCAATAGTTGAACCACCACGTTTGTCTGAATGATTATAGAAGCACTGTACAGGAGCGTTGGCGTTTTCTGCATATAGTCTGAAGCGTGCAGCGCTTTCTCCAGTTGTGTTATATGATTTTCTAGCAGCAATCTTAAGAACAGGTCCACCATTTAATCTAGGTCTATTAGTTGGGTCTGCCATTTCTGGGTAATTTGGATGGGCAGCGTGAGATACATCAGTTGAGATAATAAATGAATTAGCTAAACTTCTATAATAGTCCTCTTCACTACCACCACAGGCAATATTCAAGCGTTTCAAAAAGTTACCAAATAATGCGCTGTCTGCTCCTCTTCCTGTCTGACTGCCAATTTCTTCGTTATCAAAGGAAACGAAAATTCTATGGAATGAAATATTTTTATCAGTGCTTTCTGCAATAGCTGTTAAGGCTTGGTGTGTCATTAATAAGTTATCTAATCTACCTAGTGAATAGAACTCGGAATTTATACCAATGTAAGTACCGTTTTCTCTTGGATAAAGGCTTAGATCATAGTCAAGAATCTCATTAGCATCTACACCTAAATACTCTGCGATATAATCTATGAAGTCCTGAGACTCATCACTATCCATTGCATATACAGGTTTAAGTTCTTTCTGTGGACTTATCTTATAACCATCATTCATGGCTCTATCCATATGAATAGCTAAGCTAGGAATAATCATTAGATCTTTTTCTACATTAATGATTTTAGTTTTTATACTATTATTTTCTCCACGGAGCAATACTCTACCAGCGACTGATAATGGTCTATCGAACCAACCTCTATAAACAAGACCACCGTAAGGCTCAACATTTAACTGTTTCAAACCTTCACTTTTCATTTCCGGATTGTTTTTGATACATAAGGTTGGAGAGTCATTATGTGTACCAATGATTTTGAAACCTTTAGCTTTTTCAGTTCCTACAATAAAGGATATGAAAGTTGTTCCACCAATAATTAAATAAAATTTATCTCCAGGATTAAATTTCCACTCATCTTCCCATTTCAATTCTGTAAATCCATGTTTTTTGAGTTCTTTAGCTTCATTTAAACTAGCATGAAAAGCTGTAGGTGAGTTATCTACAAACTCGAATAAAGCATCTATTCTTTTCTTAGCTTGAGGGAATTCAGCTTTGAAATCAATATTTGATCTATTTGTATTTTCTGAATCTGACATTTTAAACTCCTTTATTAATAACTTTCTTTACTTCTTTTACTTGCTTCTGCAATTTTACGATCTATATCGCGCTTCTTAGTAGTTTCACGCTTATCATATAGTTTTTTACCGCGACATAGTGCTATTTCTAATTTAACTTTACTGTCTTTGAAGTAAACTTTAACAGGCATTATTGTTAACCCTTCTTGTCTACTTTTCTCATCTAGTTTTTTTATCTCTCTTTTGTGGAGTAATAATTTTCTAGTTCTGGTAGCATCATGGTTAAAAATATTACCTTGTTCATATGGTGGGATATGCCAGTTGGTTATGTAAACCTCTTCGTTTCTTACAATTATGTAGCTTTCTTGCAAAGAAGTTTTGCCTTGGCGTAAAGACTTTACTTCCGTACCACGCAAAGCAACACCAGCTTCGAAACTTTCCAAAATGAAATAGTCATGTCTTACTCTTCTATTGTCACTTATTATTTTTATACCATTTGTTTTTGCCATAAAATCTCCATTATTTATTTTTCATAGAAGCAAAAGTTTCAATATCTAAACTTGCTTTAGCATCTAAATTCATATCAACAGGTTGATATCCTGCTTGGATCATAAATCCTCCAAGAGCTGCTATCATTAGAGCATTATCGGTACAATATTTCAGAGGGGGTGCAAAGAATTTCCAGCCTCTTTCAGCACATGCTTTAGCAAAACTGGTTCGTAATAAGCTATTTGCAGCAACTCCACCAGCAATTACTATTTTGTCAAGACCTGCAGCTTCTGTTGCTTTAACAGTGTGGTCTACCAATACATCTACAATAGCTTTTTGGAACGATGCACAAAAATCTGCCTTTGAAAACTTATCCCAGACAGCGATATTATCTTTTTTGGCCTGCATTTCCATTTGATTAATTAAGTTAAGGGCAGCTGTTTTTACTCCACTGAAAGAAAAATCTAATTGATTTCCACTCAGATTACTCTCTGGAAATTGTAACCATTCGCTATTAGCTCCTTGAGAGATTTTGTCAATCTTAGGACCACCAGGATAGCCCAAATCTATAGCTCTAGCAATTTTATCAAAAGCTTCACCAGCTGCATCATCTCTAGTTCTACCAATAATTTTGTAATCGGTATAATCGTCTATTTGAATAATGTGACTATGGCCACCTGAAACTACTAGGGACATAAATGGAGGCTCTAGTTCTGGGAAAGCTACAAAGTTAGCGGATATATGACCTGCGATGTGATGAGCCGCATAAAGAGGTTTACCGCTAGCGTATGCCAAAGCTTTGGCATATGAAACTCCCACTAATAAGGCTCCAATAAGTCCTGGACCATATGTAACTGTTATGGCTTCAATATCATCAAGACTCATATTAGCTTCATCTAAAACTTTTCTTAAGACAGGAGTGATTGCCTTAATATGCTCTCTAGAAGCAATTTCAGGTACAACGCCGCCAAATTTACTATGCAGATCAGCTTGAGATGCAACAACTGAAGATATTAGTTTACGCCCATCTTCTACAATTGCCATTGCTGTTTCATCACAAGATGATTCAATTCCCAATACTATCATTTAAATTCCTTCTAACTTTTTTATCTCAAAATCCTTGAATATTTTCTATTATAAACTAATTCCACTGCTACCAAAACCACCGCCACGGTCGTGTGGGTTAGCATCAGTAAACTCTT
Organism: uncultured Fastidiosipila sp.; assembly: GCA_947253875.1. Lineage (GTDB taxonomy): Bacteria > Bacillota > Clostridia > Saccharofermentanales > Fastidiosipilaceae > Fastidiosipila. The sequence continues at coordinate 64,951 of CAMYAM010000009.1, read as the reverse complement.
CAACAAAAACACTCTCTGCAGTAGCATGCTTAGATAGCACTATTTGGCAAATTCTATCTCCAGCTTTAATTTTATAAGCTCCTGCTCTATTATCTTTTTCGTTTAAATCTAGTTGTCTAATTTTACCATCTTCATCAATACTAGAACTCAGTGGTGATGCATTATAGACGATTATTTTTAATTCGTCTTTATATCCAGAATCTATTGTCCCTGGTGAATTTGGTAATCTTAATCTTGTTTTCAAGGAAAGTCCAGATCTCGGTCTTACTTGAATTTCATACCCCAAAGGTATATTGACGATAATACCAGTTCTAACTAATGCGGATTCTTCTGGTTGTATTACTATATCTTCTGCTGCAGTAAGGTCCATACCAGCATCACCATAGTTTGCATAAAATGGTAGATTAGCATTATCTAATATTTTCTTAATTTCTAGTTTAACTTTTTTCATAATTTCCCTTTATCTAATTTTTATACTTCAGTAAAAAGTTTAGTCAAAGTATAATCTTAATTTATCAATTGTAGAACTTAAACGCTCTGGAATATTTCCTTGTTCTTCCAAAAATTCTATTGATTTCTCAAATCTATCTTCTGCTAGAGCTAAATCAAAGTTTTGCAATGAGTCTTTAAAAGTTTGAGCATCTAATTCGCAGGATTTTAAATTAATATCTAAAGTCTTAGGTGCTAAACCAAAAAAATTTTCTTCAGCTTCTACTTTATTTTCAATTCTCTTAATAATCCATTCAATAATTCTAAAATTATCTGAACCACCAGGCCAAATGTAATTTGAATCATCATCAATTCTATACCAATTAACCAAATAAGTTTTGGGAAGATATTCTAATTTATCCTCATAGTCTAACCATGTGTCTAGGTGGTACTCTAATTTTTCTGCCAAGAATGGGTACACTCCCATTGGATTGAATTCACGACCAAATTCACTTTCTCTATTTAAGCTTGCACCGTAAAAAACTCCCTCTGTCCAGTTTCTAGCTTCACTAATAATTGGAACGTTATTCCTACTTTTGGTGAGAAATAATATAGCTGACAAAGGTACTCCACTAGTAAAAACTAGACTATTATCTAAGTTTGCTTCAACTGTAACTCTGGCATTAGGACTAAGTTTTTTTAATTCAGTGTTTTCATCACATACAACAATTTGATCTTTCCAATCTTTAATCATTTTCGGTGTTGTAGAATCTTTGCCGTACCACCATGGTTGATCATATTGATCCTTAGCAATATTTGTGTATAAAGCATTAGATTTAATATCATCAAATAATTCTGGAGAATGATTTTCGTTAATATCCTTTAATGCGAAGGAAAATCCAGTTTGTGGATTAATTGCCCATAATCTACCATCTGGACTAGTATGCAGCCATGCAATATCATCACAAACAGTGAAAGTCTCATATCCTTCAAATCCAGGAATATTTGGTACTTTTAGTTTTGCAAGATCTGACTTTCCTCCTGAACTTGGACTAGCTGCAGCAATGTAATAAGTTTTATTCTCTGGAGTATTTACCCCTAAAATCATCATATGAGCTGCAAGCAAATTATTACAATTACTTTCATTTTGTGAATTGGAGCTATTATTTTGTAAGTTAGTTAAAGTAATTGCCCAAGGTACTGTATTCATGATTGCGTAAGTTATATTTGTTGTATTTATACAGTAAACTATATCTTCATCAGGGAATACAGTATAAATTGGTCTATGCAATGGTTCAGTTTTAGTAACATGTAATCCTTTATGAAAATTTCTCGAATCAGAGATTTGCTTCCATGCAGAATCTCCAGCTCTACTTAACATAAGTAAGTTTAATACAACATAGATTGAGTCTGTTATTTGCACACCTGTACGTAGAAATTGTGTATTTTCAGGACCTAATATACAAGGTATGACAAACATTGTTTTACCCTTCATAGATCCGAAGATAATATTATCCATGTGAGCATGCATTTTTTTGCTTTGCATCCACTTGAAATTTGGCAATGCATCCTTTGCTGAATCTGTACAGTAATATGAATTATTTTTGATTTCATTTTTATTTATACTATCATCAACGTATCGATAGCAATTGTTCCATGATTTAGAATTAATTGGGAAAATTGTTAATTCTTCAACACCTTTATTTATTAATTTTTGTCTTTCTTCCTCTGAACCATCAACCCAATAGATAGAATCTGGTAATGTAATTCGTGCAACGTCTTGTACCCAATTAATAATATATTGATTTGTAATATTCATTTATGCCTCTTAAATTATTCCAGTATTTAAATTACAGATAAATTGACTTTATTAATCAGTAAAAATTCTAATAGATCAGCAAAATCATTTGCGGATATTTCCTCAGCTCTTACGTTAGTTTTTAACTGTTTGCTTTCTATCCAAGTTTTTACGATTTCTTTAGGAACATGAGTTTCTAAACAGTTACTTAAGGATTTTCTCCTTTGACTAAAAGCTAGTTTCAACAAATTAAAAAAATCAAAACTATATTGACTCAAAATTTGATAACTGTAAGAATCTTTATTAGCTTCCAAAAGAATGAGTTCGGAGTTTACTCTAGGAGCCGGGGAAAAATTATTCTTATTAACTTTTAGCAACGATTTTGATTTACCATAAATGTTAATTAATTTATTCAAGAAACCTTGGTTAGTATTTTCACTTTTTCCGTCTCCTGCTTTGCCCAAAATTCTTGGAGCAGCATTATCTTCTACTAACAAAAGCATCTTATCTGCATGATAAAATTCTCTTATAGCTTTTGCAATTAAAGAGCTAGTTAAATTGTAAGGTAGATTAGAAACTAAAGCTAAATTTCCATCAGTATCTACAGGGTATATTTCTTGCCAATTTATCTCACTAGCATCTGCAAAGGTAAAATTTAGATCTTTTCCATCCATCTGTGACTTCTTTGCAACATCGTTTAGAAGAGTTTCTAAATTTCTATCAATTTCTAAAGATACAACTTTGCTAGCTTTATTACAGAGTACATAAGACAAAGTACCAGCGCCCGAACCAATTTCTAATATTTTATAAGTCTTATCTATTCCAGCTTTATCTATAAATTTTTGTAACAGATTTAAATTCCAAATGAAATTTTGTCCAAACTTCTTATTGGTTTCAATATCATATTTTTCTAGTAAACTTAAAAAGGAGGCCTTATCATAATTGCCTATATTCAAGTCATAAAACTCTGAGACATCCATGTTAAAACCTCCAATGTATTATTTTAACTCTTTAAACTAAACAGTAGAAACTAAAGTTTAGCTTCTAATTCTGCACGTTCTGCTTCATAGCCTGGTTTACCTAATAAAGCAAACATGTTTTTCTTATATCCTTCAACTCCTGGTTGATCGAAAGGATTAACCGCGTTTAGATATCCACTGATTGCACAAGCACGTTCAAAGAAATAAATTAACTCACCCAAAGTAAATGCATTTAATTCATCAACTGATACCTTAAGATTAGGAACACCACCATCAACATGAGATAAAACTGTACCTAACATAGCTTTTTCGTTAACTTCATGCATGTTCTTGCCTGCTAAGTAATTTAATCCATCCAAGTTAGCTTCATCTTCAGGAATTTCCAACTTACTATTAGCTGAATCAATCCAAATAACAGTTTCAAATAAGTCACGTTTACCATCTTGGATAAATTGACCCATTGAGTGTAAGTCAGTTGTGTTATTTACTGATGCAGGGAAGATACCTTTTTGATCTTTTCCTTCACTTTCACCGAATAATTGCTTCCACCATTCAGATAAATTTCTTAATGAAGGTTCATAGTTAACAAGAATTTCAGTGCTGTAACCTTTTCTATATAAAGCATTTCTAACTGCTGCATATTGATAAGCTGGGTTTTCTTCAATGCTTTCTACTGAGAAAGCTTCCATACCTTTAGCAGCACCTTGCATTAACTCTTCAATGTTGATTCCAGCTGCAGCAATTGGTAAAAGACCAACTGCAGTCAATACAGAGTATCTGCCACCAATTTCGTCAGGAACAATAAAGCTTTCATAACCTTCTTGATTTGCTAGTTCTTTTAAAGCACCTTTTTGCTTATCTGTAGTTACAAAAATTCTGTTTTTAGCTTCTTCTTTACCATAACGTTCTTCCATATAGTTCCTGAAAACACGGAAAGCTATAGCAGGCTCAGTAGTTGTACCAGATTTTGAAATAACATTGACAGCAATTTCTTTATCTTTAACAAATTCTAATAATTCTTCTAAATATCTACCAGATATTTGATTACCACAGAAAATTACTTGTGGAGCCTTGCGTGTTTCTTTGTGTAGGCCAAGACTGAAATGATTTGATAAAGCATCAATAACTGCTTGAGCACCAAGGTAAGAACCACCGATACCAATACAGATGAATACATCTACATTCTCTTTAACGTATTCAGCTGCTTTCTGAATTCTAGCAAATTCTTCTTTGTCATAATTCACAGGAAGATCTGTCCAGCCGGTAAAATCAGCACCTGCACCTTTTTTCTCTTCTAAGTTTTTGTGACCAATGTTAACTTGATCTGCTAATAATTTAATTTCTTCTTCTCTGAAAAAGTTCAGAGCATTTTTATATGAAAATTTAAGCATTTTTCTCCTCCAATATATTAATTCATAAAAATAGCAGTCAAAAGTTTAATTGCTGCCACACTCTATTATAACTTATATGATAAAATATTTTAAGTTTAAAACTTAAGTTTGGATAAATAGATAGAGTAATTATATGAGTATTTTAAGTATTAGTAATTTGAGTAAAGCTTATAAAGCTAGCCCACTATTTAAAAATATTAATTTACAGGTACAAAGCGGAGAAAAAATAGCACTAGTTGGAGATAACGGTAGCGGTAAATCAACGTTGCTTAAATTAATAGCGGGGTTAGAAGATGCCGATTCAGGGACAATTAAACTATCTAATTCAACTCTAATGGCTTATCTATCACAACACATGCAAGAATTTACTGATCTGGATAGACCAGTATTATCTGATAGGCTACAAGAAGAATATGAAAGTAAACTTCATGAAATTAGTACAGATATCGCATCACTCTCCTCAGTAGAACAAGAGCAGCTTCTATCTGAATACCAACATATTTCTGATAAATTTGAAAGACGTGGAGGCTACTCTTACCTACCAAAGTTAACTCAAGCTTTAAATGCTCTTGGTATAAAAGGAGAAATTTTAAACAGACCTATTAGAACTTTATCTGGTGGCGAAAGAATGCGAGTCCTACTTGCTGAGAAACTTTTAGAAAATGCAGACCTCTTGTTACTCGATGAGCCAACTAACCACCTCGATATTGAAGGACTTGAGTGGCTAGAGAATTTCATTAAAAATTACAAAGGTGCAGTAATTGTTGTATCTCACGACCGTTATTTTATTGATCAATTTGCTGATAGAACTTGTGATTTATCTAGCCATACTTTGACATCTTATCAAGGCAATTACAGCGATTTTATTAGACAAAAGCAAGAGAGATTAGATATTCAGAGCAAGACATTAGAGAATCTTGAGAAAGAACATGAACGTCAAGAAAATATAACTTCTACTCTTCTATCTCATCGCAAAATTAGTTCATACCACTCAAGAGAAAAGATTGTCAAAAAGCTTGGCGAAGCTATTGAAGAAATCAGATCTCAAATCCCTGAAAGTAGCAAAAATATGAACTTTAGCTTCTTACCTATTGATGATAATAGAGATGAAAATCGACTAATCATTAATACAGAGAATCTTAGCTTTGCTTGGGATGATACTGATAATAATGAGATGTTATTTGAAAATTTCAATCTTAAATTGAAAGCTACTGAGAAAAAAGTCTTGCTTGGTCCTAATGGTGCTGGAAAATCAACCCTGCTCAACATTCTCATGGGTATTAATACAAATTATCAAGGCAAAGTAGAGATGGCATCTGACATAAAATTTGCACATTTGGGGCAATTTGTTGAGTTCCCAGATGAGAACTTAACTATTCTAGAAGAAATTCAAGAACGTACTTTGATGTTAGAGACTGAGGCTAGAACTCTTTTAGCTAAATATGGTTTTTTTAGAGATGAAGTATTTAAACAAATAAAAGTTTTGTCTGGAGGAGAAAAATCCAGGTTATATCTAGCTTGCATAATTCTTGAGAATCCTGATTTATTGTATCTAGATGAGCCTACTAACCACTTGGATATTCATTCACGTGAAATATTAGAAGCAGCTATTAATGACTTTAATGGAGCGGTGCTTGCAGTCAGTCACGATAGATATTTCATTAAAAAATGTGGTTTAGATATATTAGGCTTTATTGGAACTGAAATTAAAGAATTTTCCTCTTATGAATCTTATAAGCACTTCTCCAATATATTCAGAAATAATAACAAGGCTAATAACATTGATGAACCAATCAATATTTCTGATAAGAAAAACAATAAAGTAGACACTAGAAGACAACTTCAAGAACTTCGCAAACAGAAAAGTAAATTAGAAAAAGAATTAAAAGTTCTCGCTGATGAGATAAGTGATTTAGAAAATGAGTTAGATTCTAGAATGCATGAAATGGCTGGTGAATCTATGGATCAATATTTAGAATATGCAGAACTTAATGAAAAATTAGAATCAAAGAGTGAAAAATATTTTGATCTTGGAGAAGAACTTGAAAATATAGAAAAGAAAATAGTAGAAATTGAATAATGAAATAACCCCAAAAAGCTTAACTCTTTGGGGTCATATCATAAAGCAGAAACTTGTTGCTTCTGCTTTATTTTTGTTTTAATTATCTTATGTTAGCAAATGCTTTACTTAACATCCTTAGCTATAAAATCAAGAGATTTCATAACAGGAACATATTTTTCTCCACGTTTTGCAGCTGCTTCATAATCTGAAACAATCTTTTCTACAGTGTCCATACCTTCTATAACTTGACCAAATACTGCATAGCTACCATCAAGGTTTGGTTGAGGATCAACTGTAATATAAAATTGTGAACCTGCTGAGTCAGGATGCATAGCTCTTGCCATTGCAACTGCACCTTTAACATGTTTTAGGTCATTTTCTGGATAAGAATTTTCTGCAAATTCACCGAAAATATTATATCCTGGACCACCAGTTCCATCACCTTTTGGATCTCCACCTTGAACAACGAATCCTGGAACTATTCTATGGAATGTTAAACCGTTATAGAAACCTTTAGATACTAAATCTTGGAAATTCTTTACAGTTATAGGTGCTTTTTCTGGATATAACTCAATTAGAACTTTGCTGTTATCTTCCATTGTTATTTGAACTAAATTTGTTACTTCTTTTGTCATTTTGTGCTCCTCTTTTTTACTACAAGCTGTGATACTGAAAAGCAGTAACACTGCTAAAAATATATTAAGTAATGATTTTTTCATATAATCTCCTTTTTTATATTACATTATTAAAATATAAATTAATATGTAAAATAAAGCAAAATTTTAATATATATATTCATATAACTAATTTTGCAATTGCCTTGATTTTTTTAATAGTTCAAAGCATCTTTGCATTTTACTTTTGCTACCGTCTTTAAACTCAAATCTTTGCTTTAGTAGATCTGTCAATTCAATTAATTTAGATTCATCACCGGAAATTAATTCTAATTCTATTTCTTTTATATCGTCACTAAGCTTACCACCAAAAAGCTTACCTGAATCAAGAACAACCTCAATCTGAGTTTCAGATAAAAAAACATTTTTTTTAAATCTACAAACATCAGTTGTCATATTGGCGAATAATTCTTGATCTTCTATGGACTTAAGTAAGTCTATATATTGCTCTTCCAATTCATTCTCCAGCAAACCAATTAAGCAACGGATATTTGGGTTATCTTGATTCCAAACAAAATTCCATTCTTCTCTTCGACTAAGAGCTCCATTCTCAGATCCTAATTTTGGAGTTTTTACTGTCAAAATATTTTTATCGTCTTCTTTCCTAATTCTTAAACTAAATTTATTATTAGATAATGCAAGATCTTCTGTATCAAAATATTTAGCAATAAAATGGTGTTTAGTCCATGGATCCGAATTGAATTCATCCCAAAAATTAGATTTCAATAATTCTTTAAGGTATGTTTTTGATTTTAAATAAAACTTATATTCAACTTCCATATTTTCAAAAATATCCTTTTGATATTAAATATTAACTAGTCTAACGCCGTCTTTACAAACTAAAAGCACTTGTTTTTTGTTAATAAAATCCATTTCAATGACTTCTATATTTCCCATTTCATAGAAAAATGAATTATTATTTGAAATGATATAGATACCATTTTTAGCAGCAACAGCAGTATAATCAGAGCCACTTTTAACTAAATATGGTGTTTCACCTACATTTAAAGGACCATTAATTTTTGGTTGCTCACCGTTCTTTTTATCTAATAGCTCTGAGTATTTGACTGAAAAAATTGAAAACTCATCATTGTCTTCAACTTTTGCTAAAAAATACACTTCATCTTTTGTTAAGCTTAAATCTTTAATCTCCTTAAATTTAGTTTTTGAACTAATATCATATAAATTACTCAATACAAAATTAGTATCACTAGAAAGTGCTACTAGGTTTTTATCTGGTGAATATATTTTAGGTAGAGCTAATGTAGATACTAAATTCAAATGTGTTTCAATATGTAATGTACTCAAATCAATTGAGTGAATATGCGTCTGAATATGAGCACCATCTAAATTTATAATATTAATAAAAATCTGGCTTGAGTCAGGATTAAAGCACAAGGAAATTGGGTAGCCAGAACGAATTCTTTCGCGTAGTTTATAATCTAAAATGTGCTTACCATTAGGATCCAAAACTCTGACCATACCTTTACTATCATAAGTATCTAAAATCAAAGCAACATAACCTTTATTGGATACTGCTGAATATAAAATTTTCTCAGTACTTCTACCTTCATAGACTAAACCTTTTTCAGTGAAAAGATAATAGTTAAAACCGTTAAGATCACTGACAAGAGCGTATTTATCGTTAAATTCCAATTTTGCATTATCATTATTAATTGAGTAAGAAGATTCAACTTCACCTTGAAATGATAAAAAATTAAGATTTTCATTTCGTAATTCTAGAATATATCTGTTAGCAAAGACACTCATATTCCTTGCCCTACTACTATCTATAGTAAATAAGGTATCACTTGCTAGAGAAAGTTGATTTGTCTTATCTTGCTTGCCAGATAAATATAAACTTTCAGGTAAAAATATTAACAAGACAAGAATCACTAAGATAAAAAATGACATAAAAACACTTAGTAAAAAAACTTTACCACTATCTTGAAGTATTTTTATTTTGCTTTGATTAAGATTTTTGTTCATACTATTTCTACTCATGCTATTCATTATAATACGAAAGCCTTAGTAAAAACTAAAGCTTTCGTGAATTTTTCAAGTTTTGTAATATTAATTACTTATTTGTGCTTGCGCTAGTATTTTTTGCTTCAGGATCTGGAATAAGTTCTTTAAGCTCATTAAATCTTGCTTCATCAACAGTTTCTGTCTTTTGTTTATCCATTTCCTTAATTAATTGATTTACACCATTTAGAACTCCAGGTGACCTTATACTTTTACTCTCGTAGAAGTCTGCTTTTAAACAATAGAAGCCTGTATACTCACCATTCTTTACAATATAGAAGGTTCTATCATCTCTCTCCTTAAACTCTAAGTTAATATCTCCCATGTTTTCATGACGCATTTTATAGTTGATTGAGAATACAGATTCTTTATTAAGTACATTCTCGACATTTACATCAAGATCAATGTTATTTACAAAGATACCTATTAATGTTTGGTAATACCTACTAAACAAATTATCGTCTTTATCATTTTTAACGAAAGCATAACGACCATTTAGAGTATAAACTGGATCAGGTTTCTTGAACCCTTTTGCTTTTGCAGCTTCAGTTTCTTCCGTATTAGGATAGTATATTTTAGAAATGTATTCTTGATCTGGTGTTTTTAGAGTCAACTCGCCTACGTTCTCTATATTAACTAATGCTGCAAAGTTATCAAAAAAGTCCATTTGCTTTGAGCCTATATTTGTCAATGAATTATTGGCAAAAGTGAAAGCAAGATTAGAACCTTCAAAACTAGCATAAGTCTCGTTATTAGAACTTGCTCCTACCAATAAAGTTTTGCTTTCTGATTTTTCATTAACTAAACTTAATTTATATTGGGCTTTGTCTAATCCGTACTTAGCCAAATCCTGATTATTACTAATTGCAATGTATTTAGTCGCTTTTAACTCTAATGCTTGATTTACCAAATTATTAAGATTTGTGTTATTTCCTTTCCAGGTTACAGGATTAGTTATTGTCCACTCAAGCGTTTTAACATCTCCTGTTTCTTCGTTGAAAACTTTCTTAGATTCAGCTTCAAGTTTATATTTATCATTAGATCTCTCTAAGACTAATTTTGTAATTTGATTTGCATTTTCATTGAAAATATTTTCATTTAATAAATCTAGTTGGCCAGATAAAATCTGATCTACAACTGCTGAAGCAATTGCTAATCTTTTAGTTTTGTGATTATAAATGTAGTGATTGTTTACACCCTTAGAAGGTGCTTTATCGCCAAGAGTAACCCTGATTTCTTCACCTGAGTTCAAAATATATTTCACTTCAGCTTTTGAATTTTCAATCCCATAGTCAGCTAAGTTAGTTTCTGCACTTAGATTTACCTCATCTGTAGTAGTAATAGTTAGCAAAACATTACCTAATTTTTCAACCTTCTGTTGATCAATATTAGGATACTTTGCATTTGCTAATTTCCAAGTGCTTTTTGTTTTATCTTTACCTTCTTTTGCTGATCCAGTTACAGCTAAAGTTGTACCTTTTGTTTCTGAACTTTCAGATTCATTATTAACTTTGACCTTTTCACTATTAAGTAATAGCGTACCTTTTTCATTCTTTACTTCAATTTTATTTACATCTTTAATATTTAATGAAATTAAAGCTTCTGATTTTACACTGGTATTACTTGTTTCATTTCTTTCACCATTACTACTTGAACCAAAAAGTTTCCAAAGTGCAAAAGCTGCAATGAGAACAACCAAGACAATAATCATAATGATTAAATTTTTAATTTTTTTCATTTGATCACCTAATTTTTCTCTATTATAGATTTCTTCTTCTTCTATATACTACTAGTGCAATAATTAGTAAGATTGCTGGAATACCAATCATGGTAAAGAATCCCGCTAATTTTGTACTGTTTTGATTCTTGGCTACGATGTTATAATTCACAACTGGTTTAGGTTTAATTAGTAACTTTTCACCTTGTAAATTCTCAATACCAGCTACTTTATTAACTGAGAAGAATAATAATACATAGTTTCCAGAGTTAACCATAACTTGTGAAAGTACTTTATCACTAAACATTGTAGCAGAACCAAATACCGCAACTTTAGCAGAAGTACGTACTGAATCATCAAGGTATCCTTTGTTAACACCATACATTGCTACATTTTGTACTCCTGGGACAGAAAGGTCTTTAGGGTTTCCATTCTTTTCAGTATAAGCTTCTTTACCAGTTTCAATTACTGAATGTGTTTCAATCCAATCTTTATTGTTATCAGCAGTTGTGATAGCTCTTACATTTTCAGTTACTACAAAATCAATGTTCGCATCATCAGGATAAAGAGGATTTTTACTAATTTTTGCATTGAATCTATATTCATTATTGCTATGAGTATTTTCAACACTTTCTTTAACTCTATCATTGGTAATTTTTAGGTTAAATTCATTTAGAACAGTATTTAAGTTGTTAAATACTGTATTTGAATAATCACTCATAACATATAAACTACCACCTGCTTTTAGATATTTAAGGTAACTATCAGTTTCATTAACAGTAATATCAGTTGTTGGGTTAAGCATCAATAAAATTGTTGCATCTTCAGGTATAGAGGATTCGACAGTTGTATTTAAATCTTTTACTAAGTAATTGTTTCTTTCAAGCATTGTGCGAAGAATTGTATAATTTTGATCAATTTTAGCTTCACCATGACCTGTTGTAACATATACTACAGGGGTATTTTCAGAACTTACAAATTTAATCGCACCTGTCAAAGCTTCTTCTGCTGTATATCCTGAAATATACATCTGATATCCTTGTCTCTCAGTTTTTACTAGATCATTAGAAGATAAAACTTTGATCTTAGAATGATCTTCATTGGACACTACTATTTGATGTTGTTGTAAATTGTGTACCTTTTGTGGGTCTAATTCTTCTATGATATTTGGATTTTGAACAGGATCAATAAATCTAACATTTATTTTACCTTTACCCATATCGTGATACTCACCTAATAACTTAGGTAAAAAGTTAAACGTTTGAGCACTGCTACCGCCGAAATTTTCTTCTGTAGCCAATACAGTTATATTAATTTTTTTATCATTTTCATTCAAAATATTCTTAGTAGTATCACCTATAGTAGAAATTTTATTTTCTGTCCAGTCAAACTCTAAGGCATTACCAAATGCTTGTTCTAGAATTACATTGAATAGTAGTAAAATTACTGCTAAAACAATTACTGAAATAACAGCAGCATTTCTTAATTTTTTATTTCTAGAGTCAACTATAATTTTTTCTTTTGTCTTTTTACTCATATTTATCACTCTCCTATTGTTTCCAACGTGAACTTTCATTAATTTGTGCAGTCACGTATAAGAACAGGATTATCATGCTTATAAAATAAACAACTGCCACAAGATCAAATGTACCTTTAGCAAATCCTGCTAACTTTGTAGCTGGGTTAAGCCAGTCCAGACCAGTTGATACAGCCTTACCTATGTTTGCTTCACTTGCTGCAGGTATAGCGTCAGGAAAATCAAGGAAATTAATTATTGAGCTTATTCCTGAGCCGATGATCTTGCTTATAGAAGTAAAGACTTCAAAACCTACAAAAATAACAAAGGAAATAATAGCTGCAATTACCTGGCTAGTAGTGAGTGCTGATGCAAATAAACCAATTGCTATATAAGCTAATCCAGTCAATAGGTAAGCGATTAATGTTCCCCAATATTTGAAATCAACTAAACCATTGAATGAAAGAGTAATCATTACATAAACCAAATTAACTGAACTAATTAATAGGAACATAAGTGAAACACCAAGATACTTTCCAATAACTACTTGCATTGTACTCGCAGGCGATGTTTGGTATAAAATTTCAGTTCCATTCAATTTTTCGGATGAAAAAGTTCTCATTGTCATTATCGGAATTAAAACCATAAATAATCCACGCATAAAGTTAAGAACTGCAGATGTGTCTACATAGTTATATGATAATAATAAGGAATAATAAAAACCTGATACTAAAGCATATATTGCAAAGAGCACCCATCCAATAGGTGATTTAAAATAACTCTTAAATTCTCTTTTTGCTATTGTCCAAATTCTTGACATTTTACTTATCCTCCTTAATATCAGCGCTGGAGTCTTCATCGGAAATCATAGTCGAATCAATCTCTTCTTTGACTGTGCTATTCTTATCTTTCGCTGCTAGTTGAGCTTGGTCCCATTGGTCTAATTCTTCTTCTTCAAGTTCTGCTTCGTGCTCATCTAAGGTATGGACGTAACTCCTATTTGTTACTTTTAAGAAAATATCTTCTAAAGTAGCATTAACTTCTCTCATTCCTAACATTGTGAGTTTTGAATCAGCGAAAGCTTTAAACACTTTTTCCCTAATATCAATTTCAGGAGCAGTTTCATAGATTAATACAGTTTCACCTCTAGATTTGCTTATTCTCTCTACATTTTTTATTTCTGAAAATGTTTTTAGTAATCTATAGGCTGAATCAGCATTGTTTTGGACTGTGATCTCAACCTTATTGTTATCACCTACAACTTCTCCAAGAGCATTAATATCGCTTTGATATGCTAATTTACCGTTTGCGATAATTACAACTCTATCGCAAGTAGCTTGGATCTCAGATAAAATATGTGATGAAATGATAACTGTATGCTTTTTACCAAGACTTCTTATTACATTTCTTATATCTTTAATCTGCTTTGGATCAAGACCTACAGTAGGTTCGTCTAAAATAATCACATCAGGATCCCCAACAAGGGCTTGGGCTACACCAACACGTTGCTTGTAACCTTTAGATAGGTTATTAATTAAACGATTTCTAACATCTGTAATTTTAAGTTGAGTCATTATTTTTGCTAAATGATCAAGTTGTTCACTTTTTGGTACTAATTTTAAGTCCGCAATGAATGTCAGATACTCCATAACTGTCATATCAGTATAAAGGGGTGGTTGTTCCGGCAAATAACCAACTTTTGCTTTAGCCTTTTCAGGCTCTTCTAAAATATCAAAACCATCAATTTTAACTGTACCTGAACTTGCCGAAATAGCTCCAGTTAAAATATTCATAGTGGTACTCTTACCTGCACCATTAGGTCCTAAAAAACCTAAAACTTCGCCTGCTTTAACATCAAACGAAATATTATCTACGGCTTTTACTTCGCCATAGTATTTGACGAGATTCTTTATCTCAATCATACTCTTCCTCCTACTAGACCCTAAGATTAACCTTGGATCGGATTAAATTTTACTATTCTTGGGTTGAAACGCTTACAGTCTTCAATAATTCTAGCTTCAGGTTCGAATAAAACTAAAACCATATTTTCCTTATATTTGCCAGTGAAGAACCATACATCAGCATTACCAGTATTGCTTGTGCAATCTACAGTTTTATAACTCTTATCTTCTGAATATTTTCTAAAAGCTGGATCACTAATAGGTGCGAGAATTTCCATGTTTTTGGAGTTCATGCTGACTTTTCTTTTACGTTTACGTTTGTTATAGATAGTATCAATGTCAATGTGACCATTTGTACATATATATTCAAATTCTAAATTTCTGTTAGTTATTAGTGTATACACACCCCAACCAGCCCCTGCAATAATTAATAATGCAAAGAAAATCAAATATTGTATAAATAAAAATACTAATAAAATTAATAGCAAATAAGCTAAAATACATAGTCCAATAATTAAGTAATCTTTTCCTGATTTATGTCTTTTAACTAATTGTTCGATAAAAACATCTTGATTAAACATAATCCAACTCCTCTATCATTAAAATGAGTAAACTTATAAGTAATAATTTATACAAATTTTATACTTATTTAATTACTAATTTGTAAAAAATACAAACACAATAGATTAAATAATATCATACTTTTCCTTAAGATAAAAAGACTGATTGTCAAATCAAAAGACAAAAAAACTGACCTTTAATTAAATTTATTAATCAAAGATCAGTTTATGTTAATTAGATTTCTCTAAATTAGAATCCTCCCATAGGAGAAGGCATGTCATTCTTTTCTTCTGGAATATCAACAACTAGTGCTTCAGTAGTAAGTACAGTTGCTGATATTGATGCTGCATTTTGCAATGCCGCTCTAGTTACTTTAGCAGGATCTACTATACCAGCTTCTATCATATTTAAATATTCTTCAGTTACTACATTAAATCCAACTCCAGATTCAGCTTTTTTTACATTCTCGCAAATAACACTTCCATCTAATCCAGCATTAATTGCAATCTGTCTAATTGGTTCTTCTAGAGCTTTCAACACAATTTGAACACCCGTTCTCTCATCGCCAGACTTCTCTTCTAATAAAGCTTGGACTGCCGGGATAATATCAATGTAAGCGGTTCCACCGCCAGCTATCATACCTTCCTCAATACCAGCACGGGTTGCAGATAAAGCATCTTCTATTCTTAGTTTACGCTCCTTCATTTCAACTTCTGTAGCAGCACCAACACGTACGACTGCAACACCACCAGATAGTTTAGCTAAACGCTCTTGCAGTTTTTCTTTATCATATTCAGAATCAGAATTTTCTATTTGTGAACGTATTGTGCTAACTCTGGCATCAATAGCTGCTTTACTACCACCACCATCAACAATAGTAGTTGAGTCTTTTTGAACCTTAATTGTTTTAGCTGTACCTAATTGTTCTGGTGTTGTATCTTTAATATCTAATCCCAAATCTTCTGTAATTAATGTAGCACCAGTTAAGGTTGCTATATCTTCAAGCATTTCTTTTCTTCTATCACCGTATCCAGGAGCCTTAACAGCAACAACATTTAATGTTCCTCTTAATTTATTTAAAATTAAAGTTGATAAAGCTTCGCCTTCAACATCTTCAGCAATAATTAAAAGTTTCTTGCCATCGGTTACTACATGCTCCAATATTGGTAAAAGATCTTGAATTGAGGAGATCTTCTTATCTGTAACTAATACATAAGCATCATCCAATACAGCTTCCATTTTTTCTGTATCAGTTGCCATATATGAAGAAATATAACCCTTATCAAATTCCATACCTTCTACTACTTCAAGACTTGTTTCTAAAGTATTTGACTCTTCAATAGTAATTACGCCGTCTGATGTAACTTTTTCCATTGCTTTAGCAATTAACTCTCCAACTTGTTCATCATTAGCCGAAATAGCTGCAACTCTTGATATATCATCAGAGTTCTTAATAGGTTCGGATAGTTTACTAATTTCAGCACTAGCTACTTCTACTGCAGCATTAATACCTTTCCTAATAAAGATTGGATTAGCTCCTGCAGCAACATTCTTTAGCCCTTCTCTAATTAAAGCTTGTGCTAAAACGGTTGCTGTTGTTGTACCATCTCCAGCTATATCATTAGTATGTGTTGCAACTTCTTTTACTAATTGAGCGCCCATATTTTCAGATCTATTTTCTAGTTCAATTTCTTTAGCAATAGTTACACCGTCATTTGTAATTAGTGGAGCTCCAAAACTTTTATCTAAAACTACATTTCTACCTTTAGGGCCTAATGTTATTTTTACAGTATTTGCTAATTTATTTACACCTTGTTCCAAAGCTTTTCTTGCAGCTTCTCCTTGTAATAATTCTTTTGCCATAATTTTCTCCTTTTTCGAAATTTTAATTTTTTTATACTTGTATCCTGTTTATTAAGTGGATTAAGCTTCAACTTTTGCAAGAATATCATCACGCTCAACGATAGTATACTCAATCTCATCAACAGTGACTTTTGTTCCGGCATATTTTGAAACAATAACTTGATCACCCTCTTTGACTAACATATCGTGAGTTTTACCTTCTGAATCTTTACCATCTCCTACTGCAACAACTTCTGCTACTTCTGGTTTTTCTTTAGCGGAATCTGGTAAAACTAAGCCAAAGCTTGTTGTTTGTTCTTTTTCATCGTTTTCTACAGTTTTAATTAGTACTCTTAATCCTATTGGTTTAATTGTCATATTCATTACCTCCTATTTTTTAGCACTCTTGATATCAGACTGCCAACAAATTCTATAATAATCTTAATGTCAAATAAAGTCAATTAACAAATGGTGAATAAGAATACCAAATATTTACAAACTAAAACAAAAAACCTCTTCATTTTCCAGTCAGGAAATATGAAAAGGTTTAGTGTATTTCTATATTAATATAATTACAGAATTAAAATTTTTCTAGCAACGAATCATATATATCCATAAACCACTGGTTAACAATAACTTTATTATTCCAGTATAGATATATTAATAAAGCTAATAATAAAAGAAATAATACATAAACAAGAATATTTAATTTTTTCTTATTTAATCTCTTTTTTCTATTTTTTAATAGCTTTTGACGCATGTTATTTTCATTATGCAATTCATTTCTTTGCATCATATGTCTAGCAGAATTAGCTTTTTCATAAATTTGTTCGGACACTTTTTGATTTTCATTAAGTGTTTCTCTACTAAAGCTCTCCTGCTCTTCTATTTTTCTTTTTTCTTCTGCATCTAAATTCATAGACTTTACCTTTATTTATTAAGATATTAAGACTTAGAATACCCTTGCGGATTATTTTTTTGCCAACGCCAACTATCTGCACACATTTGCTCTAGATCATACTGAGCCTCCCAGTTCAAAACTTTTTTAGCTTTGCTTGGATCAGCAAAAACTGTTGCAGCGTCACCAGGTCTCCTATCAACTATTTCATATGGAATTTCAACACCACTGGCTTTTTCAAAAGCATTAACTAAATCCAAAACACTATATCCATTTCCTGTTCCCAGGTTTACTGCTAAGCAACCAACATGTTCTGCACTGTAATCTAATGCTTTAACATGTCCATCTGCCAAGTCTACAACGTGAATGTAATCTCTAACTCCAGTACCGTCTGGTGTATCATAGTCATTACCAAATACATTCAATTTTTCTCGCTTACCTATTGCCACTTGAGTAATATAAGGCATTATATTATTAGGAATTCCTTTTGGATCTTCACCAATTTTTCCAGATTGATGTGCACCAATTGGATTGAAATATCTTAATAGAACTACACTAAATTCAGGGTTTGATACACAAACATCTTCGAGAATTTCTTCGATGAAAACTTTGGTCCAGCCATAAGGATTTGAGGCTGATTTTGATAAATCTTCTGTCAATGGAGATTCATGATCTGTTCCGTAAACAGTCGCTGAAGAACTAAATATAAATCTATTACAGTCAAATTCTCTCATTACTTCTAGTAAGCTTAATGTCGAATCTATATTGTTTCTATAATATTCAATTGGTTTTGCTACAGATTCCCCTACAGCTTTGTAACCTGCAAAATGAATTACAGCATAAATATCATTTTCTGTGAAAATTCTTCTAAGAAGATCTTTATCACAAACATCACCTATGTAGAGAGGTATCTTATTTCCAACAATTTCTTCAACCCTACTAACAGCTTCTTTACTAGAATTACTTAGATTATCAACTATAACTGCTTCATATCCAGAATTATACAAAGAAATAATTGTATGACTACCAATATAACCTGCACCACCTGTAACTAAAACTTGTTTTTTCATAATATCCTCCTGTATATATTCACTTATGACGTTAAATCTTAGTTTAAATTTTAACACTATTTAGTAATAATTGGATATAAATTATTATCTGTCTTAAGAATATGATTAGCAGGCACCTCCCCGCGGGTCTGCGTTAAAGGATAAACTCTTGATCCTTTCCCAATTAACGTTCCTGAATTGATTACAGCATTAGAACCTATTTCTACATGATCAGCAATTACTGCACCTAACTTTTGAATGTCTGAATCAATAACTGTGTTGTCATGCAAATGTATTTTAATATTACTTCTATCTTGTCTAAAGTTAGAAATTACTGCTCCAGCTCCTAAGTGTGAAAAATTACCTAATATAGAGTCGCCAACATAATTAAAATGGGGTATCTCAGCATTATCTAAAATTATAGAATTTTTGATTTCACTTGAATTACCTATTATTGTAGATTCTCCGATATAAACATTTTCTCTAATATAGGCATTAGTTCTAATTTCAGCATTGGCAGCAATTATACAAGGACCAATAATAGTTGCATTATTTGATATTTTTGCAGTTTTATCAACAAATACTCCAGTCTGAATTTCAATAAAATTGTTATCTAAAGAATTTGTAAGAGTTTTTATTAAGTGAAAAATGTTTGGTATAGCTTTCCAAATTAAATCATAACTATGCAAAAATGAATTAATAATTTCATTTTTTGCATCCATAAAATTACTTGAAGAATACAATTTCATGTTATTCATAATTTTTTAAATTCCTTTTTATATATTCTTTAAAATCTTGAACAATAGCCTCAGGTGCTATTAATTTAATGTTACCATCATAAGATAATAACCAAGCAAAAAACTTTTTGCTGACTCTAATTGATTGAGCCGTATGGAAATAATCCTTATCTTTATCTTTTAGAATTATTAAGTTTTCTCCAAATTTTTCAATCATTACACCTATCATATCTTTATGAAATTTTAGTCTAATAGTTTTTTCTTCACCATTAAACATATCGAAAACACTAGTAGAATATTTTGCAGGATCGAAGCGTGTTCCTAGTTTTTTTATTTCATTAGGTGCTGATTCCACTATATTTAATTCTATCGCCTTATCTAAGCGAAAATGTTTAATTTGTTCATCAAATAAATCAATAGCAATAAAATAATAATTTTGCTCAAAATACACTATCGCTAATGGATATACCCTGTAATTTAAATCATCATGTTTATTTTTAAGGTTATAAGATACTCGACCTTCATCAGTATTTATAATCCATTCTTGATATTTAAAAGAAATTATATCTTGAGCAAGAATTGCAGAACTAATTTTTTCTATATTTCTAAATAATATAGTGTAACTTTGATTAACTCTATTTGGAACGTATATAAGTTGTTTAAGCTTATTTAAATTATTTTTACCTAGTAAAGGACTTAATTTTTCTTTCATATCCAACACTGATCTTATTGATACATATTTCGAAGATGAAAAAGTACTTAATAAAGTACTAATTTCTTCTGAAGAAAAATCTCTTTTATTTAAATAAAATCCACCATTTCTACCACTTAATCTATTGATATCTAAGCCATAATCGATTAAAGCATTAATATCGTCATAAATGCTTTTCCTTTCAGCTTCTATTTCATAATCAGCTAGATAGTTGATTATATCTTGAGCATTCAAAGGGGTATCCATAGAAGAATAGTTTTCTAAAATATCTTTAACGTATAAGATTTTTAATTTTTTTTCATTGCGTTTATTCATATAGTTATTACATTTTTATATAAAGAAAGCCGCAATTAAGCGACTTTCTTCTTAATATCTTTAAAACTTTAATTAATCATTATCTCTTCTTTGACGAGGTTTACGTGGTTTGGCTAAAGCTTGATCATCACCGAAATCCTTACGTTTATTCCTATCATTTCTATGATTTCTGTGGTCTTTGTTATTTCTATCATTTCTAGATGATTCTTCGGCAAAACCTTCTGGTTTTTCAGTTAAATCTCTAATTGATAGATCAACTCTTCCTCTATCATCAATATCCATAATTTTAACTCTAACAATATCACCAAGATTTAGAACATCATTAACATCATTAACTCTATCCCATGATAGCTTAGAAATATGAACTAGACCTTCTTTGCTTGGAAGATACTCAACAAATGCACCATAGCTCTCAATTCTTGTAACTTGGCCTTCATAAATTTGTCCAACTTCAGGTTCAGTAACAATACCCTCAACAATTAGTTTAGCCTCTTCCATTGCTTTTAAGTCTAGACCTGAAATGTAAACTGTACCATCATCATCAATTTCGATTGTTGCGCCAGTTCTTTCAATAATATCATTAATTGTTTTTCCACCTTTACCGATAACTTCACCAATTTTATCAACTGGAACTTTAGTTTGGATAATTTTTGGAGCTAACTCTGCTAGTTCTGCTCTTGGACCGCTAATTGCAGGCGCCATCACTTCATTAATAATCTGTAAACGTCCTTTTTTAGTCATAGCAAAAGCATCTTCAATCATAGCTTGTGTTAAACCATCATTTTTAATGTCAACTTGAATTGCAGTAATACCTTCACTAGTACCAGCAACTTTAAAGTCCATATCTCCGTAGAAATCTTCTACACCTTGTAAGTCCATGAATACAGTAAAATCATCGTCATCTTCTGGATTGGAAATTAAACCTGTTGAGATACCAGCAACATGTCTTGTTAGTGGTACACCAGCAGCCATCAAAGACATACAAGATGAACATACAGAGGCTTGTGAGGTTGAACCGTTACTACTTAAAATTTCAGAAACTGATCTTATAGCATATGGGAAATCTTCTTCTGCTGGTAATACAGCGTATAGGGCTTTCTCAGCTAATTGACCGTGTCCAATTTCACGTCTACCTGGTGTCCTGCTAGCTCGAGCTTCGCCAACACTATATGCAGGGAAATTATAATGGTGAATATAGCGTTTGTATTCTTCCATTCCTAAGCCATCAATAACTTGAGCTTTTGATATAGGTTGCAATGTAACTATATTTAAAGCTTGAGTTTCACCACGTGAGAATACTGATGAACCATGGACTCTAGGTAAAACATCAACTTCAGCTGACAATGGTCTAATTTCATTAATTGCACGACCATCTACTCTGATACCTTCTTTTAATAGGTCACGAACAACTTTCTTTTGGATTAAATCAAATACTTCAGGACTTAATTCTAGATATTCAGATTCTTCTCCATAGGTATCTACTATATAATCATTTAATTTTGTAGATAAAACTAATAACTTTTCGTCACGAGCATCTTTATCCTTGCCGATCATATCGCGTTTTACATCAGCTTCAATCAGATCTAAAGCCGCATTCATTAATTCTTCAGGAATAACATGACTTGTGTATTCGAATTTTTCTTTTCCTACTTCCGCAACGATTTCATCGATGAAGTCACATAATTCAGCAATATATTTTTGACCTTCTGCAATGCATTCCAACATTTTTTTATCAGGAACTTCGTTGGCACCTGCTTCAATCATAGATAACTTATCGCGTCTACCAGCTAATGCTAAGTCAAGATCACTTACCTTTTGTTGCTCTAATGTTGGGTTGATAATAATTTCGCCATCAATTAATCCAACATTAATATTAGCTATTGGTCCATTAAAAGGAATATCGGATACTGCTAGTGCTAAAGATGATCCGAAAGTGGCACAAAACTCAGGGGAATTTACTTCATCTATGACCAGAATTGTATTGGATAAAACAACGTCATTACGTAAGTCTTTAGGGAACATTGGTCTTAAACCACGGTCAATAGTTCTGGCTGTAACAGTAGCATGTTCACTTGGTCTACCTTCACGTTTTAAGAATCCTCCTGGGAATCTACCAACTGCATACATCTTCTCTTCATAGTCAACACTTAATGGGAAGAAATCTATGCCTGGTTTTGGTTCTGGTGATGCTGTCGCTGTTGATAATACAGTTGTATCACCATACTGGATTAATACAGATGCATTAGCTAATTGAGCCCATTCACCCATAGTGACTTTAAGCTCTCTACCAGCTAATTCCTTTGTAAAAACTTTTTTCATTAAAACCTCCATTTAGCATTATGCTGTAGGTCGTAGAACCAATCTATCTTCTAATAATATGCAGTCTATACAAAATTAGTAGTGTACATGAATCTAAGAAATCATCTCTAAATCAAAGATAAACTCGTTCTACTATCTACTCACATAATGTCTTTAATATAAAATAGGCAGGAACTTAGCCTGCCTACTCATTATAATACAAATTGATATTTGTGCAAATTGCTAGAATTATTTTCTTAGTCCTAAACGAGCAATTAGATCACGATAACGTTCAATGTCTTCTTTTCTTAAATAGTTAAGAAGAGATTTACGTTCACCAACCATTTTCAACAAACCACGTCTTGAGTGGTGGTCATGTTTGTGAACCTTAAGATGTTCTGTAAGATCTTTAATTCTCTCTGTTAAAAGAGCTACTTGAACTTCTGGTGAACCTGTATCACCCTCATGCAAAGCAAACTCTTTAATCAACTCTTGTTTTCTATTCTTGTCCATAGTAATTCCTCCTAAAATTTAATTCACGATATCTTAGTAAAAAGTGGACTATTCTCAAAACCAAGATAAAGTACGAAGTCGAATTATACAGTAAGTAAAGTACTTATGCAAATTGTTTTTATTTCTGTGTAGTTTTTATTTTCTAAATTCACATGTGCATTTTATAAAAGTAATACTGAGATAATCTATAAGCCGGGTTCTGTCGAGGACAATCATTTATCTAGACCAAATATCTCTAAATGGTTCCAGCCATCTCCTAGGAACGCTTGAACCTCAGCATATGTTCCTCCACGATGTTGCTCCGGATGGGGTTTACATGGACGCTTCGTGTTACCAAAAAGCCGGTAGTCTCTTACACTACCTTTCCACCCTTACCAATAATTTGGCGGTATATTTCTGTTGCACTTTCCTTAAAGTCACCTTCACCGGGAGTTACCCGGCACCCTTGGTTCTAAAGAGCCCGGACTTTCCTCACGCAGTACCTTTCGATATCTGCCCGCGATTGTCCAATTATCTCAGTATTTGCAGCCAATTATATATTAATTATTAAAAATTATCATATTTAAGTCTCGGAAAATACTCTACAGAAAATTCATCAATTTCTGAGTTATAGCTATCAGCATTTTTCCTAGAGTTATGTAAAAGTTTAAGAATATAAGCAAACGACTTACATACTGGATTTTCACTTACGTCGTGGCCTAACACAATAACAGCCATATTTCTCTCTCTACATAATATCTGATCATGATACTTCATCTCACCAGTAATTATAGTATCTATACCACTATGATAGACTTTATCAATCCAGTCTTTATCAAAAGACCCACCAGAAATTGCAACTTTTTTACTTGGTGCATCGTTTTCAAAATTAATATCCGCATCAGTTTTAAAAGTTTCTCTACATTTATTAAGTAAATCTAATCTTGTACTATTAATTTCTGCTACTGAAACAAAACCTGTAATACGTTGATTAAATTGATTTTTAAATTCTGAGCTTAAATCTTTAAACTCATGTGAATATTCAGGAAAAAGTGGCTCTTCAACAATATAATCTTCTAAACCTATCATCTTTGCTAAGGCATAGTTTGTTCCCCATGGAACTTTATCTATATTAGTATGCATTGAGTACACACTTATATTATTTTTAATAAATTCACTAATAATTCTTTCTTCAGGAATATGATACTTCAAAGATTTTAAACCACCAAAAATTAGAGGATGATGAGTAATTAGAAGATCAGCTTCTACTTCTTTACAATATTCTAAAGCCCTATCATCAGCATCTAAAGCCAATACAATCTTTTTGACATCTTGATTATAATCACCTACTTGTAGTCCTGCATTATCCCAATCCTCTTGCCAACTTACCGGGGCAAAGTGTTCTAAATAATCTATAATATTTTTTAGCTTCATTTACTCAACTCCATTTCATTAATGCTCTTCCAAGCTAATTTTTAGATAGTTTCTCATGTCTTTTATCATATTCATACGTTCTTCAAATAATTGCTCTGGTAAGCTCTTCGCTTCTTTTACCGCAATTCTTATTTGGCGCTCTAAATATTTCTGCATAATATATTTATTATTTTCGGTTTGCGTATCTTCTTTTAAAGATTTTAAAAATTCTAAACCAAGAAAATCAACTATATTGTTAGTGCTTTTCAATTCAGGATATGATGTAACTTTTGATAAATTAACCTTATATAAATCAACACTGTATACAAAATCTTTGTCTTCTACTATAGATTGATTTAACAAAGGAAATCCATTTTCTCTCATGAATAAACGTATATTCTCTTGATTACGCATAGCCTGAATAATCATGTAAACATCAACATTTGAATCCATATCTGTAGCACTTAGTTGGTCCAGTTTGTCTGCAAAAATATTTATAATTTCTTTAGCTCCAAGACCTGCTATTACTATGCAAGTATCATTTACGTCAGTTTCTGAAAAATTGTTTTGCTTATAAAAATTCTTCGAATTTGGATCCCATGCGTTTAAACCTGAACTTAAAGAAAATACAAGTTTTTCAGGAGAATGCTTAGATTTAACTAACAAGTTATGCTTCGCTCGCTCTAATGGTTGTTCGCGCAGGTCAATTAAAAGTGCTTTGTTTTCCGCAGCCAATCTTAGAAAAGCATCGGATAAATGACCGTGATCGCAACCAACATCAACTAAATAATTACAAGTATCCGGAATTAACCTGAGTATAGTTTCCAATCTTTTACTTAATTTGATATTCTTTTTTCTTTCGTTTAAATTATTCACTATAAATTCGATCCAAGCTGTTCCTATACTAAGTAATCTTTGAGTTTTTTACTTCTAGAAGGGTGTCTTAGTTTACGCAAAGCCTTGGCTTCAATCTGCCTAATCCTTTCTCTAGTAACGCCAAACTCTTTACCAACTTCTTCAAGTGTTCTTGGGCGTCCATCATCTAAACCAAAACGTAGTCTCAATACTTTTTCTTCTCTTTTTACTAAAGTACCCAAAACTTCATTTAATTGTTCTTTTAATAAAGTAAATGAAGCTTGTTGTTCTGGGGATGGTATGTCATCATCTGGTATGAAATCACCCAAGTGACTATCTTCCTCTTCACCTATTGGTTTCTCCAGAGAAACTGGATGTTGCGAGATTCGCATAATATTTCTAACTTTTTCAGGTGACATATCTGTTTCTGCTGCAAGTTCTTCTATTTCAGGTTCGCGACCTAATTCTTGAACTAATTGTCTTTGAACTCTTATGGTTTTATTAATAGTTTCAACCATATGTACTGGAATACGGATTGTACGAGCCTGGTCAGCAATAGCTCTGGTTATTGATTGTCTTATCCACCAAGTTGCATACGTAGAAAATTTAAATCCTTTTTCCCATTCGAATTTCTCAACAGCTTTTAATAGACCTAAGTTACCCTCTTGGATTAAATCCAGGAAAGATAAACCTCTACCTGTATAGCGTTTTGCTATAGATACAACTAGTCTTAAGTTTGCCTCAGCTAAGTGATCACGAGCTTCTTTGTCTCCCTCATCGCGTCTTTGCGCTAGAGCCTTTTCTTCGTCAGCTGTAAGCAATTCAACCTTACCAATTTCTTTCAAGTACATTCTTACTGGATCATCAACTGCGATTTGAGCATTTTTCTTGCTATCAAAATCATCGTCGTTATCATCGTCGTCATCATCGTCTACATCAATTATATTGTCAGCATCTATTGTAACTTCTGCTTCTTCTAATGCATCTAAAATTTGCTCAGTTTCATCAACGTCAATTTCAGCATCCTCTATAGTTTTCATTATTTCACTATATGAAAGAACATTATCATTTCGTGCTGCTTTACGTAAAAGTTTATCTATTATTTTTCTATTTGCCATATTTCCTCCCCTTATTAAACCTTGGAATACTGTTAAATTTATAAAGCTTAATTAATTTTAATATTAAAAACTACCTTAGATTTTTCTTAATATAATCTTCAGTTTCATTCTTTTCCTTTCTAACTTTTATAAAATTCTCTCTTAATGTTTTTACTTCATCTGGATTAACTGCTTTATCTAATTGGTTTGAATAATAATTACTAATTCTCGTCAAAAAATCCAATTTAAGGTTGTATAAGGTTCTTCTTAAATTTATTTTTGTTTCTTGATAATTTTCTTGACTTTCTTCTATTAAATAAGCGCTTATTCCAGTATTTACTTGTTCTCTTAATTCAGCATCTTCTCGATTCAAGCTATTAATTAAAGTACTTACATCTAAGTTTTCTAATCTTAAAATTTTCTCAACAAACTCTCGCATCTCCTTTGACCTGAACCACTTTTTATTCAATTTAATTTCAATTTGTTTATAAATATCAGGATTTGCTGCAACCAAGTATAAAGCTTGTAGCTCAAGATCACTGATACTTATCTTTGGTTTACTAGTAGGTTCTTGTTCTGGAACAACCTTATTTTCTCTATTTTCTGTTTTTGTGTTATTAATATTCTTATTAACTTCTCTTCTAAATCTACTTCTGTTAAATGCTTTTTGAGAATCATTAGCTTTGTTTTGTAATTTAATTGATAATACTTGGTTCAAACTTTCTTCAGATATATTGATTTCACTACTTAAATGTTTCAATGATAACTCTCTTACTACAGCATTATTAATCTGTGCTATTACATCAAGTGCTAAATCTTGATACTCTAGCTTGTTCAAAAATCCATCATGAGTTGCTAAAGATTTGGCATATGAAAATTTATAATCCAGTGCTTCCATGGCTTCTTTTAATACTAACTTCAAATCGTCAGCAGAATGTGTTTTTAGATACTCATCTGGATCTTTGCTATCTGGCAAATTTAAGACAAAAGCTTTAACTCCTTTATCTTCTAAAATATCAATATTGTGTAAACTTGCTGCTCTACCTGCACTATCCATGTCATAAGCTAAAATAATTTTTTCTCTATATTTACGCAAAAGTGATGCTTGTTGGGTGGTCATGGCAGTACCAAGAGTTGCAACTGCTTGATCAAAACCAGCTTGATGTAAACTTATACAGTCCATATAACCTTCAACAACAATTAGAGAGTCTGACTTTGTTCTTTTAGCTATATTTAATCCATAGACATGTTTTCCTTTGGTATATATTTTATTCTCTGGTGAATTAACATATTTGGGCAAACTATCATCCAAAACTCTACCACCAAAAGCTATAATTCCACCCATGGCATCAATAATAGGAAACATTAATCTATTTCTGAATAAATCATACCAGCGATTATGTTTATTTTTCCTAAATAAACCAGAAGCTTCAATCTCATTAGCTTTAAACCCTTTCTTTACTATATGATCATATAGACCTTGCCAAGAATCATCTGCATAACCTAAACCAAACTTTCTTGCAGTACTTACAGAAATACCTCTCTTATTTAAATATTGTCTAGCATCTTTGCCAGCAGCTTGGTTAAGTTGGGAAAAGTAATATCTTGCAGCTTCTGTATTTAATTCCAATAATCTCTCTTTAAATTTCTTGGCTTCCTGATATCGCTCATCATCTTCATCTTTTAAATTAACTTCAACACCAACCATATCACCTAGAAATTTAATAGTTTCTGGATAATTTAAATGTTCGATATCCATAATAAATGTAATTACATCTCCACCTTTGTGGCAACCAAAGCAGTGAAAAATTTGTTTATTAGAATTGACACTAAATGATGGTGTACTCTCAGAATGAAAAGGACACAATGCAAAATTATTAGCACCTGACTTTTTAGTAAAATTCACATAACGAGATATAACATCAACTATATCACTACGGTCTTTAACTTCTGCAATTGTACTATCAGGTATTCTTGCCATATGTTCTCCTTTTTCAAAACTCTAGTTATATATACGTATAAAATTAAAAAACTCCTGCAACGACTTGCAAGAGTTTACATTTTGTTAACTTCTTAATAATTTAACTAACTATTATTCTTCATCAGAAATAGGTTTTATAACTTTATCAATTGCTACTTTTCTAAAAGTTAAAACTGTATTTGCTACTGAAGTAGAAATTGTAACTTCATCATCTTTAAGGTTTACGACTCTCCCAACAACACCACCAACTGTGATTATGTTATCTCCTACTTTCAAGTTATCTCTATCTGCTTGACGTTGTTTCTCTTCTTTTCTTTGAGGTCTAATTAACATAAAGTACATTAAAGCAATCATAAGAATTGGAAGACCCAATGTAGCAATAAAACTTATTAGCATTTGACCGCCGTTCACATCGCCTGTTGGTGTATTCGCTGTTAAAAATATATTTATCATATTTAGTAAATTGTTCATAATAACTCCTAATTAATATTTTTTCATGTACATTTTATCATTTTAGCTATTTTCAAACAAGAAGTATGAAATGAATTTAATATAATGTTTTTATTTTTCTGTATTTCTTGCTTTAGCTGCATCTACTCTCTCTTGACTATATTTGCCATCTCCATAGTCAAGTTCAAACTCTTCAATAAACTCAAGATATCTATCTTCAGCAATAGCATCTTGAGCTTGCTTCATAAGATCAATCAAGAAGTATAAGTTATGATAAGAAGCTAATCTTAAACCAAACATCTCATTAGCTTTTAATAAATGTCTAATATAAGCTCTGGTAAAGTTTTGGCAAACATAGCAATTACAGTTCTCATCAATAGGAATGAAAGCTTTTTCTGAGGCTTTATCTCTAATAATTAACCTTCCAAAGCGAGTCATAACAGTACCATTTCTACCGATTCTAGTTGGGTTAACACAGTCAAACATATCTACACCATGCTTAACTCCTTCTAGCATATAATCTGCTGTTCCAACACCCATTAAGTATCTAGGTTTATCTTCTGGCATAAAAGGTATAGTTGCTTCTAGCATTTCAAAGAATTTTTCTTTTGGTTCACCTACACTGAGTCCACCAATACCAAATCCAGGAAGATCAAATGAACAAATTTCTTCAATACTTTGCCTTCTAAGATCAGGATACATACCCCCTTGTACAATTCCAAACAAAGCTTGTTCATCAGGTCTTTTATGTGCTTTAATACAACGTTCTAACCATCTAGTTGTTCTAGCAGAAGATCTTGCTGCATACTCTCTATCAGCGGGATAAGGTATGCACTCATCAAATGCCATTATTATATTCGCACCTAAATCATTTTGAATTTGCATTGATTTTTCTGGAGTTAGGAACAACTTTCTACCATCTATATGAGAGCGGAAATGTACTCCTTCTTCAGTAATATCTTTAGCTTTAGTTAAACTAAACACCTGGAAACCACCACTATCAGTTAAAATTCCCTTTGGCCATTGCATAAATTCATGCAATCCTCCAGCCTCTTTAACAACATCTTCACCTGGTCGTAACCACAAATGGTATGTATTAGATAGAACAACACCAGCACCCATTTCTTCTAGTTCACGTGGTGAAATTCCTTTAACAGAAGCGGCAGTACCAACTGGCATAAACATTGGCGTTTTAAAGCTGCCATTAGGAGTATGCAAAATACCTAATCTTGCTCCTGTTTTTTTATCCACATGAAGAATTTCATGCCAAACTGGAAATTTATTTTTATTAATGTTTACTTTTTTACTATCCAATATTATTAACTCTCTTTCTGATAATTACATTACTAATTAATATACTTTACTAATTAATATACTTTACCTTGGTGTAAGCCTATATAATTTTCACTATTTCCTTCGATATACATAGCATCACCGAAACTAAAAAATCTATATTTCTCTTCTACTGCAATTCTATAAGCATTAAGGATTTCATCTTTTCCTGCTAAAGCCGAAACAAGCATTACTAGTGTTGATTCTGGCAAATGGAAATTAGTTATTAAATTATCTATAACTTTAAACTTATAACCAGGATAAATAAATATATCTGTTGAACTTTTTTCTGGTAAAACATTATAATTTCCGTCCTGTTTTAAGCTTTCAAGAACTCTACAAGATGTTGTTCCTACAGCTATTACTTTTTTACCTGCATGTCTAGTCTTATTAATAAGTTCACAGGTTTCTGACGATATAACATACTCTTCAGTATGCATTAAATGATCTTCTATTTCATTTTCTTTAACAGGTCTAAAAGTTCCTAACCCAACATGTAAAGTTAAAAATGCTATATTAACACCTTTACTCTTAATTTTTTCAAGTAATTCTTCTGTAAAATGTAAACCTGCTGTTGGGGCAGCAGCAGAACCAGAGACTTTAGAATAAACAGTTTGATACCTTTCTTTGTCTAATAATTTCTCGTGAATATAAGGTGGTAATGGCATTTCTCCTAATTCATCCAAAACTTCTTCCCAAATACCTGTGAATTTAAATCTTAAAATTCTATTACCATCTTCGAGAACATCTATAATATCAGCCTCTAAAACATTCTCCTTAAAAACAATATGTGCACCTTTTTTTAGCCTGCGTCCTGGATTAACAATAGTTTCCCAATCAGTATCGTTCAATCGTTTAAGTAATAAAACTTCAACTGGATTTTGTAAAGAGGCCTTTGTCCCAAAAAGTCTAGCTGGTATAACTCTACTATTATTTAAAACAAGTGTATCACCTTCGTTCAATAGATTTAGTATATCTTTGAAATGAAGATGTTCAATTTCATTATTTTCGCTAGTTAAATGTAATAATCTTGACTCATCTCTATGCTCAACTGGGTGTTGTGCTATTAATTCTTCTGGTAAGTCATAATAAAAGTCTGATTTTTTCACTTTAGAACCTTCTTTTCTAATAAAGCAATTTATAATTAAGCTGGTGCTCCAGCTGGAGCATCTTTTGCTGTTTCTTGT
Organism: uncultured Fastidiosipila sp.; assembly: GCA_947253875.1. Taxonomy (GTDB): domain Bacteria; phylum Bacillota; class Clostridia; order Saccharofermentanales; family Fastidiosipilaceae; genus Fastidiosipila. Next base: position 33,239 of record CAMYAM010000009.1, on the reverse strand, counting down.
GGAATATCCTCCTGGTAATGCCAATCTGATTCATAGTGTTCTTTATTTTTTTGAGTAACAGAACTTTGTGCTCCACCGTTTTTATTATTATCATAAGGGTCGATTAAATATTTTTTTATACCTCTACTAGCAAAGAAATTAATCAAGAAATTACTTAATCCAACTCCAATACTAAATTGTAAAGCAAAAATAATTACAGCTACTGCTTGCGAAGGGATTCCCCAAATTGCTAAGAACGGTATTACAAAATTAATTATCAATAATATGAGTAAGATGAAAAAGTTACTTGGCACTTTGATTAAAGTCAAAATTAATGCATTCTTATATATATGACGTAATTTCAAATCAAAAGTAACTATCATCTGATAAACATAAAATTGCATCACTATTATTGTGAAAATATACATTAATAAAAAAGCTCTTAAAACATATAACATAATGTTTTCAGGCAGGTTTGCGTTATAAAAATAATAAGCATAAATTCCTAAACATAAAGCAAGTGCTGAAATAATGCTATGTATTAAGCTTTTTTTCCAGTTAGCAACTAAACTATCTTTTATATCTGACCACAGAAATACAGGATCATGTATCGCAAAATTTCTATAAATATAAGTAAATCCGACATGAATAGGTCCTAAGGCAAAGAAACCTAAACTAAATAAAGTCATTACAAAAATTAAATGTGTAGCAAAATAGAAATAGGATGACATTGTTTCTACAGTTATACCTTGAGCATAAGGTAGATTTACTTTTTGCAGGACAGCAAGAATTCTTTCATAAGATAAAACAGGTAAAACCATATGTAATAAATAAAATCCTATATAATATAGCAAAGCTATTGTTAGGAGACTAGCAATAAAGGTCAGCATACCAATACCACAAATTCTCCAAAATTTACTAAAATAAATTGAGAAAAATTCTCCTATAGGTCCTTTTTCCGGTTCATCTGGATCTACACCAGGTCCTTCTTTATTCCAATTCCAAAAAGCCATAAACATCTCCTAAATCATTGAATTAATTTTAAAACTAACAATTAAATATTATATATCACTTACTTGATTATTGTTAATCTTTGTCATTAGTGTCTTCTTGATCTTTCCTTTTATCTTTATCTTTATCTTTATCTTTACTCTTTTTACTTTGACGAGTCGGACACTCTTTATTTGAACAGTAAATATAATCTCCTGTTTTTCTCTTTTTCTCTAACATGTAAGAACCGCAAGTTTCACATGTCTTATCATCTACAGGTAAATCCCAAGATATAAATTCGCAATCTGGATCTTTACCTTTTTTATCACAAGTGTAAAAAATTCTATTCCTACGGCTTTTTCTGGAAACAACTTCTGAACCGCAAATAGGACATTTTCTCCCAGTTGAATAGTTCATTGTATCTGTATAATCACAATCTGGGAAGCGGTTACATGCTATAAATTTACCAAATCTACCAATCTTAATAACAAGGTCTCCTTCTAAACACTTAGGACATTTTTCTCCTAGTTCAACTTCTGGAATTTCAATTTTATTTATTGTATCTTTAGCTTTTTCAACTTCGGCATGAAAATCTGGATAAAACTCTTCTAAAACTTTTTGTCCCTCTTTATCACCGGATTCAACATTATCCAAATCAGATTCCATTTCGGCAGTAAAATTAACGTCAACTATATCGGGGAAATTTTCTTCTAACATTTCAGTCACCAAAAAACCTAATTCAGTTGGTACTAAGCTTTTCCCATCTTTATCTACATATTGTCTTGCAAGAATCGTTGAAATCGTAGGAGCATAAGTAGAAGGTCTACCTATACCATTTTCTTCCATCGCTTTAATTAAAGAAGCTTCAGTAAATCTTGCTGGTGGTTGAGTAAACTTCTGATCTGCATTGATTTTATCGCAAACTAAGGCTTCACCTTCTTGTAACTCAGGAATTTCTTCTTTTTCATTGCTTAAATATTCATTGTATACTTCCATATACCCTGAAAATTTAATAGTTTCGCCTTTAGTTCTAAAAATATGATCATTACTTTTTGCATCTAAGGTTACTGTATCGATAACTGCATCAACCATCTGGCAAGCTACAAATCTAGACCAAATTAAATTATAAAGTTTATATTGCTCTTCAGTAAGTGATCTTTTTACATACTCTGGAGAAAGATCAAAATGTGTAGGTCTAATAGCTTCGTGTGCATCTTGAGAATTTGAACTTTTATTAGCAAAATAATTAGCTTTTTTTGGAAGATACTTATCACCATAACTGTTTTTAATAAATGAACGAACAGAGTTAATTGCATCTTGTGAAATTCTAACAGAGTCAGTACGCATATAAGTAATTAAAGATACTTGTCCATGCCCACCAATATTTACACCTTCATAAAGTTGCTGAGCTACACTCATTGTTCTACGTGAGTTAAAGTTTATTCTTGCAGAAGCATCTTGTTGTAAAGTACTTGTAGTATATGGTGGTTTAGCCTTACGCTTACGTTGTCCTTTTTTAATCTCATGAACCGAGAACGCATCTTTATCAATATTTTTAAGAATCGCATCTGCTTCTTCTTTATTATTTAGTTTAACTTTTTTTACTTTTCCAGATTTTAAATCGCCTTGGTATCGAGCAGTAAATTGTAGTTCATCATTATTTTTACGAAGTTTAACATCTAAATTCCAGTATTCTTCAGGAATAAAGGCTTTAATTTCTCTTTCTTTATCAACAATCATTTTGCTGGTAACTGATTGAACTCTTCCGGCAGAAAGACCTTTTCTGATTTTTTCCCAAAGCAATGGGCTTAATTCAAAACCAACTAATCTATCTAATATTCTCCTAGCTTGTTGTGCATCTACTAAGTTCATATCAATACTACGAGGATTTTTTATAGCCTTTTGAACAGTTTTTTCAGTAATTTCGTTAAAAGTAACCCTACATTTAGAATCTGGATCCAATTTTAGTATATGAGCTAAATGCCAAGCTATCGCCTCTCCCTCTCTATCCGGGTCAGTTGCTAAAATAATATTGTCCGCATCTTTAGCTAGTTTTTTCAGCTCTGCTACAACTTTATGCTTGCCCTTCATAGTAACATATCTAGGTTTGAATTTATTTTTTACATCTACACCCAAAGTAGAAGCAGGTAAATCTCTAATATGTCCTACTGAAGCTGTTAATTTATACTCGTCACCTAAATATCTTTCAATAGTTTTTGCTTTAGCCGGTGACTCAACAATTACTAAATTCTTGCTCATTAAAACTCCTAAAATATTAATTAATAAAAATCTACAAAACAATAATCAATTAATTTAAAGATTTTGTCAAAAATACTTTTGCGCCCTCTCTCTTTATATAACCTAGTGATTCTAGCTTAGTCAACTCAATTAAAATTTCATTAATATTTAAATTGAGTCTATTTGCTAATTCTAATTCATCAAAAGGCTTCTTGTCTAACAAATTAATTATACTTAATGTCAATCTATCACAAATTAACTTTGATGTTATATTATTCAACTTTTCTTTTTTGAAATCAATATTTTTATGATAAGGTTGAAAGTCTATATTCATCCAATCGGTAATATCTTTAGCTGAACGTACTAACAAAGCACCATCCTTTAATAATGAATTACAACCTGCAGAAACATCTTGATAAATTGATCCTGGCACAGTCATAACGTTTCGATTTTGTTCAGCAGCAAATTGAGCTGTAATTAGACTACCACTTTTTTCACCTGCTTCAACAACGAGGGTAAAATTACTCAAAGCACTTATTATTCTATTTCTAGCAGGAAAATAAGGTTTCAGTGGCTTAACACAAGGAGCATGTTCCGATATTAAAACCCCTGCTTTTGCAATTCTATCGCGTAACATTCTATGCTCTCTTGGATAAATTAAATCTATGCCATGTGCAAGTACCCCTACAGTAAATATAGAATTTTCTAATGCAACTTCATGCGCACAACTATCTATTCCCCTAGCTAAACCTGAAATAATACAAAAATTAAATAAGCTCAATTTAGGTATTTCACTTTCAATAAATCTTCGTCCATAGGAACTCATTTTCCTAGTCCCAACTATTGATAAATTATTTAAATTATTTTGATTTAATTTTTCAATATTTCCTTTATAAAAAATAACTAATGGAGCGTCACTAGATTCATTTAAAAGTTTAGGATAGTGCTTTTCGCCACGCATAATTATTTTAATATCATTATCATAGCAATTCCTTAATAAGCTCTCTATATCATTAACATTTAAAGTACTATATTTCATTACTTCATCTTTAAAAAAGTTTTTCCTAAATAATTCTAAACTTTCTGATTTGAACAATTCAGAATTTATAATATATTTAATCAATTCACTTCTTTTTAAAATTCTTTGCTTTTGTATTAAATAAACAAGCGCAGACATATAGTTTTTTACAATTTCAATATTCATCTATTTTCTCCTATAAGCAAAAGCTTCATATATGTGATTTTCTTCAATATTTTCTGATCCGTCTAGATCTGCAATTGTCCTGGCTAATCTCCATATATTTTGATATGACCTTATAGAAAGCTTAAAAGTACTAGCTATATTTTCAAATATTGTTTTGTTTTTGCGACTGCATTGTAAACTATTCCTAATTTTGTCAACAGGTGCCCATGCATTTAAGACATATTGATCTGTATTAAATCTTAATTTCTGAATTTCTCGAGCTCTATTTACCATAGTTTTATATACACTCAAATCAAATTCACGCTCAGCTAAAGTCTCAGATATTTTATCTTTTTCTAGCGTTAATAAGTTACAAAATAGTGAAATTCTATCAAAAAATGGGTTATCAAACTTCTGTCGATATCTAACAATGTCACCATCACTACATGTACAAGAGCTCTCTTCAAAGTAATTACCACATTTACAAGGATTACATGTGGCGATTAAAATATACCTGGCCTCTTGTAATACCAGTTCCCCATGTAACTTTCTTTCGACTAACCCACTTTCGCTAGAAGCTCGCAAATTATTAATAACATCATTAGGAAATAATGAAATTTCGTCTAGAAATAAAATACCCTTATTTGCAAGAGCTAACTCACCCAAAGGATATTTATAACTTCCTCCTAATATAGCAGCACTTGTCATACTATGATGAACTTCCCTTAACACTCCAAGTTCTAACTCTTCTAACTGCAATGGTAAGTTTGCTATAGAATATCTAAGAGCTAATTTGTAATTCTCTTGTGGAGTAAGTTCTGGTAATAAATATCTAGAATATCTTGCTAGGGTACTTTTACCTGAACCAGCAGCTCCTTGCATTAATAAATGATGTCCTCCAGCTACTGCAATTTGACAAGCTCTCCAAGCAAAAGCTTGAATATCTATTGGGAATTTATTTAAATCACTTAAATCATTTTTCACATGATTATCTTTTATTGATATCTCTTTTTTTTGTTTAACTCTGTTAGTTTTTAAGGTTTCAACTAAAGATTTTAAGTTTGAATAGTATTCTACGTTTTTAATAAAGTCTTCAATTTCATTTTTGGCATTTTCCGGTATAACAAATATAGTATTTCCATTTTCAACATCAGCCATAGAATTGATATTATTAAATAAAAGAGCATCAGTTAAAGCTAATGCTGCAGGAACTGATTCAATATTTCCTGTTAAGGATAGTTCTCCCCAAGCAGATAAATCTAAATCTTGAGGTATTTGTGAGCTTGCTTGTAAAATTCCTAAAGCAATTGCAAGATCAAAACTTGATCCCGATTTATTTAACCATGCAGGATTAAGATTTACTGTTATTTTTCTATTAGGCCAGATAAAACCAGAGTTTTTAATGGCCGAACGCACTCTTTCTCTTGATTCTTTTATAGATGAGTCAGCTAATCCAACAACATTGTAATAAGGTAAACCATTATTCAAGCTTACTTCTACATTTATCCTTTCAGATTTGGTACCATTAATACAAGCACTTTTTACTATACTTATTTCCATAAAATTTCCTCCTTGGAAATATGTTAGTAAATAATAACCTTTTAAATTTGCAACAAATTTATACAAAAAGTAAAAACAAATCACAAAATTTTAGTCTAAATATATTTTAAAAATTTAAGATAATGATATAGAACTCTAAACATACTTCTGTCTAAAGTAATGATACATAGTGCTTCTGATCATACCATTGTATAATTTACGTCTTTTATCTGCCTTATGGCCTGTATCTTTTTCAAAATCACTTGCAGTAATAATACTCAAGCGAACACCTGGATTAGTAAAGTTTGTTTTAGGATAAAAAACCAACTTTGCGATTCCCTGATTGATTCTAATTACTTCAGTTTCATCAGACATCCGTTCTCCATAAGGCGGATTTGCTAAAAATAAGAATTTATCATTTTTAAAATATTTTTTAAGATTAGCAATTTTTAGTTCATGCAAATCTAAAACTCTAAAATCAATAACTTCTCTAACACCAGCCCGTCTAGCATTTGCTTTGGCCATGCTGATACTTTTCCCATCAATATCTGAACCTGCAAATTTAATATTATCAGGATTAATCTCTCCTCTTGAAACCTCAACACTAATAGCTGCTTCTTTTACTGTTTTGAACACTTCTGGACCTATGAAAGGCCACTGTTCTGCGGTAAACTCTCGTCGAGATCCTGGAGCTATATTGTAAGCAATCATTGCTGCTTCAATTGGAAAAGTTCCAGATCCACAACAAACATCATAAACCACTTCATTATTTAAAGGATCATATTGACTCAATTTAATAATACCAGCTGCTAGTGTTTCTGAAATAGGAGCTTGATTTCTATCTAGTCTATATCCACGTTTATGCAAACCTAGTCCAGAAGTATTGAAACTCAAACGTACTTTATTATCAATAATTTCATAAGCAATATGTAAATCTAAGAGATTTTTATCTTCCTTTAAAATAGCGTCTTTATTTAATTTTCTTGATTCAATTAGAGAAATAACTATAGCTTTTTTTATAGTACTTTGAATTGCGGATGGAGCAAAAAGCTTTGACTTGTGTGTATTTGATCTATCTATTGTAAATGCGGCGTTTTCTGGAATCCATTGCGACCAATCCAAAGCTTTTACCTTATCGAAAAGCTCATCAAAATCATCAGCTTTGAATTCTGCAAATACTAACTCAACTCTTTCGGCACAGCGTAAATGTACATTACACAAGGCCACAGCCTTAGCGATAGCGTTTTGATTCTGTTCTAAATTTATTTGGACATTACCATTTCCGATCTCTATGTTTTTCTTTTCAAAACCAAGATCAAATAGTTCATCTCTAACAACAGATTCTAATCCAAATAATACAGGTAAATTGATTTTATACACAAAATTTCTCCTAAAAATTAATGAGTTTATATTATCACAATTGAATATATCATGTATTATAATGCTTGATTAATTCATGCAAAGTTAGAAGTTTAAAATGCTATAATAGCTGAGGTTATTAAGATACTCAACATAACTTAAGTATAATATTTGATTTATTCATGGAGGATAGTATATGAATTTAGGTATAGTCGGACTACCAAATGTTGGTAAAAGTACATTATTTAATGCAATTACACAAGCCGGAGCTTTAAGTGCTAATTACCCATTTGCAACAATAGAACCTAATGTAGGCGTCGTTGATGTACCAGACGAAAGATTAGATAAATTAAGTGAAATGTATAATACACGTAGTCGAGTTCCTGCAAAGATAGAATTTGTAGATATTGCTGGACTGGTTGCCGGTGCTAGCAAAGGCGAAGGTTTAGGTAATCAATTTTTAGCAAACATTAGAGAAACTGATGCAATTCTTCAAGTTGTTAGATGTTTTGAGAATGACAATATTATTAATGTTAATGATTCTGTTAATGCTGAAAGAGATATAGATATTATTAGTACCGAATTAGTATTAGCTGACCTGGAGTGGATTGAAAAACATAATGCTAAGCTAGCAAAACAGGCCAAAGGCGATAAAAGCAAAGCTGCGGAACTTGAATTCACCAAAAGATTAGAAGCACATTTTGCTGATGGTAAATCAGCCAGAACTTTTATCGTAGAGGATGATGAAAAAGAGTTCTATAGCGAATTAAGCTTACTAACAGCCAAACCTATCCTCTATGTTGCTAATATATCTGAAGATGAAATTTCTGACTATTCCGATAACCCTCATGTAAAAGCAGTAGCAAAACAAGCTGAAAATGAAAGCTCAGCATATATTGTCATTAGCGCAAAAATTGAAGAGGAAATTTCAACATTAGATCCTGAAGAAAAAGAAATGTTCTTATCTGAATTAGGTTTGGAAGAATCAGGATTAGACAAAATCATTAAATCCTCATACGAATTACTTGGTCTTATCTCCTACTTAACGGCTGGTGAAGATGAATGTAGAGCCTGGACCATAACTAAAGGTACGAAAGCTCCACAAGCTGCGGGTAAAATTCATACTGACTTTGAGCGCGGATTCATTCGTGCTGAAGTTGTTGAATCTTCTCACCTAATCGAAGAAGGTTCTATGGCTGCATGTAGCGCTAAAGGATTAGTAAGATCCGAAGGTAAAGAATATGTTGTAAAAGACGGAGATGTAATTCTTTTTAGATTCAATGTATAGTTTTGTAATTCATCTTAATTGCATATGCAAAAATTACACATAAAAATCACACGAAAAATTATGGCCATCTTTACGATGGCCTTTTATTCTTAATCGTGTAATTCAGAACGACTTTCTTGCTCAAGTCTATTACAATAATCATAATCTATTGAAAGATCTATACCTCGTGAAATTAGTTCTGATTTAATCAGCTCAATAACTTTACTTTCTAAACTTCTTATATCACTATTATTTTCTATGACAATATCACCTAGACTTGCATACTCTTCCTGAGACAATTGAATATTTATTCTACGTATAGCATCATTCCTAGGAATTCCTCTTTTTTCCAAACGTTCTATCCTTAAAGTATCGTCAGAGCTTACAATCCAAACTTGATCACACTTATCTAAAAAACCTTCTTTAGCAGGTACTGGAACATCCATTCCAACAGCTTTAACTTTAGCTTCTCTTAATAATTTACGCCTATAATCCATTTCGTTAAAAACTTTTCTGTGGACTATTAGACTTAAAATATCTAAGCTCTTGCTATCTTTAAAAACTTTCTCAGCCATTTTGGCTCTATCTAATGCTCCGTTTTCATCAATATATTCTGGCCCAAAAACATCAATAATATCAGATAAAGCAGAACCTCCTGCTTTGGTCACTTCATGTGATATTTCATCCGCATCCAAAACTGTTAATCCGTGTGCTCTTAATATGTTGGCAACAGTACTTTTTCCACTACCGATTCCACCACTAATTCCTAAAACAAACATAATTATCCTTCTTAATTACTAATCTTTACTTTCATACCAGTTTTCGCCGGTTTGAACATCGACTTTTAAAGGTACTCTGAAATCCATAACAGATTCAAGGACTTCTTTAACTAATTTTTGACAAGCTGTTACATCTTCATCTTTAACTTCAATGAGAACTTCATCGTGAACTTGGATTAAAATCTCAGCGTCAAGTTTAGCTTTTTTTATAGCTTGTGATAAATTAATCATAGCTAATTTCATAATATCTGCTGCTGTACCTTGAATTGGAGCATTCATAGCTGCTCTTTCACCAAACTTTCTTTTATTAAAGTTCTTATCTTTAAGCTCAGGTATATAACGTCTACGTGAAAAATAGGTTTCTACATAACCATGTTCATAAGCAAAATCAATTAAACTTTGCATATAAGGTTTAACCTCGCTAAACAGTTCATAGTAAGCATCAATATAGTCATTTGCTGCTTTGACAGAAATTTTCAAGTCTTTAGAAAGACTATATGCTGAAATTCCATAAATTATACTAAAATTTACTGTTTTAGCCATAGATCTTTGCATATGGCTTACCTCTTCAGCCGGGATTTTGAATATACTAGCAGCAGTTTCTGTATGAATATCTTTATCATTTTGGAAGTAATCCAAGAGTGTTTTATCACCTGATAATTCAGCCAGTAATCTTAGCTCTATCTGACTATAGTCAGCATCTATAAACTTATAACCTGGTTTAGGTACAAAAGCTTTCCTAATTTTCCTGCCTTCTTCATCTCTACTAGGAATATTTTGTAAGTTTGGATTTGAGCTACTTAGCCTACCAGTTGTGGTTAGTTTCTGATGGAAAATAGAGTGAATTCTTCCATCTTCAGCAATTTCTTTAATCAAGCCATCTGTAAAAGTAGATTGTAACTTAGTAACCTTTCTATAATTTAATACTTCATTAACTATCGGATGAACTACAGCTAAATCTTCTAGAACATCAGCTGCTGTAGAATAAGCACCGCTCGGAGTTTTCTTACTTGAAACTATACCCATTTTTTCATATAACACTTCAGCTAATTGTTTTGATGAATTAATATTAAATTCATAATTTGCTTCAGTATAAATTCTGCTAGCAAGTTCTTCCGCTGTTTTTTGAAATTCATCACCAAGTTTTTTCAGAATATTAGCTTCAACTTTCACGCCTAAGACTTCCATTTTTGCTATAACAGATATTAATGGAAATTCAATATTTTCAGCTAAATCTAAAAGATCTTTTTCGTTACAGTCTGCATTGAGTTTATCGTATAAAACTACACTTTCTGACGCTAAACTAATAATATCTAGAATTCCTTTATCTAACTTTATTTTATCTAATTCATGTTCGATTACATTAGCAAGTAAGATTTCTCGATTCATTACTGTTGAGAAAATTTCACTTTCAGTTTTACCATCAACTTCGTAATTTAATAAATATGCTAATATTGATAAATCTACAATTTTATTAGGAATAAATAAATTTAGTTTTTTAAACAATAACTTCCAATCGTAAGCTACTAAAACAACATTCTGTTTCTCAAAATCTATAAACAGTTCGTACAATTCTTCTCTAGATAAACTTGCGACAAAAATTTGATCAATTGTATTATTCAAGCTTATGGTATAAAGTTCACTATTTTTACTTTTAATTAAATTTAGAATCACAAATTTACTATCTTTAAACTTAACAAGCAGCTTATCCTTATCAAACTCATACACTTTAACATCTTGTCGCTTAAAATCAATTTTTTCTTCAACAATTTCTTCTAAATCGAATTTATTTATCAACGAGGAAAAGCCTAATTTAATAAAAATGTCACTTAATTCATCTTTATTTGGGCTTTGTTTTGCAAGATTATCTAAAGTACAATGAATTTCGACATTTCTATCAATTTTTGCTAAGTCATAAGATAAATAAGCAACTTCTTTGCCATTCTCTAGTTTTTTCTGATTTGAACCTTTTATTAAATCTAAATTGTTATAAATCTCATCAAGAGTTGGATACTCTTGCAATAATTTAACTGCAGTTTTTTCACCAATACCTTTAACTCCAGGAATATTGTCTGAGCTATCTCCCATTAGAGCCTTCATATCAACTATTTGACTTACTTCAATTCCATAATCTTCTTTAACTTTTTCTGGTGTATATACAGTTGTTTTTCCTCTTTGACCAGGATAAATTTGACTAATATTATTACTTAATAACTGAAAATCATCTCTATCACCACTTAAGATATAAACATGGTTATTTTTATCAGCAAATTTAAGAGACAATGTACCAATTAAATCATCAGCTTCATATCCAGATTTAGAAATAACCTTAACATTCATAGCTTCTAGAATTTTAGTAATAATTGGCATTTGAACGATTAAATCATCAGGCATTTGGCTTCTATTAGCCTTATAAGCTGCGTAAGCTCCTGTTCTAAAAGTTGGATCTGCAGTATCGAATAGAACAGCAATATGTGTAGGTTCTATCTGATCTATAAATCTTAACAGCATGTTCAGAAAAGTATAAACGGCTCCTGTTGGAGTTCCATCTGGAGCTGTTAGTTGTCCAGATCTAGCCTGTCCATAGAAAGCTCTATATGCTATTGAGTGACCATCTACTAGTAATATTTTATTCATGCTTGCCTACTTTCTTTTTATAATCGTTATTTATTCTAGTCAAATGAAGAATAAAAGTTTTAATTATAGATCTTTTAATTTTGTAAAATACTCAGCAAATTCTGTCCAAGGTCCTACTGGATCAGGTAAGCTTATAAAAGTTATTATTTCTTTTGTTGTTGGATGTTCTAAAGTTAATTTATACGCCCATAGCCCTAAGAAAAAAGCTGGTATATTAAAGTCATGACTTGCACCATATTTATAATCGCCTAAAATTTTTTCGCCTCTACTAGCTAATTGAACTCTAATTTGATGACTTCTTCCCGTTATTAGTTTATTCTCTCTCAAAATTATTTCCTTATTTTTAATTTTTGAATTTGCTAAAACTCTAGTATAAAGCACCGCTTTTTTTGTATCTTTAGATTTATTATTATGAGCCACTTTATTTATATTAAGTTCATGATTTTTATTCAAGAAATCTTCTAATTTTAACCATTCATTTGTATTAATAGGTAGCGAATCATTTTTATTTACTTTTTCTGTCATTGTTAAATAATGTTTTTGCCAACCATGATTCCTTATCTGCTCATTTAATCTTTTGGCAGCTTTTGATGTTTTTGCAAAACACATTACCCCACCAGTATTTCTATCTAAACGATGAACTAGGCCTAAATATACATTGAAAGGTTTTCGATCACGTTTTTTAATAAACTCTTTTGCCATACTGAGAATATCTTGATCCCCACTAGAATCTTCTTGTGACAAAACACCTGCAGGCTTGGTAATAACTAATAAATGGTTATCCTCATAAATAATTAGATCATTAAAATTTTCCAATATAATCTGCCTTTCTACCTTTCACAATACTAAAATTACAATAGTGAAAGTAATTGTTTAAGCTCTTTTATTTTAATATATCTCCATTCACCAGTTTTTAAATTTCCTAAGTCAATGTTCATAATTCTTAATCTTTTTAGTTCTAATACATTATACCCCAAGCTTTCACACATTCTTCTAATTTGCCTATTTAACCCTTGGGTAATAGTTAATTTAAATTCATTTTCATTTACTTGTACAAGCTTAGCGGGTTTAGTAAATTGATTAAGAATATAAACTCCAGACTCCATTTTATCTTTAAATTCTTTCGTAATCTTTTTATCAACCTTAACTAAATACTCTTTTTCTTTATTTTGCGAGCTTCTCATCATTTTATTAACTATAGATCCATCATTAGTCAAAAGTATTAATCCTTCAGAGTCTTTATCAAGTCTCCCTACAGGAAAAATTCGTTCCGGGAAATTAATGTAATCAATAATATTCAAACCTTCTTTTCTAGAACTCGTACAAACAATTCCTCTAGGTTTATTAAAAGCTAAATATATATTAGCTATATCCTTACTAGAAATATTTTTACCATTAACTACAACTTCGTCATCAGTAGAAACTCTGTCGCCTAGAGTAGCAATCTTCCCATTTATTTTTACTTGACCAGCTTCTATTAGTCTGTCTGCTTCTCTCCTCGAACAAACACCCTGAGATGCTATAAATTTATTTAATCTTATTAAATTATCTTCATTCATTAAAAACACTCCTAATTGAATAGTTGTTAATTTTATTGTTGCTATTAATTGATAATTAGTTGTTAATTATAAGTTTTCATAGTCACAAAAAAGCTACTACCTTCGCCAACTTTACTCTCAACCCAAATTCTTTCATTCATTATTTCTAATAACTCTTTAGCAATTGACAGTCCTAAGCCTGTTCCTTCACTCCTACCTCTTGACTTATTACCTTTGTAAAATCTATTAAAAATATGGTTTAAATCTGTTTCTGATATACCAGTACCATTATCTGATATTTTCATAACTATAGAATTTAATTTTTTCTTATCATCAACAAAATCAATTCTTATTGTTCCAAATTCTTTAGTATATTTCATGGCATTATCTAATATTATAACAATAACTTGTTCCAATCGATCTTTGTTGACAAAGACATCTGGTAAAACAGTGTCATCTTTTGGTGTGATAAATTCAATACCTTTATTTAGCATTTGTGTTTCGTATTTGTATTTAATTTCCTGGAGCAGATTATGTAAATTAATCCTTTCAGGTTCAAAGTTAAGTTGTCCACTTTGTAGTCCAGATAGTGCTAACATATCATCTATTAATCTGCTTAGACGCATAGTTTCTTCTAAAATTATCTTGTAGTATTTTCGTTTAATTAATTCTTCTTCAACCAGACCATCATTTATCGGCTCAATTAATCCTCTAATGGCTGTTAAAGGGGTTCTAAGCTCATGTGAGACATTAGATATATATTCTTTTCTAGTCTTCTCCAGAGCTTCACTTTCACTTATATCTCTGAACAAAGCAACAGCACCATTACTCTCTATATTCTCACCTATAAGGCCATCTAGTTGAATCTGAATAACTTTATCTCTATGCTTAACTTTGTGGACCCTACTAGTCCCAGACCTAATAACTTGTATGATATCTTCGCTTAATGAACAATCATTGATAATTTTCTCCATTGCTTCTTCATCACTAAAGTTTTCTAGGTTAAATAACTCAAATAATGCAGGATTAATATGCATTAATTTCATATCAGCATCCACTGCTAAGATACCTTCACTTAAGGAGTTAATAAGTTTTTGCAAACGTGTTTTCTCATCATTTAATTTTGATAAAGTTTCATCTAAATCATCAGCTAATTCATTAATAGCAGTTGCAAGCTCACCTACTTCATCCATTGTTTTTACTTTAACTCTATTAGAATAATCTCCTTTACTCATAGCATACGCAATGTCTCTAGTAGTTATCAAAGGTTGTATTAGTTTTCTTAATAAATATAAAAGTGGAAATAATATAATTAAAAATGTTAGTGAGCTAGCTAAAATAAGGGAAAAATTAAGGTTAGTTAATTGATTATCTGAATTACTTAAATCAGTAATAATATACACAGATCCAATAGTTACGCTCGCTTTGCTATAACTATCTATCGCAACTATAGGATAACCAACAAATAAATTTTTATTTTGATTTATACCAATATTTTTAATAAAAGATGTTATCTTCTGATTCATAATCTCAACATTGTATTCTTCAATTGAAGATTTAGCATCAGTTATATAATTTGCAGGTAAGTTATTAATGTCTGAAGTGTAATTTATATCAAAATAATTTTCTCTATACATATAAACGATAACAACTGAGTCTAAAAGATTACTAGCGTTATCCATGAATTTATCATAAGTAGTTTGATCTATTTCACCCACATAACGAGCAGCATTTATTTCAGCAAGATACGCAGCATTCTTCTTATTTTCATTTGTAGTGTTCTGAGTGTAAATTATACTTGCTGTGTATGAAAAAATACCTAACGTAATCAGAGCAGTTAAAATTAAAGCTAGCATCAAAGCCAAAACAATTTTACTAGCAAAATCACTGTTATAAAAACGTTTTCTTAAATTTATTTTTCTCATATTATGTATTTCCCAATTTATGGTAAATTTCAATCGAAATTCAGTAAGCTAATTTATTTGTTTCTATTTATTTCTACTCTTCACTGCTTCAAATTTGTAGCCAATTCCATAGATAGTAACAAGAGACCAATGCGAACTATATCCAATTTTTTGTCTAATCTGTTTGATATGAGTATCTATCGTCCTACTATCGCCATAGTAATCTTCTCCCCAAACATTATTAAGTATTGTATCTCTAGTCATTACTTTTCCAGGATGTGAGGCTAAGAAATACAAAACTTCAACTTCTTTTGGCGTAAATGGAACCTCTAAGCCTGCTACTTCAACTTCATAAGTATCAAGATCAATTCTTAAATCAGGAAACTCCAATAAATGTTGTATAACTGAATCACTCGAATCAATCCTTCTTATTATTGCTTTCACTCTAGCAATCACTTCTCTAGGACTAAAAGGTTTAACAATATAGTCATCAGCTCCTAACTCTAAACCGATAATTCTATCAATTTCATCTCCTTTAGCAGTCAACATAATTATAGGTACATTAGAGATTTTTCGAATTTCTCTACAAACATCTATTCCTGAAACCTCTGGCATCATTAAATCTAAAATGATTAACTTGTATGATTTTTCTGAAAATTTATTTAAAACAGATTGGCCATCATAAACTGAATCATAACTATAACCTTCATTTTTTAAATATAAACCTAAAGATTCATGAACGATTGGATCGTCATCTGCGATTAATATTATTTTGTCATCCATAATTACCTCCTTAAAGGTTTATCAGTTGCACGATTTACTTTTTTAAATTATTAAAAAAATCCTTTTTCCATTGCATACTTTGATTAATAAAAGTTTTAGCAAACTTAAATATATTTTTAAAGTTTACTGAATTCTTACCTGCCTGTCGTTCTAAAAACTCTATCTTATGCCATGTTATGCTAATTTCATTATGAGCTTCCAACTTATTTGCTACAACTACACATAAAACATTACTTAAAGCAAATTCATCAGGAATATATCTGATTATTTTGCCAAGTGCTGACTTATTATAAAGTCTAAAAGGTACATTAGCATCCTTGATGTCTTCTTTAAAAAGAATCTTTACTACTTTGCGAAGAGTAAAACTAACAAATTTTCTGGCAATACCATCTTTTCTATCAAAGCGATTACCTAATTGAAGATCATATTTATTACGATTTTTCCAAAAAACTTCGAAGTCTTTGGCTTGAGTCTGACCATCTGAATCCGTTTGAAAAATGAAATCTGCACCAGCTTCTAAAGCTTTTTTATATGCAAAAGTAACACTTGGTCCATGACCAGAATTTTCCTTATTTATAAAAATAAGTTTTGGATAATTTTTTTGTAACTCTGTCAAAACTTCAACAGTATTATCTGTACTTCCATCATTTACAATTAAAATTCTAGAATTCTCGGAAATTTCAGTCCAATAATACCATTCTGCAATTAATTCAGGAAGATTTTGTTCTTCGTTGTATGCTGGCATAACAATGTATAATATTTCTTCTTTTTGCATAAACACACCACTTGTATTTTAATAAATAAATTATAACATCTTTAATTTACGCAACAAATAAGCAACTAAAACTGTTAATAATACTATTACACCCATTAATATTAGAAAACCAAAAGGTTTATCCTGCATAGGAACCCATACATTCATTCCCCAAATACCACTAACTATTGTAGGAATTGACATGACAAAAGTAATAGACGTTAAAATCTTCATTGCATCATTTTGGTTATTAGAAATAATTGATGCATATGTATCCATTGTACTAGATAAAATATCAGTATAAAGACTTGTCATTTCTAAAGCTTGCTTGTTGTCTGTAATAACATCTTCAAGTAAATCTGAATCTTCTGGATAATTCTTAATTAAATGGTGGCGTAAAAGTCTTTCCAAGACTTTCTCATTGCCTCTTAGTGATGTAGCAAAATAAACCAAAGATTTCTCAATTTTTAACAAGCTTAATAACTCTTTATTTTCAATGGAATCTTTAACATTTGAAGTTATTCTATCACTCAGTTTTTCAAGAATTTTAAGATTTCTTAAATATTCATTAGAAGTATTTTGTAAAATCTGCAAGATAAATCGAGTTTTATATTGCGTGTAAAAATCTTTGGTCTTGCCTTTTAGAAATTTATCAAGAACGATATCATCGCTTAAACAGACAGTAATTATGTAACTTTTAAAATGAAAAATTGCTAATGGAATAGTTTCGTAAAACTCGTCATTATCTTTACTTTTAATTGGAACATTTATAATTATAAATGTTTGATCATCTTCATATTCATAACGTGGAGATTCTTCTGGATCAAGGGCATCTTCTAAAAGAGTAGCATCTACATTATATTCATTAATCAGTAAAGCTTTTTCCTCTTCATTTGGGTCGACCACATTTATCCATGCACCGCTTTCAAAATCGCCCAACTTAACTAATTCTTTATCTCTAGTAATATAAAAGTCTATCATTTCTTTCCTCACAGTTTATTCGAATAATTCTATTATATAAAATTTTCTTATATCTGCCTTAGGAAGATTTAATGATAGACTAAATGTTATAAAAATTAGACTAATGGGTATTCTTTTTCAAATTCAGCTAAAGTTGCCCTATACAATTCTGAATTTTTATCAATACTATTTTCAAAATCATGAGTTTTATTATTATTAGTATCTAACTGTAAGATATAAAGCGAAATATTATTACAATGATCTGAAACTCTTTCTAAACCATTAAATACATCAGTTATTGCAATACCATTCTTAACCTTACATTTACCCTTTTTCATACGTTTAATATGTTTTTTTACCATATGTTTATCAAGATTGTTAATATGTTCCTCAAGAGGTGGTATTGTTTCTACAAATGTTGAATTTTGATCTCCCAAACTCTTATACGTCCTATCAACAATATCTTGTACTGCTGAGAAATATAAGTGTAAGTCATCTCTAGCATCTTTAGAAAATTCTCTAGATTTTTCGGCACTAGCTTTAACTGTATTTGCAAAGTTCATAGCATGGTCGCAAATCCTTTCAACATCATTCATTCCATTAAACACTAAAGTTAATCTTTGACTATCGTCTTCATTAAGTTCTTTAACTAGAAGCTGGGAAGTATAATTTTTCAATGAATCTTCGAATCTATCAACACTTTGCTCTAACTCTTCAATTTTTAGAAATTTTTCGTCAGAATACTCATCAAAAAGTTCAAAACTTAATCTCAAAGCTTTATCAGAATACTCCATCATCTTAACTAAAACTTCATAGGATCTATTCAATGCTAAATGAGGTTGTTCCAAGAAAAGAGGGTCTAATAGATTAAGTGTTTTAATTGTACTATCTTGACCTGTGCTATTAGTTTCTGCATCTGAAGGAATAACAATCTTGGAAAACTCAACTAATTGTTTTGTAAATGGCAATAAAATCAATGTTGTAAATAAGTTAAAGATTGTATGCACCATAGCTATAGAAAATTCTGTTACATGATCTCCCATAAATGAGAAAGGCCAAATTAAATCGATTATATAAAACAAACTAACAAATATAATTGTACCCAACATGTTAAAGGTTAAGTGAATAATTGAAACTCTTTGTGCATTTCTTTTACTACCAATAGCTGCAAGCATAGATGTTATACAGGTACCGATGTTTTGACCCATGATAATTGGGAATGCTGAAGCAAAAGTGATTTGACCAGTAGTACTTAACGCCTGCAAAATACCAATAGATGCTGATGAAGATTGTACAATAGCAGTAACTATAGCACCAACAATAATTCCTAAAATTGGATTAGTAAATATAGTGAAAGCTCTTGTGAAGTTAGGATTTCCTTGTAAACCAGACATAGATGAGCTCATCGCATTCATACCAAACATGATTAATGAAAATCCTAATATAGTATTTGCAATAGATTTTTTTCTTTCAGTTTTTGCTGTTGATAATATAATAATTGCGATTATTGCCAAAATAGGTGTAAATGTAGATGGTTTAAGTATTTGTACGATAAAGCTATCTCCATCTAAACCACTCAAACTTAATATCCAAGCAGTTATGGTTGTTCCAACGTTAGCACCCATAATCACTGGAACTGTTTGCTTTAGTTTCATTACTCCAGAGTTTACCAGAGCAACTAACATTATAGTCACGGCTGAAGATGATTGAACTACTGTTGTAACAACTATTCCTAAGAATACTCCTTTGAATTTACTTGAAGTTAATTTTCCTAAAATATTTTCTAATTGTCCACTTGATGCGTTTTGCAATCCATTTCCCATCACCTCTAGACCAAATAGAAATAAGGCAAGCCCACCCAAGAGATCAAGTACACTATAAATATCCATAATTACCTCAAAATCAATCTATTTAAATTATTTTAAATTAAAGTTACACATCCATTAAAATATTATTAACGTTTAGAATTTTAACGTATAAACGTATAAAAATAAAGCTTAATATAGAAAAATCTCTTTTGATTATCGTGTAAAAACTTATGGTTTTGCATAATTTTTGTATTTTTTTCTTAATAATAAAACCTATATTAAGGAGTATGCTTTTATAAAAAAGCTAGAACACATAAAAGTTCAAACAATTTTTATAATTTCGTAGACATTGAAATATCAAATAGTTAATTCAGGGACTTTAATTGAGCTCCCTTGGTTAAAAGATTTTCTAATTTGTAAAATATAAAAAAACTAAAATTTACAAGAGATAAACATGAATGACAACGTTGTAGCCGCATGGCATACAAATCACACGGCTACTTTATTTACAAATTAAGGAACATAGGTCATTCGAGCGCGAGTCGATATATTCTACTTACCACCAAACAAATAACCTAAATCAAAGCCACTACGATAAGATATGTATACACCGACTACAATTAGTACTATTCCTATGATTACTTTAAAAGCGCTAGGTGTTTTATTATCATTATCCATTATCATTACCTCCTGAATGCATATTAAATATTTTTATCTTATTTAATAAAGATTACAAAACTTATTATATTACTTCAGAAAAAGTTGACAACTATTTTATTATATTTAAGTAATTTACAAAAGAACTTAAAATACAGAAAAAATTTTCCAACGAAATATTAATAGTAATACCAAAATTTACAATTTTTATAAAAATGTGTTAAATTACTGAAATTTCACAAAACACTAACTAATAAATACCCGCAAACCTAGAGTTCACGGGCATTTTATCTGGAGCCACAAATGGGAATCGAACCCACGACCTACTCTTTACGAGGGAGTTGCTCTACCCCTGAGCTATTATGGCGAATTAGTTAATTTTTAAAACAAAAAGCCTACGCAGCAAAAGCTTATGTAGGCTGAATTGGTGGAGACGATGAGGCTCGAACTCACGACCTCTTGAATGCCATTCAAGCGCTCTCCCAGCTGAGCTACGCCCCCGTTAACTATTGCTATTATACTTATTCTATTACCAAAAGTCTACTTAATAATATTGTAAAATTGCATCTCTTAAACTTTATTAATATTAATTTTTAATGATCAAGTGCCTTGCAAATAAAATGCAAATTTGAAAATAAATAAAGCCGGCAAACCTAGATGTTTACTGGCTTTAATTTGGTGGAGATGGCGAGAATTGAACTCGCGTCCAAAACTATTTCCACTAGCTCTTCTCCGAGTGCAGTCAGTTTATGAAGTATTCCCCTTGTACCGTGCCAACTGACAGGCTGGCACTCCGGTAGCTTCATAATTACACTTGAGTCGCAAAGCTTAAACCCAAGCGGTCCCTGTTTTACCTCTAACAGGTAAGGTCTGTTAACCTCACAGTGGCTAGGTCACAGATAACCTAGGTTGTGTGCTGCGATAAAATTAAGCTGCAGCTAAAGCGTAATCGTTATTTGCAATTACAATTTTACCAGATGATTAAAGAGGCCAACTGGTATCCTCTACTCGCTAAACTAGCTTCTACAGTCCTGTCGAAACCTGTACATCCCCGTAACTGTGTAAGCATAATAACATAAAAAAATAACTGTGGCAGTAATATTTCCTTAAATTTATCAAATTTAATCTACCACAGTTACTTATTAACTATTTTTTTAATATCAGTCACTATCTACCGTGACATTGTTTATATTTTTTACCACTTCCGCAAGGGCAAGGTTCATTTCTTCCGGCTCTAATTTCTTTTTCTATTGGCTCAGAACTTTGATCTTTAGATTGCTCTTCACCTCGTTTAGCTTCAGCTTTTCGAAGTTCACGTGCAGCCATTTCTTGTCTTCTTCTAAGTTCTTCCAATTTAGCTTGTTGCTCTTCTGGACTCATTGGTCTTGCTTGTTCGGCTGTTGCTCCTTCTACCTCTTCATTTTCCCTACGCTCAGGTTTTTCATTGCTCACAAATTCAGCTCTCAAGATTAACTTAGCACAGTCTCTTGCAATAGCTTCATTCATCTCAACAAACATCTCATAACCTTCTCTACGATATTCTTGTACTGGGTTATGCTGGGCAACAGATCTCATGCTAATAGCACTCTTCAATCTGTCCATATTGTCAATATGATCCATCCACTTAGAATCAACTGTTCTTAGTAAGACTACCCTTTCAGCTTCACGCATGAAATCTGGTCCACCAAGTTCATGCTCACGATTTCTATATTTCTCAACTGCTGCCTCTTGAACATCTGCGAGAATATTAGTAAAGCTTTCTCCAGCAATTACTCTTTCTTCAATGTCGTTATAAACACTAAGCTCACCTGTTATGTCACGTAATTGTGTCAACAAACCGACTAGATCAATTGAGCTTTTATCAGCATGTTCATGAGCTATAAGGAAGTCATTAAAAATCTTTTCGATAGAACTATTAATATAAGCTTCAAATACATCTTGTAAATCTTTACCTTCAAGAACTTGTCTTCTTTCTTTGTAAATAACTTCACGTTGTTGATTCATTACGTCATCATATTCAAGAACATTCTTTCTGATGCCAAAGTTTCTACCTTCAACTTTTTTCTGAGCAGAACTAATTGCATTAGTTAGCATTCTATGTTGAATTTCTGTATCTTCATCAACACCTAGACTATTGAACATTCCTAGCATTCTATCTCCACCAAATTGACGCATTAAATCATCATCAAGTGATAAGTAGAACTTACTACTTCCTGGGTCACCTTGACGTCCAGAACGACCTCTCAACTGATTGTCAATACGTCTGGATTCGTGTCTCTCTGTACCTACAACGTATAGACCACCAGCTTCAACTACTTTTTGTTTTTCAGCATCCGTGTGAACTTTAAATTTAGAGTACAATTCTTGGAATTTTTCTCGAGCAGCTAATATATTTTCATCATCAGTATCATTATATGCTGTTGATGCTTCAATTAACTCATCATCATAACCTTGCTCACGCATTTCTTGTCTAGCCAAATATTCTGGGTTACCACCTAGCAAAATGTCAGTACCTCTACCAGCCATGTTTGTAGCGATAGTAACAGAACCAAGTCTACCAGCTTGAGCAATAATCTCAGCTTCTCGAGCATGTTGCTTCGCATTAAGAACATTATGTTTAATTCCGTTTCTACTAAATAATTTACTAATTATTTCAGAATTTTCAACAGAAACAGTACCTACAAGCACTGGTTGTCCTTTAGCTTGAGCTTTTTTAACTTCATTAACAACTGCATTCAATTTTCCTGATTCTGATTTATATACAGCATCAGCTTGGTCTTCACGAATAACATCTTTATTCGTAGGAATTTCGATTACATCTAAATTGTAGATACTTCTAAATTCATCTTCTTCTGTCAAAGCAGTACCTGTCATACCAGAAAGCTTAGTGTACATTCTGAAGTAATTCTGGAATGTAATAGTTGCTAAAGTTTTGCTTTCTCTATTAACTTTAACACCTTCTTTTGCCTCAATAGCTTGGTGTAAACCATCAGAATAACGTCTACCATCCATCAAACGACCAGTAAAGTCATCAACAATTACAATCTCATTGTCTTTAACAATATACTGCTCATCCTTATGCATGGTTCCATGAGCTTTTAAAGCATTATTGATATAATGCTGTAAATCAAAATTAGATTCATCGGAAAGATTTTCTATGTTGAAGTATCTTTCAGCTTTGGCTACACCATTTGAAGTTAAAACTGCTGTTTTAGCTTTTTCATCAACTATATAATCGGCATCTCCTGCAATTTCATCTACAGATTCTTTACTATCCATTTCAGCGACTATATATGGATCTAATGTTCTTACGAAAGCATCAGCTTGACCATACATTTCACTAGAATTCTCACCTGCACCTGAAATAATTAACGGTGTCCTAGCTTCATCGATAAGTATGGAGTCAACCTCGTCAACAATGGCATAGTTTAGTTCTCTTTGAACTAGTTGCTCTTTGTATGTAACCATGTTATCTCGTAAATAGTCAAAGCCAAATTCATTATTTGTACCATAAGTGATATCAGCTGCATAAGACTTCCTTCTTTGGTCCTTATCTAGTCCTGGGACTATAAGTCCTACGCTTAAACCTAGATATTCATATACCTTACCCATCCACTCACTATCACGTTTAGCCAAATAATCGTTAACAGTAACTACATGTACACCTTTACCAGCTAGTGCATTTAAATAAACTGGAGCAGTAGCAACAAGTGTTTTACCTTCACCAGTCTTCATTTCAGCAATTCTACCTTGGTGCAAAACAATTCCACCAATTAATTGAACTGGATAATGTTTCATATCCAATACACGCCATGATGCTTCTCGTACAGTTGCAAATGCTTCTGGTAAGATATCGTCAAGAGTCTCACCATTATTTAATCTAGCTTTTAACTTCGCTGTCATACCTTTTAATTCAGCTTCTGACATCTTTGAAAATTTGTCTTCTAAATCTAAAATATTCTTTACAATAGGTCGTATTCTCTTAATTTCACGCTCACTATAGGTACCAAATATTTTTTCAAATAAACCCATTAAAAATTTTCCCCTTTGATTTTTTAACTCTTAATATATTATTCCCATTATTTTTCGTAGTGTATTATAACATTCATTTTATTTTAGCACTAATAAAGAAATACTTTATTCAAACTTTTCACTAACACCATCTTCTATAACTTCTATACTAAATCCTGGTTGTTTTAATTGATTCTTAATTTGATTAAGATAGAGTTTTGAACTGGCATCAGAATTCTCTGGAATTATAATTAAAAGTTTCCTATTTTTAATATAATTAATATCAATTGTTATCTTATCTTTTCCCCAGTCTTTTGTCCCTGAGAAATTTTTTAATTTATTTGCTTGATAACTCACTTGATTATTTAAATTTTCATAATTTTTATAACTTGGAGCTGTTAAATCCAAGCTCATTATACTTGTTATCGTACTTCCATTAAACTTTGCTACAACAGGATAAGAATGAGGAAGATTTGCCCCGTATTTTTCTCTAAAATAATTACCTCTTTTAAAATTATGCTCTGACCATATACTTGTTTCCTGCTTATCTTCCTTATTAGTTTCTATTTCTAAACTATTAAGCTTTAAACCTCCCCAATAAGGAATGGGTAATTTATAACTATATGTCTTATCGCCTAATATTTTAGGACTAGAATACGAAAATTTATACTCTAAACCTTTTATTCCATCTCTTAATAATTGATAGTTTTCGTTCCTTATAAAATATTTACTTATTCTAGGGTTTATATTCTTTTTCAACCAATAATTTTGTCTAAGACTTAAAGCTTTTGCGGTAATCTTATTTTCAAAATATTTCTTTATTTTTTCTTTATAGTTTTTAGCCGCATTGCTTTTAAGATCTTTCTTATCTGATAAACTTAATAGTAATTCTAATTCTCGCACAGCCGAATATCCTGCCTCTTGATAAAGCAAATCAATTCTAATACTAAAAGTGTATAAATAAATAACACCAATAAAAATAAGTAATGCGGGTATTACAATTGCCGCCTCAATACTCAATGCAGCTTTATCATCATCGAAGCACTTCTTCAAAATCATAGCCACTCTCACTTTTTTTCGTATAAAACCAAAATTTATTTTTATAATCACAAACAAAGGAAACCTTAGTGTAGTAATCTTTATTCATGTTAGATTTAATCATTTTACTCATAACAAAATATTGTTTATTCATACCTCTAAACAATCCAAGAAATCTTAAATAATCAATATAGTCTACTTTGACATTTAAAATTCCTGTAGCACTATTTTCAACTAAAGCTAAACTTTCACCCTTTTTTATACATTTAAGATCATTAAAAGCATTGACAACAGAATCTATTAAAACTAAAACCTGTGCAATACTCTCTACATCAATAATAACAAGCCCTAAAGTTAATAATGCTATTGATCCACTGATGCCTGTAGCTAAAGCTCTTTTTGTGTTAATTTTACTAGGGTTATTATTAATTGAAAAATAGTTACTTAATACTCTAGTCGAATATATAAAAGTATTAATTATACCCATTGCAATACTTGGATTTTCAACTGCTAAAAGAATTTGTTCTGCCTCGTGAGTTTGACTAAACTCCAACTTTGACATATTTTGTCCGGTTAGGGTTATATAATCCGATTTGACAGTATCAGGTCCTCTAACATGAGAATTAAATTGATTTACTGTATATTCAATCAAAAAAAGTTTGTCTATTGGTGCAATAAAATCTTTTTTACTTAGATCATGTATTTTTTCTAAATTCTCTATTATTGATACTAGAAATCCACCTTCAGACTCCCTATTATTAGTTCCATTAATCTCTTCGTTTAAACTTTGTGCATAAGATAACGACCTGAAAAAACCTTTCCAGTTTTCGATAGCCTCTTCATTGGTTTCAGTATTAGCTTTCAATCTAGCTTGAGCTATGTCATTATTTTCTTCAAGTAAGTTAATGGAATACTCATAATGGCTATGTTTATTATAATATTTTCTTTCATCTAAGCTTGCTCGTAAACTTTCACTAATATTTTTGCTATTCTCAATACCTTTATCTCCAAGTCCAATCTTTTCAATAGCAGTATCTATTTTTTTTACACTGTCTTTTAATCTTTCAAACGAAATCCCTTTATTTTTTGAAGACATGCTCTGCATACGTGCTTTAATCTCATCGAAAACTCTAATCGGAACTCTTGTTGACGAAAAACTATTAATTTGTTGCTTTAGTATTTTGACGTCATATAGATCATCATTAACACTGCAAAAGATCTCATGAGCAACATTTTCGCTATGAAGATTTTCATTAACAATAACAGGTAGTTGATCTTGTTCTTCAAAACCAAATAATCCGTATCTTTCGTATAGATTTCTATCATAATTAGATAGTTGATAATCACCATATAACTTCATAAATCTATCAATCTTTAATTGCTCATTTATTATTTTACAAGCATCAGCAATTCCCAGACTCATAAATAGTATTGCTGGAATCAAAATAGCCGACATTATGGAAATACTAGCATCTTTATTTTTTATCACTACTTTCTCAATACTTAGCAGGAGAAAATTATTAGTTTTCATTTTTACTTTTCCTTTCTGTTAAATCTTGATAGGCATCATCAACAGCATGAACAAGCTCTAAAAGATATTGCGGATTAACTTCTACAAGATTTTGACTATTTCTAGACTTAACTGTATAAATATGTTTCTCATCAATATGCATATCTAAGTAGGATTTAGAAATATAATACATTCTGTAAAATTCCATAGGGAATTGGATTATTGAATAAACAATTAGATAGAATACTATTGGAATAATTAATGCTGACTCCAAAATTTCTGACATAAAAATCACCTCCTGTTTCAATTAAAACAGGAGGTGTTAAATTATTGAACTACAAATATTGAAAAAATCACACAAGATTTTCTTTTATAAAAATAATTCTAATTATACTCTCTCTAAAGAATCTAAAATGATAGTTACTGGGCCATCATTAACCAATAATACTTGCATATCCGCACCGTATTTACCAGTTTTAACTGTCAAACCATAATTACGCAATTCTGCAGCAGTTGCTTCATATAGTTCATTACCTAAGTCAAAGCTAGCAGCTCTACTAAATCCTGGTCTATTTCCTCTCTTAGTATCAGCATAAAGTGTAAATTGGGAAACAAGTAAGATATCACCTTCAACTTGTTCTAAATTTAAATTCATTTTTCCTTCTGAATCAGTAAAAATTCGCATTCCAGCAATTTTTTTGGCAACCCATTTCATATCTTCTTCAGTGTCATCTTCATTTACACCCAACAATACCAAAAAACCTTGTTTAATGTCAGAAATAACTTGTCCTGATACTGATACACTCGCCTCAGATACTCTTTGAACTACAGCTCGCATTATTTAACCAACTCTCTCCAGTCAAGATCTCCTCTATCAATAGCCAATACTAAGATCTCTGCAGTTGCTAAATTACTTGCATAAGGTATATTATTTTGATCACAAGCTTGCATTAAGATATTACTTCTGTCATAACTATCACTTGCTGGATCTTTCAAAAATATAACTGCATCAATTTCATTATATCCAGCTCTAGCCGCCATATAATTGATACTTGCGTTAACATCAGTAGCTATACCACCAATGCTTAATCCTGATAGTCTTTCTAAGGTTGGTGCGATATGTCCTAAGGATATTAACTCATGTTTCTTCAAAAGATTTTTGTATGCTATGCAAAAATTAGTTAAGAGATCAACTTTTCTATTCTCCGCTAATAATACTATTTTCATATCCCGCTCCTTCAACTTAAATTTGCACAAATACTAATAATTACGTTCAAATTTAAAATATGCTCAAACTGCATTTCATTTTATCAATTACAATTGTTATATACAAGTCCTGCTATACAACAATGCCAATTTATCCAATTTATATGACTGTTTATTGTTAAGTTTGTACAAGCTAAAAAAACATTTGATTATATCTTTCTTCTGACGCCAAACTTATAAATTTATTTTTTCCAACGATAATATGGTCATGTAATTTTATTCCTAAAATTTTTGATGCTTCAACAAATACTTTAGTTGTACTTAAGTCATCATTAGATGGAGTCGGATTTCCAGATGGATGATTATGCAAAAGTATTAAACATGCTGCATTCGCTTTTAAAGCTTCTTTAAAAACATCACGTGGATATATAACTGTAGAGCTTAATCCACCAGTAGAAATAACTTTATCTTTTATTAAAAGATTCTTTCTATTTAAAAACAAAGTTCTCAACTCTTCTCGCTCTAAATCTTCCATTTTTGGTGCAAAATGTTTCACTATGTCAATTGGATTTGAGCAATTAAGACGATCTGGTAATGGATCAAGTTTTGATCTATTTGCTAATTCAAATGCAGCTAAAATTCTAATTGCTTTGCTAAAGCCAATACCTTTAATTTGTATTAATTCTTCCACTGAAGCACGCTGTAAACTATCAAGCCTACCATTTGAAGTATATTTAGCAATTATTTCATTAGCAGTATGAACTGCATTCTTACCTTGGCTTCCGCTTCCAATTATAATTGCAATCAATTCACTATCTGTTAAGGCTGCAGCTCCTAATTTATGAAATCTCTCATAAGGTCTTTCACTGCTCGGTAAAGATTTCATATCTAAACTATATTCCATAAAAAATCACTCCTATTTTTAGGAGTGATTATAATAATTATTTTTACAAATAAATCTATAAAACATTTACAAATAATGAAAAAATACAACAAAATAAATGTATTTTTTCAAATATAGCTAAAATTCAGCATTTCCAGTAGTTCTAGGGAAAGGTATTACATCTCTAATGTTACTTACACCAGTTAAATACATAATAATTCTTTCAAATCCTAGTCCATAACCTGCATGTGGTGTTGAACCATATTTACGCAAGTCTAGATACCAGTCATAATTATCAATATTCATTCCTCTAGCTTCAATTTCATGAACCAAAACATCATATCTTTCTTCACGTTGACTACCACCAATGATTTCGCCTATTTCAGGCACTAAACAGTCAAATGCTGCAACAGTCTTGCCATCAGGATTAATATGCATATAGAATGCCTTGATATCTTTTGGATAATCAGTAACAAATACAGGACCTTGGAAATAAACTTCTGTTAAATATCTTTCATGCTCTGTCTGAAGATCTGAGCCCCACTCTACTGGAAATTCAAACTTTTTACCAGAATTTTGTAGAATACTAATTGCATCAGTATAACTAACCTTTGCGAAATCTGAATTTGCAACTTTTTCCAAACGTTCAATCAGTCCATCGTAAACAGTTTCATTTAAGAATTCTAATTCAGCTCTACATTTATCTAAAGTGTGATTAATTATATGTTTCAACATTGCCTCAGCTAAATCCATAGCTTCGTCAATTCCTGCAAAAGCAATTTCTGGTTCTATCATCCAAAACTCAGCTGCATGTCTTTGTGTATTTGAATGTTCTGACCTAAAAGTAGGACCAAATGTATAAATATTTCTATATGCTTGAGCAAAAGCTTCTCCATTCAATTGTCCACTAACTGTTAGATAACTTGCTTTACCAAAGAAATCTTCACTAAAATCAACTTCACCTTCTTCTGTTAAAGTCGGATTCTTAGGATCTAATGTTGTAACTCTAAACATATCTCCTGCACCTTCAGCATCACTACTAGTAATGATAGGTGTATGAACATACATAAATCCTTGTTGATTAAAAAATTCATGTATAGCAAAAGCTGCTTCAGATCTAATTCTAAATACTGCAGAAAACAAATTACTTCTTGGTCTCAAATGAGCAATAGAACGAAGGAATTCTGGGGTATGACTCTTTGGTTGAAGTGGGTATTCAGGAGTACTTTCACCAACAATTTTTACAGCATCAGCTTTTAATTCAAAAGGTTGCTTAGCTTCAGGTGTAAGTACTAACTCTCCTTTAATTTCAAAAGCTGTAGAAATATTTTGACTTTTAATTTCATCATAATTATCAGCTTTTTCTCTTTCTACTACTATTTGTAAGTTTTTAAAATATGTACCATCATTTAGTTGAATAAATCCAAATTTTTTCTGAATTCTTAATTGTCTTGCCCAACCATCAACAGTAATTATATGTCCAGCATATTTTTCTGGATCATTATAAAGTTCTCTAATTGTTATCTTCTGATCTGACATTATTTCCTCCAAATTTATTTACCATGACATTTTTTATATTTTTTACCACTACCACAAAAACATGGTTCATTTCTACCAATTTTATCGCTTACCGCAATATTATCAACTCTATATTGGTGACCAATTGCTTCTTTCTTTTCTTGATCGAAAACATTTTCCCAAGAATTCAATTCAAAAAGCCAAGGTGCCTGAGCTTCATGCATCTTATATAATAAAGTTTCAAAATCAACTTCTAAATCTAAATCAGTTTCTTCATTTACTTTATCCAAATCAATCTCTTTTTTTAGAGATGGATTAATACCTTCTAGGAACCCTACAAATAAAAGCATTTCATCTGCAGCATAGCCTAATGTTTCAGCTACATCCTTTACTTTACCTTTTAAAAGATTCTCAGGGTAAGCTTTTAAAATTAAATCATAAGCATTTTGTTCTGTTTCATAATATTTTTTAACAAACTCGTTATACTGTTTCTCGTCATGATTGTCTTCTATCTTTTTATTCCATTCTGAAAAATAACTCATAATTATTCCTCTCTCCATCTTTTAATTATTTTTTTGTTCTAAAATTTGCTACTTCTAATATTAACATTTCAATACTAGAATCTTGATCAATTTGACCAGTTTTTACATTATAATCCAACTCACAAATAAGTAAATAAATACTCTCAATTTCTTCTAAAGTAAAATATTGTTTTTGCGAGTTTAATTTTCTTGCAACAAAATTACTAATACCTAATTTACTCATTAATTCACTTATATTAGAACTAGTTTTAGCAGCATACAATTGTCTAAAATGTCTCGCAATCATGAAAAGAATAAAAACAGGACTAAATTTTTGTTCTAGCATTATTCCATAAATTGAAAGAGCTCTATCAACTCTACTTTCTGCAATTGCATCTGTTAAATCAAATATACTACCTCTTAAATCAGGTAAGGCATATTTGTTAATCAACTCTAAGCTAACAGCTTCAATGCCTTGATTTATACAGATTAAACTGATTTTTTCTAATTCGTTTTTTATTACATGCATTTCAGAATCACAACGTCCAATTAAGTTTTCTAAAGCATCCCTTGTGATCTTTATATTATTTTTTCTTAGTATTGCAGCACTCCAGTTCATTAGAGTATTAAGATCTTGCTTTTTAAATTCAACAATAAAACCCTTTTCTTGCATAGCACTAATAATTTTTTTATAGCGTTTTTCAAATTTATCCTCTCTCAAAATAAGTAATGTATTTGGATTTAAAACAGAAAGAACTTCGTCAAACTTTTCTTGTAAATTCTTACCAGAAGTGGTAACTAAATTACTATTTCTAATTAATATAATCCTACGCTCACTCATAAAGCTTGGGGTATTAATTTCAGTAATTAAGTCAGCAATATTTAAATTATCTGGATTAGATTTGCAATCTATAAATTTAAAATCCAATTGTTCCGTCCCAGGTGCTAGAATTTTATTTTTCAAAAGATCAATTGTATACTCAACTAAAAAACTTTCTTCGCCAAAGAAAAGATAAAAATTAGCTAGGTTCATGTCTTTTATATTTTTAATTATTTCACTATAACTTAAAAAATTATCACCAGATTTTCTAGCCATTTCAACCTCCTTTTGCAGTGATAATAATTTTATCATAATTTTCTGGCAAGTATTTACTTTCACATAATATCCTCACCTTTTTCTCCCATGATTTTGGAAGATAAATTGTACCCATAGCATCTGTTCTATATACTGTTAAATTTGATGAATATTTATGTAATCTTTTAATTACTTCAGGAGTCGGATGACCATATCTATTCTTTAACCCCGCACTTATTATTGCAACTTGAGGGCTAAGCTTCTTAATAAACTCATCAGAGCTACCATATTTTGAACCATGATGAGGAACATGTAAAAATTGAACTGGATGCAAATTATTTCTTGCAATTAAAGACTTTTCTATTTCAAAATCTATATCACCAGTCCATAAAATTGTCTTACTTTTCAAGTACGTATAAAAACATAAACTACCTTGATTTCTCTCCTGGTATTTTTTATTAGGACTTAAAAAATAAACAACAAGATCTTTAATCTTAATTTGATCATCTGCATTTACAAAACAAAATTCTGTTTTCAAATTATTATCAGAAATATAATTTGATAATTTGATAACTTCTTTATCCGATTTTATGAATTTACTAATTACTATATTCTTAACTTTATATTCATTTAGAATCTTATAAATAGCACCTGAATGATCACTGTCAAAATGAGTGATTATCACATAATCAATTGATCTAACTTCTAAATAATTTAAAGTCAAACTTAAATTATTAAACTCATTCTCTGCTCCAGTGTCAATTAAGATGATTTTACCAGATGTCCTAATAATACTTGCATCACCTTGACCAATATCAACAAAATAAACGCCATTTTTTTGAAAATCTATAAACGTATTTATCATAAAAACAATTACTAAAACAACTACAAAAATATACTTACTCATTAATGAAATATTAGGATAATTATTCACTTTCAAAACTATTTTTTTAACGACAAAGAAAATAATACTAAGTGACAAAAGTAGAATTAAGTTTGAACTCAAATAAAAATTCAACTCCAAATTTAATATATTATTAAAAATAAGTAATATACTCTCAAAACAAAATTTCAAAACAAAACCTACAACTGCTGCAGGTAT
>CAMYAM010000008.1 GCA_947253875.1 uncultured Fastidiosipila sp. | reverse complement strand
GGACTGGGAGGATAGGTTTCGCCGGCTCCATTTTTTTTTTATCGTTTTTTTATTACTTTTTATCATTATTATCGTTTATATATTTTTGTTCTTTATATTAACTGATTGTAATATTACAAATTTCTTAAATTTGCTTATTTTCTATGTTATAATTGAGGCAATGTAATTTTTGTGTAATAACCGTGTAAATTTGTTGCATAAGAAAATATAATAGTGTTTTAAACTTTTATAATTTATACTGCATTAATAGGGAACGATTTCTTATGTTATTTTAGGGTTATAAGAAGTTACAACAGGCTAAAACAGGTTTAAGAATTTTATAGAATAAACTTATAATTTTATACGAGGGTGTAATGAACTCAAGAATATTAGTTGTTGATGATGAAAAATCTATTGTTGATGTAATTAAGTCAAATTTAGAACGTGAAGGCTATAGTATAGAAACAGCTGGTGACGGAAAAACTGCTCTTGATCTTGCTTTAGTTAGTAATTTTGATTTGATTATTTTAGATTGCATGCTTCCTATTATGGATGGATTTGATGTTTGTAAAAAAGTACGACAAGAGTCTGCAGTTCCTATTATTATGTTGACGGCTAAATCTGAAGAGATTGATAAAGTTTTGGGCCTTGAATTAGGTGCAGATGATTATATGACTAAACCGTTTAGTATGCGTGAGTTATTAGCTAGAGTAAAAGCGCAAATTCGTAGATCAAGTTATTTTGAAAATTCTAATGATTCTAGTAATTCTACAAGTGATGTTACAGTTATTGGCGATATTAAAGTTGATAATGAAACATTTGAAGTTCACAGAAATGGGGAAAATGTAAACTTAACTCTAAGAGAATTTCAATTAGTAGCATTTTTAGCAAATCATGCTGGACAAGTTTTTACTAGAGAAGAACTATTACATGAAGTTTGGGAATATGAATATTATGGAGATGTCAGAACGGTTGATGTTACTGTTAGACGCGCTAGAGAAAAACTAGAACCAGATACTAATGATTATAAATATATAATTACTAAACGTGGTGTAGGTTACTATTTTAACAAGGATCTATAGAGTATGACATCATTGAATATTTTATTATTATTTAGCTCAAGAAAAGATCTTTTGTTAGCGCTCTTATTCGTTGGTCTAACAATCGCCGTAGTATTTTTTTTAACCTATCTTTTCAATAAAAAATTTATTAGTAACGAGCAAGATAGAATAGAAGAGATTATTAATCAGGAAAGAAAACGACTCTTGAGTATTTTTGAAGGTGCTGGTTTAGGCATTGCTGTTTATGCTTCTAACGGCAGCTTGCAAATGGCTGATTCTCAATTTACAAGTTTTCTGGGAATCGGAGAAGCTCCATCCACTTTTGAAGAATTTTTAAATCAGTTTGGACTTGATAATGGCTTAAAAGCTACGTATCTTTTAGGAAGTCAGTTTGGGGAAAGTGATGTAACTATTGCTGATAAAAATTTATTTATTCAATATTCTTTAATTAAAAAAAATAATGATGAGAATTTCTGGACTCTTTCTAAAAGTCAAGGAGCTGTAATCTTTGTAAGAGATATTAGCGATGAAATTGAAGAAGATATTGAACGTAAAAAGTTTGTTGCGAACGTATCTCACGAATTAAAAACTCCAATCACTGTCTTGAAAATTTATGCAGAAACTTTATTAGATTGGGGATTAGCTGAAAAGTCTTCAGATGCAGTTCGTAAAGATGTAGAAAATATTTTAGAAAATGCTTTAAGAATGGAAGCTTTAGTAGAGGACTTACTATTATTATCTAAGATTGATTCTCGCGGTAGAACTTTGAGAACTAGAGAATTGGATATAGTTGCTTTGCTTTCGGCTATTGTTGAACAGTCAAGAGTACAAGCAGAAGAGAAGAATATTACGCTTGAATTCCATACAGTTTCGAAAATCCCAGCGGTTTTGGGAGATGAGAACTCTCTTGGTAGAGTGTTTTCAAATTTAATTACTAATGCTATTAAATATACTGATAAGGGTGGTCAAGTTGACATATATATTAGCCGAGTTATTAATGATATTGTGATTAAAGTTAAAGATAATGGGTTGGGTATTTCTGAGAAAGATCAGAAGAAAATTTTTGATAGGTTCTATAGAGTGGATCAAACTGGTTCTAGAGAATTTGGAGGAACAGGCTTAGGACTATCCATTGCTAAAGAGTTAGTTGAATTACATAAGGGTAAGATATCTGTAAATAGTATTTTGACTTATGGATCTGAGTTTATTATTTCTTTGCCTATTGCTGCTAAAGTATACATGCAAGTGATTGATGGTTTGGAATTTGAAAAAGACAAAAATAGAACAAATAGAAATACTGAAAATTTAAATAATGCAGCCTATGAGCTTTTATTAGATCGAGCTCATCAATTAGGAATTGCTAAAGAAGCCTTAGAAGATTTAAGTGCTGAAGAGAAATTGATATTAGCGGAACCTTATATTAAGGAAAGAAAAGATTTTACTCGTAAAAAATCTGATTATGATGAATCTGTTCAAGAAAGCAAAGCTGAGTCGGAAGAGAAATCGGTTGTGTCCGCTGTAGATGAAAATCAAGAGAAAATGATTTTGAATGGAGATAAAGCTGAGAATATAAATGATTTTTCGGTGGAGATAAGTGAGTTGGAAGCTGAATCTGATCAGCAAGAGCTTGAAAATGAGTTAGAATCTGAGGAAAATAAAGCTGAGGATAAGGTAGAGATTGTGGAAGCAATCAAAGAATCTAAAGTAGTCGAAGAAAAGATAGATGAAACCAAAAGTGAAACCGAGAATAATAGCAAAATTGGAATTGACAGTGTTAAATCTAATGATTAAAGGTAATTTGATATTATAATAACAGTAATTGAGATTACTGAGTTTTAGTAAATTAATATAGTTATATATCAAAAATATAGTGTCTAATGTAACCACTTGAAAAACTTTTTAAGTAATAATATGGACACTGGTTTTTAACAGTTCAAATTATTGCTATATTTTGATAATATAGTTGGTGGAATTAATATTGAATAGAATTATTTAAAGTAAAGTTAAAATTAAAAATGCAAGCAAAATAATAAAACAAAATTAATACAAGTTATTAGAAGTATATTTTTACTGTAAGGAGATTAATGTGGCTAGTTATATTGTAAAAGGTGGAAAGAAGTTAAAGGGTGAAATTCCTGTTAGTGGTTCAAAGAATGCAGCTTTAGGTATTGTTGCAGCAGCATGTGTACTTGATGGTCCGTGCGTAATTGAGAACCTACCTAACATTTCTGATGTTAGAACTCAATTAGAATTATGCAGGAATTTAGGCGCAACAGTTGATATCGACGAGAATGGAACAGTACATTTTGATGCTACCAAGATCAATACCTTTGAAGTCACAGATGAAAGAGCAAGAGATATTAGAGCATCTTACTATCTATTAGGTGCATTATTAGCAAGATATGGAAAGGCGAAAAATTATTTGCCAGGTGGATGCGATTTTGGAACAAGACCAATTGACTTGCACTTGAAGGGCTTCAATAATATGGGAGCTGCAAATCGTTTAGAACACGGTAAAATTGAGCTAACAACTGAAGATGGCTTGATTGGTGAAAACATTTTCTTAGATAAAGTAAGTGTAGGAGCCACAATGAATATCATGATTGCAGCTTCTAAGGCAAAAGGTAGAACAACAATAGAGAATGCTGCTAGAGAGCCACATATTGTTGATGTAGCAAACTTTTTAAACTCTATGGGTGCTGACATTAAAGGTGCAGGAACAGATGTAATTAGAATTAACGGTAAAGAGATACTTCCTGCTGGTCACACATATACAATTATTCCTGACCAAATAGAAGCAGGTACATATATGATAGCTGGAGCTATTACTCGTGGTGACGTTACAGTAACAAACCTTATTCCAAAGCATATGGAACCATTAACCGCTAAGTTAGACGAGATGAATGTTAATCTGGATATTCAAGAAGATTCCATTAGAGTTTGGGTTGAAGAGGGACAAGAGTTAGAAGCAACTTCAATTAGAACAATGGTTTATCCAGGATTCCCAACAGATCTACAACCTCAGGCAGTTGCTTTAATGACTACTCTATCTGGTCAAAGTAGAATGTATGAAGATGTATGGGCCAATAGATTCCAATATATTGATGATCTTAAAAAAATGGGCGCAGACATTACAATTTCTGATAATCTTGCTTTAATTGATGGTCCCAGCAAACTAACTAGTGCAAAGGTTGAAGCAAGGGATCTTAGAGCTGGTGCAGCTATGATATTAGCAGGACTAGCTGCAGATGGAGCAACTGAAGTTCACAATGTTTCATCTTTACAAAGAGGATATGAATCTTTAATAGATAAATTGAGAGGCATAGGAGCAGAAATAGAACTAGTTGGTTTGGACGAAGATTAGAAAGAAAATTTTTTAGTGATTTTAAATACGAGCGCTTGCACTTTATTTAGTGGAAGTTCAGGAAATAGCATATTTATTGGTAAAGAGAAAGCAGGAATATTAATTGATATAGGCGTTTCCTGTAAAAAGCTAGAAGAAAACCTGAGAAGACAGAAAATTAGTCCTTATATAATTAAAGGGATACTAATAACACACGAGCATAGTGATCATATTGCTGGCGTTTCCGTTTTTGCAAGGAAGTACAAAATTCCAGTTTATGCCAATGAACTTACTATCCGTAAAGCTAAGAGCATAATGAAGGGTTCTGAACTAATTGATTTTAAGAGAATAAATATTGGGGAATCTTTTGAAGTTGATAAGTTCACATGCAAAGCTATTCAGGTTTCACATGATGCAATTTCTCCGGTAGCATACAAAATTGATACAGGAGATTCTATTATCTCAGTAGTAACTGATACAGGTATATTGTCAGACTATATGATTAAAGAACTTAAGGGGAGTGACCTGATTTTTCTAGAAGCAAATTATGATGAGAAAATGCTTTGGAATGGTCCGTATACATGGCCACTTAAGCAGAGAGTGAATTCTTATTATGGTCATCTATCCAATGAGCAATCGGCGATAGCTGCAAGTGAGCTGATAAAATCAGGTACTAGAAGAATTGTTTTAATTCACTTGAGTAAAAATAATAATAAACCTAATTTGGCTTACGATTATATAAATTCATTTTTATTTGATTTGGGTTTAGTAAATGGGGAAGATTATTCTTTAACAATTGCACCAAGATATGAGCCAAGTTTGTGGCAAATGTTTTAAATGTAGATAAAAAAGATATGAAATGCTTGCCAAATACCCTAAAATGCATTAATATCAATAGTTCTAGATTGACAGAAATTAAAACCCTGTGATATAATTTAGTCCGCCTGCGAGACAGGCTTTATTTTTTATGAGTAAAATTAACTTTGGAGGTAGAAACAATGGCAAAGACAGGTACAGCAGAAATTATTACTTTAGCTTGTGATCAATGCAAACGTAGAAACTATACAACAAGAAAAAATAAGAGAATTCATCCAGATCGTTTAGAAATGAATAAGCATTGTCCTTTCTGCCGTAAACATACTCTTCATAAAGAAACTAAGTAATAACTAGTTTCAAGGAAAGGAGCTTAGTATGGCTAAGAAAGATAAAAATCAAAACGAAAATGGTTTTTTCGCTAAAATTAAAAATTTCTTTAGATCATTAAATAGTGAAATTAAGAAAGTTATCTGGCCTGATAAACCAACAGTTGCTAAAACAACTGCAACAGTAATTGTCATTGTGCTATTGGTTACTTTATTAGTATTTATTGTTGACTCTTTAATGGTATCTTTGTTAGGTTTATTAGGTTTCAATACCGCTCAATCAAATCAGACATTACCTAGCTCAAGCACATCAGTTGTTGAGCAACATGATAATAAAGAGTCAGAAAAGACTACAACAACTACAACAGAAGCTAAAGAAACTACTTCTGAATCTAAAAATTCTTAATTGCAGTAGAGGTGAGACAGAATGTTATTAGATATGAATTTAATGAACGAAAATGAGGATATTACAGAAACAAGCGAAGAGCTTGTCGCTGATGCTGTTTCACAATCAGAAGCAAATCAAGAAAATGAACTAATAGAGTCAAATGAGGCTGGAAATCTTGATGAAAATTCAGAAGCTTCTGAAACTGAAAAAAATGAAGAATCTGAAGATGAAGCTGAGACTGTAATTAGTACAGCCGCTATGCATGATGAATACGATCCTGACCAACCTCATTGGTATGTAATTCATACATATTCAGGTTACGAGAATAAAGTTAAGAGAACATTGCAACAAATTGTTGAGAATAGAGACTTACATAACTTTATTTTTGAAATTGAGGTTCCGGAAGAGGAAGTTGTTGAAATAAAAGAGGGTAAGAAGAAAACTCTTAACAGAAAAATCTTCCCAGGATATGTTCTAATAAAAATGCGTATGAATGATGATATCTGGTACATTGTACGAAATGTACAAGGTGTTACAGGTTTCGTCGGACCAAATTCAAAACCAGTTCCACTAAGAGATGATGAGCTAGCGATGATGGGTGTTGAGACTGATTGGGTACCTGATGTAGACTATGAAGTGGGTGACTCAGTTAAGATCATCAATGGTCCATTAGAAAGTTTCATCGGATTGGTTGAAGAAGTTAACTACGAGAAGAAAAAAGTTTTACTATCAGTTTCTATGTTCGGACGTGAAACACCAGTAGAGCTAGATTTTACACAGGTTATGAGTTTGTAGTTAACGGATATAAATATGTAAGCAATGTAAATTATTTACATTTATAAAGCTTAAAATCTTGCAAAGCAAGATAAATAAATGAGAAGCAATTCTCAAAGAAAATTGGGAGGTGGCAGAATGGCCAAGAAAGTTAAAAATATTGTCAAATTGCAAATTCCTGCAGGACAAGCTTCAGCAGCTCCACCGGTTGGACCAGTTTTAGGACAAAATGGTATTTCAATACCACAATTTATAAAGGAGTTTAATGATAAAACAGCTAAACAAGTACCAGGTATGTTAACACCTGTTGTTATTACTGTTTATACTGATGCTTCATACACCTTTATAACTAAGACTCCACCGGTTCCAACATTGTTGAAGAAAGCCTTGAATTTGCAAAAAGGATCAGGTAATCCTAAAACAGAAAAGGTATCAACAATTACACGTGCACAATTACGTGAAATAGCTGAAACCAAGATGGTAGATACAAATGCAGCAAGCATTGAAGCTGCAATGAATTTAGTTGCAGGTACAGCTAGAAGCATGGGAATTAAAGTAGAAGAAGAGGAGTAAGAATATGGCTAAAAGAGGTAAAAGATACCAAGCAGCTTTAGAACTCCTAACTCAAGAAAGTTACGATGCTTCAGAAGCTTTTGATTTGGTAAAAAAGACAGCAACAAGTAAGTTTGATGAAACTATTGAAGTTCACGTTAAACTAGGTGTTGACTCAAGACATGCAGATCAACAAGTTCGTGGAACAGTAGTATTGCCACACGGTACAGGTAAAGATGTAAAAATCTTGGTATTTGCTCAAGGTGCTCAAGCTGATGCAGCTAAAGCAGCTGGTGCAGACTTTGTAGGTGGCGATGATTTAGCAGATAAAATTCAAAAAGAAAACTGGTTTGACTTCGATGTTATCGTTGCAACACCAGATATGATGGGTGTAGTTGGTAGATTAGGACGTGTATTAGGACCTAAAGGTTTAATGCCAAACCCTAAAGCAGGTACAGTTACAGCTGATGTTGAGACAGCAGTTCAAGAACTTAAAGCAGGTAAAGTTGAATTCCGTTTGGATAAAACAAATATCTTGCATACAGTTATTGGTAAAGCTTCTTTCTCAAGCGAACAATTGCAAGAAAACTTCAATGCGCTAAAAGACGCTGTATTACGTGCAAAACCAGCAGGAGCAAAAGGACAATATATTAAATCAGTATATGTTTGCTCAGCAATGGGACCATCATTACTATTAAATA
Source organism: uncultured Fastidiosipila sp. (assembly GCA_947253875.1). Taxonomy (GTDB): domain Bacteria; phylum Bacillota; class Clostridia; order Saccharofermentanales; family Fastidiosipilaceae; genus Fastidiosipila. The sequence goes on along the minus strand of CAMYAM010000008.1, from coordinate 66,383 downwards.
ACTAATTGGTTAAGTATTTAATAATTACTTGACAAAAGAAAAATAATAAAAGATAATACTCAAGTGCCCGAGACAGTAGGAGCGAAAGCATAACTTATTCCTACCGAGGTAAGTATCGAAACTAACTTTATAGCCAGAGATTTTTAAAATTTTTGTGTTATTGATTTTGATCCTATCCTCATGTCCTAAGGGCATGAGGATTTTTTAATAATATAAGGAGGTAAAAATGGCTAGTGATAAAATTCTAAAAGTTAAAGAAGCTCAAGTAGCAGAATTAGCAGAAGAAATTAAGAATGCTCAAACAGTTGTTTTGGCAGAATATCTAGGTTTAACTGTTGCTCAAGATACAGAATTGCGTACTAAATTGCGTGAAGCTGGCGTTAACTATAGAGTTGTAAAAAACAATATAGGTAGAAGAGCAGTAGAAGAAGCAGGTTTACCAGAATTAGCTGATGCATTTGTTGGTCCAACAGCTATCGCATATAGTGATGACGTTGTAGCTCCAGCAAAAGTTTTAAACGATTTTAGTAAATCAGTAGAATTATACTCATTAAAAGCAGGTGCAAGCGATGGTGCTGTACTAAGTCTTAGTGAGTTGAGCGCATTAGCAAACGTACCAGCAGTAGAAGAATTACATGCACGCTTAGCAAGAGGTATTGCATGGCCATTCACACGCTTGGCAATGTTAAGTAAAGCTCTTTCTGAAAAAATTACAGAACAAGGAGCTGAGACCGCAGCTGACGTAGTAGAAGGAAAAGCTGATACAGCTGATGAAAAAGAAAAGGTAGAAGCTACAGAAGAGAAAGTTGAAGCAGAAGCTACAGAAGAAAAAGTAGAAGCTGAAGCAGAAACAGAAACTACTGAAGAAACAAAGGCTACTGAAGAAAATAACGAAGAAAAAGAATCTGCAGATGCAGAAGAAGCAGCAGAAGATAGCGCTGAATAATTTTAGGAGGATAATAAAATGGCAAGTGAAAAAATTACAAGTATTTTAGATTCTATTAAAGAATTAAACGTAATTGAATTAAACGAATTAGTTGAAACAATCGAAGAAGAATTTGGTGTTTCAGCAGCAGCAGTTGCAGTAGCAGCTCCAGGAGCAGCAGGTGGTGCAGCAGCAGAAGAACAAACAGAATTTACAGCAACAATGACAGACTTTGGTGATTCAAAGATTAAAGTTATTAAAGTTGTTCGTGAAATTACAGGTTTAGGTCTAAAAGAAGCTAAAGAATTAGTTGATGGTGTACCTAGTGTAATTAAAGAAGATGTAGAAAAAGAAGAAGCTGAAGATATCAAGGCAAAACTTGAAGAAGTAGGCGCTAAAGTTGAAATTAAGTAATAAATTTTAACTTCTTTAAAGGCATTTGATTGGTTAAAAGTATTTACCAGAATATAGTAAAATTTTAGAAAAAGCGTTTGACAAGTTATAACAGTATTGGTAATATATATCGGCACTGTTCAAACGGCAGCGGATTCTGAAGTTAACTGCTGGTAGATATGGCGGTATAGCTCAGTGGCTAGAGCATTCGGTTCATACCCGAAGTGTCGTTGGTTCAAATCCAATTACCGCTACCAAATTTGGCCCGTTGGTCAAGAGGTTAAGACATCACCCTTTCACGGTGGAGTCACGGGTTCGATTCCCGTACGGGTCACCAACAATTAACTTTAAAGTTAATATTGATAATTGTAGAATATTGTAGTATAATTTTTCTACAATTTGCGGGATTAACTCAATTGGTAGAGTGTCACCTTGCCATGGTGAAAGCTGAGGGTTCGAGTCCCTTATCCCGCTCCATAGAGTCGGAGCAGTTAGCTTCGACTTTTTTATTTTGGATAATTGATTTGGCACCGTAGCCAAGTGGTAAGGCAGAGGTCTGCAAAACCTTTATGCGTCGGTTCAAATCCGATCGGTGCCTCCAATATAGCCTGTAATCTCGATGGTTGCAGGCTTTTTATTTTTCACTGGATTTAAAATGGGCTTAATATGGATTATCTAAGCAAATAGAATTAAAGAAACGTTATGATTCAGTCTGATTAGATTTTACTTGAAATGTAAATGATGTGAATTTAATCTCAATAATAGCTATAGATGTGATATAATATATTTTTGCACAAGATTAGGGAGGTTTTTTATGAAACAAAAAATAACAGCTTTTGTATTATCACTTCTAATGTGTCTTAGTTTAGTTGCCCCTCAGCATATTTTTGCTGAGTCAAACCTAACAGATGAATTAGTTGGTAATTCAGAAGAAAATATGGATTCAGAAGTCTCGAATGATATGGATTCTGTAGATGAATCGGAAACGCTAGAAGATTTTGGAGAGACAGAGAATTCAGACAATAAGGATAACGAAGATGAAGATAGTTCCTTGAGCACAAGCACTACTCCTGAGAATACAGAGGAAAGTATTAGTAATAATAATATAGAAGCTTTTAATGTTACTAACGTTGTGACAACATGGTCAGAACTTTCAAAAGCTATTAATGGAGTGGAAGAAAATGCTCAAAAAATTATAGATATTAGCGCTGATATAACTGCTGATACTAATACGGATAAAACTATTTTGATTAAAGCAAATCAGCATATTGTTTTAAAAGGTCAAGGAAATATTAAGGGACTTGGATTTGATAGCATTAAGGTTGAGAAGGGTGGAAGCCTTACTATTGATGGACCTACAATTACTAATTCTCAAATTATTGTTGAAGGAAACCTTAATCTTAATAGTGGAAAAATTTCAGATACTAAACTTGAAGGACCAACCATATTCGTAAATGGTGGAGAATTTACAATGTCTGGGGGAGAGTTTAGTGGAAATGAAGCGGTAATCAGTGAAAGTCCACAACCATCAGATTTGAGATTTAAAGTAAATTATTATCAATATGCACCGATTACTGTATACAATGGAGCATTCACTTTAAATGCAGGTACCATATCCAAAAACAAAGGCTACCTAAGAGGTGGAGCTATAGGAATTTGGGGAGAACAAGGTTCAACCAAATCTAAAGTCAAAATAAATGGTGGAGAAATCACACAGAACTTGGCAATTCATGATAGATTTTATGCATGGGGTGGCGGTCTTTACATGGAAGATTGCGATTTTGAAATGAATGGTGGTCTAGTTGCTAAAAATACCGCTGAATGTGGTGGCGGAATAGTAGCGATTAGATCAGAAGCAAAAATATTATCAGGAACTATAAGTGAAAATACAAATGGTGAATATTCTGGTAAGGGTGGCGGTATTTTGATTACAGACACAGATACCGTTATAAAAAATGTAAGTATTTATAAAAATGTAGCAAATGGCCCAGGTGGCGGTCTTTATATTGCAGCTTCTAAGGATGCAGATCATAAATTGCTTATTGATGGAGCAATAGTTAAAGAGAATTCTGCCTTAAGTAGAGATTATTATTATAATGGTGGTGGATTATATATTTATAACTACAAATATACAATTGATGGCGGTCAGTTTATTGGAAATGTTTCTGGAAATAGTGGTGGAGCTATGTCTGCTACAGCAAAAAGTAAAGGTCAAATTAATGCTGGATTATTTGAAAGTAACTCCTCAAATGGTTTCTGGGGTGGCGGAGCCATTTATAATCATAATGATTGTGAGTTAACTATTAATAGAGCCTTGATAAAGGAGAATTCTTTTAAAGAAAACTTTATGATTGGTATTGGTGTTGGCGGGAAAAATAAACCTATATCACGTCAAGGTGGTGGTATTTGGAATTGTCCAGCTGGTCATACAACAATCAATATAACCAATGGATTAGCTATGTATGATAACTTAGCTCCAAATTTTGCTGGTGGTGTGCATAATGGTGCAGGCGATGACTTTGCAAATATAATAAAGTACGAAAACGATAATCCTGTAGGAAGTTCTTCAGTCAAACTTGCTTCAAGAATGTTAGGTGGTGGATATAGATTATGGTACCAAGATGGATCTTTCGAAGGTATTCATACTAATTGGCAAAAAGAAGAACAGACACCAAGATACAATCCAGAAAATCCAGGCAAGCCACTTCCTTATAACACTGTAATAGAAGAGAAAAAAGGTGCTCAACTTGTTTATAAGTCAGTTCCAACACAAGAATCAAAAGATCTAGCAGAGCAAGTTGCTAATACAATATTTAAAAATAATTTTGCTCAAGGACTTGGTATAAGTGGCGGAGCTATTACCAATAACGGTAAGCTTATATTTGGTGAAGATAATCCATATAAGATTAAAATCACAAAAGCTTGGTATGGTGATAAAGAAGAAACAAGGCCAAAAGAGATAGTCCTAGAAATGTATGTAGGCGATCATTATGTACAAGATGTAAAACTTACTAAAGATGGTAATTGGACTGCAACAATTGAAGATTTCCCAGATCCAGATACATTAATCGATAACAAAACTGGTAAGCTTTTACCTATAAACTTTAAAGAAAAAGATAGTGGTAAATATATTCTGTCTGAAGTTAAAAAAGAAAAAGATACTGCAAGTAGTACTTATTCAATTTATTTGGAAAACTCACTTAAGACAGAGGTTAAGGTTAATAAAGTTTGGGATGATAATAACGATAAATTAGGTAAAAGACCAAATAGTATTACAGTAGCTTTACTTGCAGATGGCAAAGAAACTGGAAAGACAATTGAACTAAACCAAGATAATGATTGGAAAGGTGAATTTAAAGATTTACCGTCACATAAAAATGGTGAGTTTGTTAAATACACTGTCAAGGAAGTTGAGGTAGGTAATGGTTATACCAGTAAAATAACTGGTAATGCCAAAGATGGATTTACCATTACAAACTCAAGAACTCCAGAAAAGACAACTATTAACATTAAAGTCAATAAAGTCTGGAATGATAGTAATAACCAAGATGGCAAACGCCCAGAAACAATTACAGTACGCTTGTTGAAGAATGGCAAAGAAGTTGCTGTAAAAACACTTACCCAAGCTGATAATTGGCAATGGGAATTTGCCAATCTAGAGAAATATGAAAATGGTAAATTAATCGAATATACTATTACTGAGGACAAAGTCCCAGGTTATACAAGTGAAATTGATGGCTTCACCATTACAAACTCAAGAATTCCAGAAAAAACAAATATTAAAGTCAATAAAGTCTGGGATGATAACAATAACAAAGACGGTAAACGTCCAGATAGTATTACAGTAAAATTGCTTGCTGACGGTAAGGAAGTAGATGGAAAAGTTTTACAATTATCTGCTAAAAATAATTGGTCAGGTGAATTCGTAGATTTAGATGTATACAAAGATGGAAAAACCATAGACTATACTATCGAGGAAGTTGAGGTGGGTAATGGCTATACCAGTAAAATAACTGGTAATGCTAAAGACGGTTACACCATTACAAACTCAAGAAAACCTGATATACCAAAAACCGGTGCAGGCTCAAGTATCATATTCAGTGCTTTATTGCTAGGTGCTTCAGTGGCCATGTTCTATCTCGATAGAAAGAATAAAAAACATATAGATTAATAGTTAAAGTTTAATTATTACTAGATGAAATAAATTAGGGATTAGAAAGAATTTTCACTATTCTTTTTGGTCCCTTGTTTTTTATGCTATAATACTTTCAGATTTTAATTTTAAGGAGAAGTGTAATAGTGATTAAATAAGCAATATGGAGATTTTTTTAGTACTGTTGATTACCCGTTTGGGTTTGTTTTGGTATGCCATATTGTGAAATTCATTATCATATTTCTATTTTATATGTCTTAATGTCTGCTTTTTATTCATAAGATTTTAACTAGCAGTGTTATTTCCATATTGGCATACATCCTTATATGAATATATGGAGGGTTTATGTTACAAATTAAAGATTTAACAATAATTTTGCGTGAAGATAATAGAGTTTTGCTTGAAGATTTTTCTTTAAATATTGGAGAAGGAGATAAACTTGCTTTGATTGGTGAAGAAGGTAATGGTAAGTCGATCTTGCTTAAAACTATCGCAAAGCCTGAGAGTGTAAAAGAATATTGTGCAGTGAAAGGAAATATTTATGCTAACCATGAAATTATTGGTTATTTACCACAGACTTTAGTTGAAGAGTTTTACGAAGTTTCAACCATGGACTATTTGTATAGCATAATAGATATTAATTACTTCGATTACAACTTGTTTTATAGACTGTTAAGTGAAATGTCTCTCGATGAGAATTTAATCTCTCATGATGTTCTGCTTGGTACTTTATCTGGAGGAGAGAAGATTAAATTTTTGCTCTTAGTCGAAATGCTAAAGCAACCAACACTTTTACTCCTTGATGAGCCAAGTAATGACTTGGATATTGAGTCTGTACAATGGTTGGAAAATTTTATGAAAGGACTTGAAATACCGCTGATATTTGTATCTCACGATCATGAATTATTAAGTAATGTTGCAAATCGAATTGTCCATTTAGAGTTGATATATAGGAGGACTCAAGTTAAACATACTATTGTTAACAGCAGATATAATGACTATGTTAATAACAGAGATATTTTTATAGAGAATGAAACTAAAAGAGCTAATAAGGAACAGGAAGAGTTTGCTAAGAAGCAAGAAAGATTTAGAAGATTACATGATTCAGTTCAGCATGCGCTAAGAGGAACAAAAGATGATCTAGAAGGAAGAAATCTAAAAGATAAAATGCATTCAGTTAAGTCTATGGAGAAAAACATGGGCAAGGAGCAAAGTAAACTAAGCAAAGTTCCTGACTTTGAGGAAGCTATAGATATAGAATTTGATGATGAGGTTGCTGTACCAAATGGAAAGGTAATTTTAGAGTTTTCTTTACCAGAGCTGCGTGCAGGAAACAAGGTTTTAGCAAGAAATATAAATTTAGACATTATAGGTCCAGAAAAGATATGTATTATAGGTAAAAATGGTATTGGAAAATCAACTTTGCTTAAAGTGTTGATTGAAGAGCTGAGAAACTTGAATTTAAAGGTAGGTTATATGCCACAAAACTACGAAGAGCTTATAGACAACGATATTAATGCTATTGATTTTTTGACTTCAAATGGTACTAAGTCTGAACATACTGAAATATCAACTTTATTAGGTAGCCTAAAGTTTAAAAGAGAAGATATGTTAAGAAGAATAGGAAAATTATCTGGTGGGCAAAAGGCTAAGGTATTTTTCACAAAAATGATTATGGATAAAGCCGAAGTCCTAGTTCTTGATGAACCTACGAGAAATCTTTCACCATTATCGCAACCAGAGATTATCGAGGCCTTGAGTAATTATAGTGGATGTATTATTGCTGTTTCGCATGACAGACGGTTTATAGATGAAGTGTTCTCAAAAGTCTACGAATTAGATGTAGACGGATTACACAGAATGAGATAGTAATGGATTGCACAGAATGGGATAGTTGATGGGAAACTAGAACGAAAAAACATATTTATTTAGTAATTTAGAAGAGTATAATAACGGCGAAATAATTGCTATAATAGGTTAGAATTCAATGAGGAACTAATTTTGCAGCATATTATTGCAAATCAAATAAAAAAGAGAGAAAAGAAATAGAAAAGAGGAAACACAATGTATCAAGACAAAAACTTAGAAGAATTAATGAATAAGTTAAAAGGTGGAGTAATCATGGACGTTACTACTCCAGAACAAGCTAAGATAGCAGAAGAAGCAGGTGCTGCAGCTGTTATGGCACTAGAACGTATCCCAGCTGATATAAGAGCTGCTGGTGGAGTTTCAAGAATGAGTGATCCAAAGATGATCAAAGAAATTCAAGATGCTGTTAGTATCCCTGTAATGGCTAAATGCCGTATTGGTCATTTTATTGAGGCACGCCTTTTGGAAGCTATCAACATTGATTTCATTGATGAAAGTGAAGTGCTTTCTCCTGCAGATAATGTTTATCACATTGACAAGAAGAAATTTAATACACCATTTGTTTGTGGTGCAAGAAACTTGGGTGAAGCTTTGCGTCGTATCAACGAGGGTGCTGCGATGATTAGAACTAAGGGTGAAGCTGGTACAGGTGACGTAGTTCAAGCTGTAAGTCACATGCGTATGATTAATAGTGATATTGCTAGAATTGCAGCTGCGCGTGAAGATGAGCTCTATAATGAGGCAAAAGAATTAGGTGTACCATACGAATTGGTTAAATATGTTCATGACCACAAGAGATTGCCAGTGCTTAACTTCTCAGCAGGTGGTGTAGCTACTCCAGCTGATGCTTGCTTGATGGTTCATTTAGGAGCAGAAGGTGTATTCGTAGGTTCAGGTATCTTCAAGTCAGGTAATCCTGTAAAACGTGCTAAAGCAATTGTTGAAACTGTTAAAAATCCATTCGACTTTGAGAAAATTGCTGCTTTGTCAGAAGATTTGGGTGAAGCTATGGTTGGTTTAAATGAAGACGAGATTGAAGTCTTGATGGCAAACCGTGGTATTTAGTTTATACCTAATTTCTGCAAGTAAAAATTAAACATAAATTTAGCCTGAATAATTTTATATTATTCAGGCTTTTTACTTTTTCTAGATGTAATGATTTTGCGATATTGCGGCATATAGTTTAACTATGAGATAAAGCCAAAGAATGCATTTAATTGAACTACAACTATCAATAGTAATACTGGTGGAGCAATATACCTAATACAGAATCTATAGAGTTTTTTGCTCTTGAACTTACTTCCTTGAGAGTACTCATCGTCTAGAGAGGTAGGGTTAAACCAGCCCAGCATAATTGCTAAGCATAAGCCACCTAAAGGCATTAGTATACCTTCTGCAAGTAGATCAAAGAAGTCTAACCAAGTAGATAAACCAAATGGATGGTGAAGATTGGAATTGCCTAATGCATCATATGAGATTAAACTAGCTCCTAATATAGTTGCAAGGTATACTAAAGCAGAAACTAATTTACGCTTAGGCTTTTTGCCATGGGCTACTTGTGCATCTAGAATTGAGGACAAGAAACCTTCTGTCATAGCTATAGATGAAGTCAAAGCAGCAAATAATACAAGTAAATAGAAAATGCTAGCAAATAGAGGTCCAGTTGTGCCCATGTCATTAAATACAGCTTGCAAAGATACAAATAGTAAACCAGGACCAGCTTGTGGCTCTAGTCCAAAAGCGAAAACTGCAGGCATGACAGCTAGGGCCGCAAAAATCGAGATTATCGCGTCAGATATTGTTATTATGGTTGCATTTTTTTCAATGTTACTATTTTTACTTAGGTAAGATCCATATGCAATTATGGCACCTGATGCCAATGATAAGGAGAAGAACATTTGGCTTCCAGCTGCAGCGAAGATTTCTAAGAAACCCATGCCCTTGAGCTTGGAAACGTCTGGTTTAAATATAAATGCCAAACCATCACCAGCGCCTTCGAGAGTGCATGAACGAATTACAATTATTATCAGCATAATAGTTAGTGTAGGCATGGCAAAATTTGAGAACTTCTCGATTCCGCCAGCAACTCCAAGAGCGACTATTGTTAGCGTAACGGCAAGAAAAATCCAAGAGAAAATCATTGGTTCTGCGCCAGCAGATATGAACTCATCAAAAAATACTCCGGTATGAGTCACAGCTATTTTTGAAGAGCCAGCTGAGAATAGGTTCATTAAATTTGCGATTAGATATTTAAGAATATAGCCACCAAAAACAACGTAGAAGCATAATAGTAGGAAAGGAGCGATTACATTAAACCAACCAACAAACTTGAATTTTGGAGAAACGGTTTTGTAAGCTTGAATTGCACCTTTTTCACTTTTTCGACCTAAGGCGATTTCTCCCATCATCAAGGGAAGGCCTACGGTAAAAACAAGTAATAGATAAACTATAAGAAAGGTGAAGCCCCCATTCATTCCCATTTTATAAGGGAATCCCCAAATATTACCTAAACCAACTGCTGAACCTATAGATGCCATTAGAAATCCAAAGTTGGATGAAAATTTATCTTTGTTTTCGGTCATATTTCCTCCTGAAAATCATGTGATTTGTTACTGCTTTTAAATGTTTCCAACAAGTGTAGCATAATATAAACTTAAATGTTCATGGTTTATTAATATTTCTACGGGGTTAGTCAAAACGCAAATTACTCTTTAAAAATATCCGACTATTTATATTTGATATACTTAAATTTAAGTTAATAAAATATATTGGAGTATATATAATGGATAATTTTAATGGTAAGGGTAAGCAGATGAATTATAAAAATAAGCAAAATTTATCTAAGAAAAATTCATATAAGAAAAAAACACAGAAACACAATAATTTTAATAAACAGAGTAAAATAGTTTCAGTAATAATTATCGCATTAGTTTTTCTAATTCCAACTTTAAGTAATTTATTCAATAACAAAACAGCCATTAGCAAATTAGACAGAAATAATTTAGAGAAAGCTCAGGTAGTTAAGCACGTGGATGGGGATACTGTGCATGTCAAATTTGAAGATGGTAGGATTGAGAAGTTGAGATTTATTGGAGTTGATGCTCCTGAATTAGCAAATGAGTATAGAGAAGCTGAATTTTATGCTGAAGAAGCAAGTAAGTATTTACGTGATTTAATTTATGAGAAAACAATTTATTTAGAGAAAGATGTTTCAGACAGGGATCAATACAACAGATTGTTGCGGTATGTATGGTTGGAGTCGGCACTAGATAATGTTGATTTCGATAATATTACAAAAGCTGATTTAGCTAATCATATGGTAAATGCGAAATTGTTAGTAGAGGGTTATGCGAAATTGGTTACATTCCCACCAGATGTTAAATATCATAATTTTTTAAGAGAATTTAATAAAGAAGCTAGAAAGAATAGTTTGGGTTTGTGGAGGAAAAGTAATTAGCTAAAAAGTAATATCACTACATGAATAAAAATTATTTAATAAATAATATCTCCACAAAATATCCATAAGTGTTTTTTATAATAAAGATGCAATTTTAATCTATGCTTTTAATATTGAGTTTGGAGTGTGCAAATGAGTTTGGAAAACAATGAGACAAAAACTATTCTTCTCTTAGAAGATGAAGAGCAAATAAGAGAGGTAGTTGCTGAGTACCTAGTGCTTGCAGGGTATGAAGTTATAGAGGCTAGTAATGCAGAAGAATCTTTTGATATTATTGATGACACTTCCATTGATTTAGCTATTTTAGATATTATGCTACCTGGAGTTTCAGGAATGGAAGTTTTGAAGTATATCAAAGATAAGCGAGATTCAGTACCAGTTATAATGTTATCTGCATTGAATGATGAACAAAGTCAGTTACAAGCTTTTAATTATTTTGCAGATGATTATGTAAGCAAACCATTTTCACCGATTCTTCTACTTAAAAGAATTGAAACTATTTTAAGAAGAGTGAGTTCTAACAAAACTGTTAAAACAGAGGGTTTAGTTCTAGAAAATGAAGAGTATCAAGCTTACTATAATGGAGAGAATTTAAGCTTAACACTAACTGAGTTTCAAATTTTGGAATTATTAATGAGTAGAGCATCAAAAGTATTTTCTCGAGAAGAAATAATTACTTACGTATATCAAGGTGATTATTTCGGAAGTGACAGAGTTATAGATTCACATATTAAAAATTTGCGCAAAAAACTACCAATCAATTGTATTAAAACCATAACTGGTGCAGGTTATCAGTACAAAGAATAATGAATTTAGACATGAAATATAAATAAAAAAAGTAGGTTTAGGCTAATGAATTTATCAAGAAAAACATTTTTTTATACTCTTTCGCTGGCAGCATTAATAATAGCTTTTGTAGTTTTGTACTTGATAATATTTATACCCTCTTTATATGTGGAATATTCCTACGAAAGACAAGCTAACATGATCACTCAAAGGCATTTAGAGTTTTTGGAGAATAAGGAATATGATAGCACAAAATCGAATTCAGCGGTATTTACTACAACTATAAGTATTGATGAGAATAACTTAGATAAAATATATTATTATAATTTAAATTTTTCTGGGGTTCTTGAAATTAAGAATGAGAGATTAAAAGAAATACTTGCTAAAATTACTCCTAACCTAAAAAAAATAGCAAAAGCTGAAGACGTTAGTACTTGGGATGAACTAGAAAATATTAATATACAAGAGTTTATTGATGAGTCAGAAACTAAATTGTTTAAAATTAATAGCTTTAAATTTCAACCGCTGAATATTGATAAAGATAGTACAGAGTATAATTTTCTTAGATTATCGAATGATACAAGTTTAAATTCAGCTAGAACCAAAATTGATGGAAATGATTATGCCAATAATTTAGTAGTAACTTATAGAGATAATAAAGTTATAGTAACTGCATATTCAGCAGTAGCAGGATCTATAGATGAGATAATTCCAATTATACTTATGAATATTCCGGTTATTATTGCAGTTATACTGGTGATTATTATTTTATCTACGTTGTGGTTTTCTAATCGAATAGTTAAACCCATAGAGGAGATCACTAGTCATACTAATGAGATGATTAATATACCTCTGGATAGAGCTAGTTCGATAACACCTCTTGCCTTGAAAACCAATGATGAGTTTGAAATATTAGCTAATGATATTGATGAATTATATTTAAGGTTAAGTGAGCAATTTGAGAGGCTAAAACAAGATATGAAAAGTAGAGAAGTATTCTTGCAGGCAAGTTCTCATCAGCTTAAGACCCCTATTACTGTTTCATTGCTTCTGATTGAAGGCATGCTCAGTGATATTGGAAAGTATAAAGATCACTCAATTTATCTGCCAAAAGTAAAAAATGAATTAATTAATATGAGATTTATTATTGATGAACTTCTAGATTTGAACCAGGATTTATTGAGTGTAGATATTTCTAATAAAGAAAAAATTGATCTAAGAGACTTGGTAATGAATATATTAGATAGATGGTCCAGTGTTATCGAAAATCGTGAGCTTAATATTGAACTTTTAGGAAGTTCTACCATTACAAGCAATTTAAATTATGTTCAGAAAATAACTGAGAATATAATTGAAAATGCGATCAAATATGCCCAAGAAGATAGCACAATATTAATTGAATTAAATTCACAAAAATTAGAGGTAAAGAACCGAACTGAGGTTACTAATAAAGAAATTTTTAATCATATATTTGAGCCATTCGTAAGTAGTGGCAGCTCTGGAAATGGATTAGGTCTTTACTTTTCTAATTATTATGCGAAAACTATGGGTTATTCTTTGGATGTTTTTTTAGAGGATAATATTGTAACTAGTAGAATTAATTTTTCATAGTGTCTCCATATATTATTGTCATAAATACTTTTTCGAAAATAAATATCTCCTAAAAAACACATCTTCTACATAAAATATCCATATACTCTATTTAAAATTAAATTATAAAAATTAGAGGAGGACAGAATGCTTAAGATTAATGATTTAAAAGTTAAGTACGGTGATTTATTAGCGCTAGATATTGATCAAGAACTATTTATTGAAGATGCGGATAAGATAGGCATTATTGGAAGTAATGGTGCTGGGAAGAGTACTTTAATTAAAGCTATTCTTGATTTGGTCAATTATTCCGGCAATATTAGTTTTAGAGGTTCAAAAAATGACATATCTGTTCATATGCAAGATAACAACTATTCGGAAAATGTAAATGTTGCTGAAATTATCGAATTAATAACAGGGAGTGATTGGAAGTCAGATGAGAAACTTAAAGAACTAATTGAGTTTTTCTCTTTCAAAGATTCTTTGAAGAAAAAATTCAAACATCTATCTGGAGGACAAAAACAAAGATTGACTCTAATTCTAGTTCTATATCAAGAAACAAGCTTAGTTCTCTTTGATGAAGTAACTTCTGGATTAGATTACGAGACTCGTCAGGACTTAGTAGAACTACTGATGCGATGGTACGAAGATAAAGTAACAACAATTTGCTATGTAACTCATTATTATGAAGAATTGGAGCTTCTGGCAGACAAAATTCTTTTATTAGACCACGGCAAACTTATTTGCTTTGGGGATAAAGTAGAACTTTTTGAAAAGTATTGTGGTTATAACGCTTTTATTATAAATAAGCAAACTTATATACCGGAGTTAGATGTATTCAAAAAATTATATTCTCCAGAACATATTACGGCATTCAGAGCTGATAATGAAGAAGAAGCTTCTGTAATAAGCAAAGTTCTGATTGAAAAAAATATAAACTTCAAGAAAACAAATAATGATATTGAGTTAATGAGCTTCAACGCTATTCGCCAATGCAAGCAAAATAATGGGAGCTTGAATTATGAAAAATAAGAAATTATCACGTCTGATTAAATATGAATTTAAAAACTTACTAGGGTCATGGTACATACCAATGCTAGGTGTTGTATTTCCTATATTTTTAGCGCTAGTTATTGGGAATCAGGTGCTGGCTGAGGTTAAAACAATGTCGAGTTTTGTTGATCCAAAAGAAGTTTCAACAGGAATAAGCTTAGGATTTCTTCAAGTGATTCCAATGGCATCAATATTTATGGGTCATAGTGCCTTATATTCGCAAGAGTTAGAAAATAAAATACTTCTTAGATTAAAATTATTTTCTTTTAAACAAAGGGAAATATTAATTAGCAAAATGCTATCTCAGTTTGGATTCTTGTTGCTTGCATTTTTAATATATTTTATGGTGACTTATCTTGGATTAGGTTGGGAAGTTTATAGTTTAGCTGGTACTCTTAAGTTTTTCGCTTTTGTTATAGTTGAATGTGCAATTCTTTTCACAATGGCTCATGGTATTGCCAACATATTTAAGAAATTTGGAATCACATATGCAATTACAATGGTTTTGTACTTCTTTATGCTGTTTTTTAGTGGAATGATGGGTTTATCAGTAGAAAAGTTCCCAAATCAAATACGTTGGATTTCTAAGTTGTTACCGTTTACATATTTCGCAGATGAAAAGATTATTAAACTATGGAAAAATACATCTTATAATTATATACCACTTATTCAATCACTAATATTTATGGGAAGTATATCGGTATTATTGCTCGTCTTAGGAAATTTCTTAAATAAGAATAGGAAACAGAATGTGAAGACACATTAAAGGTTTATTAAATTAAACTTAAATAATAATATTTGATGGATACCACAAGTTTAACAAAACTCGGTTATTATACTCATAAGTATCTTTAAGATAAAGAGAGAAAATATTATGTTAATTAATATTTTTGCATGGATTATAGTAGGTGGTGTAGCAGGATAGCTAGCTAGTTTAGTCATGAATAGAGACGGTGGTTACGGTATTGTAGGTAATGTTGTAGTCGGTATTATTGGTAGTTTCATTGGTGGTTACGAACTAAGATTCTTTGGACAAAGTGACCCTAATGCATTTAGTATTTTAGGTATCTTAACTGCTGCTCTAGGTGCAGTTATTCTGTTAGTAATTTTAGGATTGCGGCAGTGTTTATTTAGGAGCAGAATTTTTGGTGTTGCTTAAACTTTAATTGAGATTTCATCTGCTATAATAATATCAAAAATACATTTCTAGAGGATAAAATGGATAGCAGAAGTTCTCATAATAATGTTTATAATAATAAAAATAATAAACTTGGATTTAGAGGAGAGCTGTTTATCCAGGCTTATTTTTTGCTACAAACCTTAGTTTTAATTATTTATGATCTGAGAATATCTGATTTGAGTGCAGAATTATTTAATCCAAGTTTTGCTTTCTTTCAGGCTTCTTTATATTGTTTTATACTTTCGTTGCTTTATTTAACAGAGACAATAGTATTAAATAGGCGACTGGAGTTAACAAAATCTAAAACAGAATTAAAAGACAAAGAAAAATATTTCTCAGTATTAGCTTTTATGGCTTGGGCATTAACTATTGCATTAAAAACTAATCTCTGGCATTTAGTAGCAGGTTTATGCTTAATAGCAATCTCGTATGCATTTTACAACAAAGCTTGGGGTAAGGTTTTTAACCTTAGTTTTACAATATTATTGATGTTATTGATTCAGAAATTATGGCAAAAAGATAATTCTTTACCTGAAAGCTTCTCTGGAATTGCAGAATATAAGTATGATATTCAATTAATAAGCTCTTATGTTTTATCAGTATTTTTAATTGTACTTGTTATTTTTTGCATATATGCAGGATATAAATATCTTGCATATATGCAAGGCAAACTTCAAATTTCTCATGAGCGGTCAAAGAACCTTCTTATGCTGACTACTATAGGATTATCTACTTTAGCCGTAGCAATAATTCTGTTCACTCAAGTGTATCTTTGGTCAAGGTTAAAATCGTATTCAGTTTCAACATACGATATGGGTATATTTACGCAAATGTATCACAGTATTATAAGAAATGGGAAGCCGTTAACTACAATTGAACGAGATTTCCAAACAAGTCATTTTAACATTCACGTATCACCAACAGTGTATTTACTAGTCCCGGTGTTTAAATTATTACCGTATCCGGAGACCTTGCAATTAGCCCAAATTTTTGTAGTTTACATCGCATTGATTCCTTTTCTACTATTGGCAAAAGAATATGGCTTGAGGTCTTATAAATTAGTATTAGCCGGAGTTATTTTTTCATTGCAACCAGCATTTTTACTTTCTAATTATTATGATTTTCACGAAAATATCTTCTTAGCACCTTGCATAATGTTTTTGATTTACTTTATTTATAAAGGAAATTATATTGGTATTTTAATATCAGGATTACTCTTGCTAGGAGTAAAAGAAGATGCTGTAATTTATTTTGTTGCTATAGCAATTTATTTGTTTATTGGAAGTAAGGATAAGAAGGTTACAAAGTTAGATTATAAAAAAGCACGTTTACTTGCAGGCCTTATGGTTATCGTTGGAGTAATAGTTTTTACTGCTAATATTCTATATTTGAGAAACTTTGGTACAGGTGATATGTCAGGAAGATTTTCAAACCTAATGCCAGATGAGAAGTATGGTTTGTTAGGAATATTGCTTACTTTGATATTTAACCCAAGCTTCTATTTGTTGACAATATTTGTGCCAAGAAAATTTATTTTCTTGTTCTTGACTTTTATGTTCATGGGGTTTTTACCGCTGTTTAATAGAAGGTTCTCTGGATTGGCATTGCTTTTGCCGTTATTGATAATAAATTTAAGTAGTAACTATGCCTATCAATTTGAGTTGTTTTTTCAATATAATTATGGTTCTCATTTATTTTTGTTGGTTCTTGCATTGCTTGTGGTTACGGATAATATTCTGGCGAAAGAAAAGAAGCCAGATGGATTTTCTTCCAAAAAACTATCAGTTAAAAAAGTAATCGCAACAATAATAAAATCAAGACGAATAATGATTTCTCTTGGTCTAGTTATAGCTGTATCTGCTTCTGCAATTATAAACCTATATTGCTTAAATAGTCGTAGATCCACAATTACTGCTGCATTTAACCCAAGTCCAAGGATTGAGGAATACAACAAAGTTTTGCCTCAAATACCAAGAAATGAAATTATTTGGGCAGATCCTTTCTTTACTACATATCTTGCTGATACAGAGTTTTTGTATGATTTGGATCATCATAAACACAAAGAAGATGATGAATTACCTAAGTATATAGTAATGCCTAGAACTAGAATACATAGCTTGGAAGACGAAATGCAAGCTATAATAGGAAAACACTATAAATTAGATGAAATTTCAGGCGAATATATTTCCGTCTATAAGTTAGTAGAATAAAGATATAGAAGCTTTCAGGAAATATATTAGAATTGTCATTGCTGCTCAAGATTGAAATCCTTATAATAAAAGAACTTGCATTGAAGGAGTAAGTTTATGAGAGTTGAATTAGAAGAAAAACTTGTAAAAGAGTTTCCGTTCTTGGAAGAAAATTCAGAGCAGCTTGAAGAAGACAAAATTAATAATTTGTATCTAGCTTTTGGTTGTGAATGTGACGATGGCTGGTATGAATTATTGAAAGAAATGTTTCAAGAAGTTGTTAATCGATATGAAGCTGCAGGCTTACCAGTCGATTTAGAAGTTTTGCAAATTAAGGAAAAGTTTGCAGAATTAAGAGTGTACTATTCTTTCAAACAGGGAAATAATCAAGCTGATCAAGAGCTTAGAGATGATATTGATAAAATTATAGAAACATACGAAAATAAAAGTAACACGATTTGTGAAAATTGTGGCGCAGAGGGCGAATTAAGAAAAGCAGGTTACCGTATGAAAACTCTTTGCGCTCAGTGTTACGATAAAACTATGAAATAAATTAAGCAATAATGCTTTTTATTAGGTATTTGAGGTTTAGTAATAAAATTTTTTTGCAGGAGGTTCTTATGGGCCAAAATATAATTGTAAACGAGAAACAGATGACGTTTACAATCAACACGAATAACAGTAGTTATCAGATGAAAGTCGATAAATACAAGAGACTTTTGCATACATGGTATGGGGAGAAAATATCTGGTGCAGATTACTCATATTTAATCGAGGTTCTAGGAAGAGGATTTTCAGGAAATCCTGGAGATGTTGCAAAAGAGGGTGATAGAAATTACACTTTGGATTTGCTACCACAAGAATTCCCACAGCATGGTACAGGCGATTATAGAATTAATGCTTTAGATCTTGTTTGGGAAAATGGTGGTAGAGGTACGGACTTTGTCTACAAGGATTACAAAGTTATTTCAGGAAAGCCAGAGCTAAAAGAATTACCACACTTCTGGACATCAGCAGACAACAAAGAAGATGTTGAGACTCTAGTAGTTGTATTGGAAGATTTGTATAGTGATTTAGAACTGGAACTATATTATTCAGTTTTCCCAGAGTATGATTTGATCGTAAGATCAGCAAAAATTATTAATAAAGGATCTGAAGAGGTTGTACTTAAGAATATTGCTTCTGGAGCACTAGATTTCATTAACAAAGATTTTGAGTTGATTAATTTCCCTGGAAGACATCTAAAAGAAAGAAATGCAGCCAAAGTAGAATTGGGTGAGAATATTTTCCAAATAAGAAGTACAAGGGGCACATCAAGTCACCAACAAAACCCAAGCCTATTTTTACAAGAACTGGGGGCCTGTGAAGACAAGGGTGAAGTATACGCTTTGAGCTTAGTGTATAGCGGAGGCTTCAATATATCTTGCGAAAAAGATCAATTAGGACAAATAAGAGTTGTTGCAGGTTTAGATGATAGCAACTTTAACTGGACACTAAAAAATGGTGAGAGTTTCCAAACACCAGAATTAGCAATGTGCTACAGTCCTGAAGGTAGAGGTGAGTTGTCTAGAAATCTTCATAGAGCAGTCAATAATAACTTAATAAAAAGCTCATGGGTCGATAAGCGTAGACCAGTGCTAATCAATAATTGGGAAGCTACATACTTTGACTTTGATAAAGATAAAATTTTAGAAATTGCAAATAAAGCCAAAGAATTGAATTTTGATTTGCTTGTTTTAGATGATGGTTGGTTTGGCAAACGCGATTTAGATATTTCTGGATTAGGTGACTGGATTCCTAATGAGACAAAAATTGGTGGTACTTTAGCTGACTTGATTAAAGACGTTAACGAACTTGGTTTGGACTTTGGAATTTGGATGGAGCCTGAGATGGTCAACGAAGACAGTGACTTGTACAGAGAGCATCCTGATTGGGCACTTGCAATTCCAGGAAGAGAGCCAAATAGATCTAGATGTCAATTGGTTCTAGACTTTAGTAGAGAGGATGTCCAGGATTTCGCAATTTCAGCAATTGATAATGTTTTGCAAACAGGCAATATTACTTACTTGAAATGGGATATGAATAGATCCTTATTTGATTTATATAGTCATAACTTACCAGCTGAGAGACAAGGCGAGTTAGCCCATAGATATGTTCTTGGTGTGTATCGTGTTCTTCAGCATCTTCTAGATAAATATCCTGACTTGTTGATTGAAGGATGTAGTGGTGGTGGAGGTCGTTTTGATTTAGGAATGCTTTACTATACACCTCAAATTTGGACAAGTGATAATACAGATGCATTAGATAGAACTAGAATTCAACATGGTACCTCATTCGTGTATCCTCTTTCAAGCATCTCAGCTCACGTATCAGCAGTTCCAAACCATCAGAATCAACGCGTGACACCTATTAGCACTAGAGCTTTTACAGCCTTACAAGGTGCATTCGGCTATGAGATGGATCTTTCTACATTAACAGAATCTGAGCAAGAGTTTACTAAGAAATTTATAGATTTCTATAACAAGCACTGGGAGATTGTCCAAAAAGGTGACTACTATAGAATTGTTGACCCGTATGAAAATACCTACATAACAGCCTGGGAAAATGTTGCAACAGATAAATCAAAAGCAATTTTAACAGTTGTTTATAAAGATCTAGCTGCAGGTGGTTTGCCTGAATACATTAAATGGCAAGGATTATGCAAAGATAGTGATTATAGGCTAACACTATACAAAGGTTCTGAAAAATTTGAGTGCGGCGTGTTTAACGGACTGGATTTAATGGTTGCAGGAATGATGATCGAGAGAGGTAGACAAAACTACGATTCTCTCTGCTATGTGGCGGAGAGAGTGTAGGAGCTTGCTCATTAGAGTGAGTGGTATAAATGAAATTTAACACACGCTAACCCCAACCTATAGGAGGAACACATGCAAATTGAACAGTTAAAAGAGCTGCTAAATTCAATGACTCTCAGAGAAAAGCTTGGACAGATGACCCAGTTCCCAGTTAATTATTACTTGGATGAAGATAATTTAACAGGTCCTTTGGAAGAAGCGAATATAAGTGAGAGTGATTTATGGTTAGCGGGATCGACTTTATCTTTTTCTAATGCAGAATCAGCAATACAAGTTCAAAAGAAATTCCTGAGCAAAAGTAGATTAGGTATTCCGGCCTTCTTTGGTGGAGATATTATTCATGGTTTTAGAACTATGTTCCCTATACCTTTAGCAATGGGGGCAAGCTGGAATCCTGATTTGATTAAATTAAGTGCAGAAATTTCAGCAAAAGAAGCTGCTGTTTCAGGAATCCATGTGAACTATTCACCGATGGTTGATTTGGTTAGAGATCCTCGTTGGGGTCGAGTAATGGAGAGTACAGGTGAAGATCCATATTTAAATGAGGTTCTTGCAAAAGCTTTTGTCGAAGGATATCAGGGAGCAGATTTCGATAACACTAAATACAATATGGCTGCTTGTGTTAAACACTTTGCGGCTTATGGAGCTCCTGATGGTGGTAGAGACTATAATACAGTGGACATGTCAGAGTTGAAATTGCGCCAATCGTATTTGTCAGCTTACAAAGCAGCCTTAGATGCTGATGCAAAAATGGTGATGACATCTTTTAACACTGTTTTTGGCGTGCCAGCAACTGGTAATAAATGGTTGATGAGAAATGTTCTTAGAGATGAGTGGAATTTTGATGGCGTTGTTATAAGTGACTGGGGAGCAGTAACAGAGTTAATTAACCACGGTTTGGCTGAGAATAAAGAAGATGCTGCAAAACTAGCTATTGAAGCTGGAACGGATATTGAAATGGCGACAACTGCCTACTTGAACGCTGCAGAACAGTTAGTCGAAGCAGGTAAGTTGGATAAAAAGTTAATTAATCAGTCAACTTGGAATATTCTCAAATTAAAAAATGATTTAGGCTTGTTTGAGAATCCATTTAGATTTGCTGATGTAGATTTAGAGAAAGAGCTCCATTTAGCGGATGAACATCTAAATGCATCATTAGAAGTTGCAAAAAAATCCATAGTTCTTCTTAAAAATGATGACAAAACATTACCTTTGAGTAAAGCAGAACAGGTAGCCTTGCTAGGTCCAGGTGCAAAAACTAACGACCTTATCGGGTCTTGGCCAGGCTTTGGTCGCAGAGAAGAAGCAGAGCCTTTAGAGTCGGTACTAGCTAAGAATATTGATAATTTAAACACTTTAGACCTAGATTGTGATCACGAAAATATTTCTACTGAATACATAAATGCAGCTGTTGATTTAGCTAAGAAGGTAGATAAAGTAATATTAGCTTTGGGCGAGCCTTCAGCATGGTCTGGAGAAGCAAGGAGTTTGTCAAATATAGCGATAAACGCTAAACAAATTGAGTTATTTGATGCTGTACGTGCTGTAAATGATAATATCATTGTTGTTATAAATAATGGACGTTCATTGGATTTAAGTGGAATAGATGGGGCAAAATCAATTGTGCTTACTTGGTTCTTAGGAAACAAGGCGTCAGAAGCAACAAAAGCAGTTCTTCTAGGTGAATATAATCCTTCAGGTAGATTGACAATGTCTTTCCCACAGAATGTAGGTCAGGTACCAATTTATTATAATAATTTTAACACCGGCAGACCTTTGCAAGCAAATTCAGATGACGAATATGTATCCAAATACTTGGATATTCCTAATGAAGCAAAATATGTTTTTGGTTATGGACTTTCATACTCGGATGTAGAATATAGTAATTT
Organism: uncultured Fastidiosipila sp.; assembly: GCA_947253875.1. Lineage (GTDB taxonomy): Bacteria > Bacillota > Clostridia > Saccharofermentanales > Fastidiosipilaceae > Fastidiosipila. The sequence goes on along the minus strand of CAMYAM010000008.1, from coordinate 44,044 downwards.
GACCTTGGATAAAAATGAGATTAGTTCAGATACTAAACTTCTACTTAGTGTTGAAGTTGAGAATAAGTCTGATCTTGAAGTGATAGAAACAGTACAGCTCTATATAAGAGATCTCAAGGCAGAAGTGATTAGACCAGTAAAAGAACTAAAGGATTTCCATCAAATTACTTTGCAAGCGCATGAAAAGCAAAAAGTGACCTTTGAATTAGGTGAAGATAGACTAAGATATTATCATCTAGATATGTCATATAAGAGCGACAAAGGTAAGTTTGAAGTTATGGTCGGAGCAAATAGCAAAGACTTGTTGCGAGCAGAATTTGAATTAATCTAGTTTTTAGCAGGCGTGCCAGATGTAAATGGCACGCTTTCTTTATGTCCTAGGAATTTTGAAAATTTTATAAGCTAAGCAGATAGAATTTAGACGTGGTAAAATATAGATATCCTAGAGAAGGGGGTAGAGATTATGAAGAAAAGTGTATTTAATAAGACGAGTAGAAAAAATCTTAAACTATTAGTTGTTCTGGGTATAGTAATAGCACTTGGTGTTACTACTCTAGCTGCTTGTAGAAACAACAATGAAGACACAAACAAAACTACATCAAACACCACAACACAAGAAAAAAGTAGTTTAGAAACTGCAAAAAAGACTACACATGCAAGTACAACAGAGGCCGAATCTCAGGAAAATATGCAAGTAAATTTGTATTATATTAAAGAAGCGACCGTTAATGGTGGTCAAGGCGAAAAAGAAAATCAAGATAATGGTGAAAAATCTTATTATTTAGTCAGAGAAACACATACTATTCCTAAAACCAAAGCAGTTGCAAAAGCAGTTTTAGAAGAATTATTGAAGAATGATGCAAAGACTGAAGGTGCCTTTGTATCTTTCCGTGAAGATCAAAAAATCTTAGGTGTAGATATAGAGAATGGTGTAGCGACAGTTAATTTATCTCCAGAATATTTATTGCAAGATCAGAGCGGTAATGCAGAAACTTATTCAATATTGGCGATGGTTAATACTCTTACAGAATTCCCTTCTATAGAAGAAGTTAAGTTTCTAGTCAATGGTGAAAAGTCTCAAGTTGGAGGTCTTGCTGGTATAAAAGTTCCGGAGAAATTGGTTAGAGATTTAAGTTTAGTCTTAGAGCCTGAAATTTGGATTAACACTCCAGAAGATGGCGCAGTTTTATCAGGTAATAAGGTAAGAATAGAAGGTTCTGCCATGGTTTTTGAGAAGACATTACATTATAAACTTGAAGATAAAGATGGGAATGTTCTAGTTGAAGATTTCTTGACTATGTCAGAAAAATTAAGTGTGAGAGATGTTTTTGACTTCGAAATAGAAATTCCTGAAACTACTGCAAAAGAATTTAAACTATCATTGTACGGATTGAGTGGTAAGGACGGTTCTCCAACAGGCTTGGTAACACACACATTCAAGATTAAATAAAGATGATGAGGTCAATTAATGTCTTGGCATGAATTTGCAGAAATAGAATGCAATAAACCTTATTTTAAAAATATTATTAAGCAAGTGGAAAGTGAGCGATCAAAGCACGAAGTGTATCCATTATCTGGGGATGTGTTTCGTGCTTTTAAGCTTGTTGATCCCGAAAAAGTTAAAGTTGTAATTCTTGGACAAGACCCATATCCAGGTTTTGAAGTCCATAATGGTAAAGAAATTCCTTATGCAATGGGTTTGAGCTTTAGTGTACATTCACAGTTAAATTTGCCCAAAAGTTTGATTAATATTTTCCAAGAGCTAAAAGATGATCTAGGAATAGATAAGACAAATGGAGATTTAAGTGAATGGTGCAGACAAGGAGTATTTTTGTTGAATACTTACCTAACGGTTAGGAGAGGACAACCTTTGAGCCATAACTATATTGCCTGGAATGAGTTTACGCATAATGTTTTGAAATATTTATTGATGAAAAATCCAAATATAATCTTCGTATTGTGGGGGAAAAAGGCAGAAAATTCAGTTAGTGACTTACCTATTAAATACAAGATAGTATCAAGCCACCCATCGCCTTTATCCGCGTATAGAGGATTTTTGGGATCTAGACCCTTTAGCAGGATTAATAAAATGCTTGAAGATTTAGGTGAAACGCCAATTAACTGGTAAGTTGTTTGTTTTAAGAAATAAGAGAAAAGGAGAACTGACTATGAAACTTGCACAAGCCTTACAAATTAGAAGTGACCTGCAGAACAAAGCAGAAGATCTTAGAACTAGATTAGGGAATAATGCTACCTATCAAGAAGGTGAACCGACTGCGGAAGATCCTTTGGAGTTAATTGAAGAGTTAGAAAGTGTAATTTCTAGTTTAGAGATTTACATTTATAGGATACATAAGACTAATAATGAAACGATAACTGCAAATGGATCAATATCAGAACTTTTAGCTAAGCGTGATGCCTTGGCACTTAAAAGAAGTATTTATGAGAATTTTTTGAATACTGCTTCTGACATTAGTCCAAGATACAGTCGTACAGAGATCAAAACCTTTCCATCTGTAAATGTAAGCGAACTTAGGAAAAAAGAAGATGGAATTGCAAAAGAACTAAGAGAACTTGATTTACTAATACAAGAGGCAAATTGGACAACAGAATTGTTGTAGCTTGCCTTGGTTAGTTCGATTAAATTGAGTCGAGTCGAGAAGTTGAAATAAGTTCAACTGAGTTTAATTAATTGAAGCGAAAAGTTGGTAGCTAAACCTAGGCGAATGCTACTCTCGGGAACGAGTATAAAGATCCCAATGCATTGGTGTACGAGAGCAGTATAAGGTTCGATTCCTTTTGAAAAATGAGCTCGTGATATTTGAAATGCGGATTGTTATAAATTGTAATTTATTACCTTGGCATTGATAGCTTTAGTGAGGGCGGTGTAGGGGAATTATATGCTATAATTATTTTTTGTTGTGCTATTGTTATATTAATAAAAAATAGTAAATAATATTTTTAGGGGGAGATATGAAGAAGAGTAATTTTTTTAGCAAGCTAGCTACGAAAAAGAAAGCTTTGTCTTTAAGCTTAGTATTTTTGTTTATTTTATCTTTCATAGGACAAAATACTTTGCTAAAAGCAGAGCCAGAACCAGTTGCTGATGAGCGAGATAAAACACATGCAGTTGGCAATGTGAATGTTAAGGAATTTTCTCAGGAAGACAATCCTGCTGAGAATTTGGGAGAATTAGATCTTGATAAGTCTTTTAAACTAAAATTTTCTTTTATGTTTAAGATTGTAAAAGATGAAAATATAGGAGACTATAAAGATATCGGTTTAGAAAGCAAAGACCAAGTAAATGAAAAGGACTTTGCAAAAATTTATCTTGGAGAGAATATTAAGGCTGCTGATGATGCACAACTTAAAACTCCAGTTTATGAGATTAAGACTGGACAAAAAGTTGGTGTAATTAGCATATTAAATGATCCAGATGGTAAAACTTATGCAAAAATGGATTTCCTGAGTGATCCTAATGATCCAAAAGGTCAATTTAATTATGAACCCAAAGATTTACAAGAATTAATTGTAGAATTTGAAGGCATGTTCAAGGCCTTGAAAGGTAAAGACAACCACGGTACTGGTGATAAAAAATTTATAAAAATCTTAGAAAAAGAAATTGAAATACCAAGTCAAGAGAAAGTTGAAAAATTTACTCTAAATAAATCAGGCACACAAAATGGATTAAATAATATATTGTGGACTATTAAAGCTTCAAGAACATTAGATGGCCAAAAGGCTGATATCGCTGGAAATAAAATAGTTGATGATCTAAGCAATGTAGGTAAAGTAGTAGCAGGTAGTTTCAAGATTAATGGCAAAGCTATTGAAGATAAAGATATCTATAATAGTGGGACAAAAACTATAGAATACACATTCCCTGAAGGCAGTGAAGGTGAGCAAGTAATTACATTTGAAACTGAAATCCCTTGGGGTGACAAGACTGAAGTTACAGTAGAGAATAAAGTTCAACTTATTAAACCAAAAGGCGAACCTGAAGAGCATATAACAAAAGTTACGCCAAGCAAGAAACCTGACATTAGTAAAAACTTCCAAAAAGTTGAGGTAAGTCTAGAGAATGATGAGAAAGCTCTTCTCTGGGAAATAAAAGCTGGTAAAGCTGGATACAAGTACGGACCAACTTGGATTTCTGATGTTTTCTTAGGTTTGGAAAATGCTCCAAAACCAAAGAGAATTGAAATTACTGTTGAGAAATTAAATGCAGAGGGTAAATGGGAGAAGGTTGAGTTAGACAAATCATTAATTGACGCAGATGATAAACCAGTTCCACCAATGCAAAAAGATGATCCATGTCCTGCAATTCCAGACAAATACACTAAATCTGAGATTTATGACTTTGGTGAAAATACATTTACCAGTAAAATAGAGGATGCAAAGAAAAATCCTAAGAAACCAGAAAATGAAGCAGACAAAGCTAAAGCCGAAGAAGACGCTAAGTATAAAGTGAAGAGTACTAATTGGTATTTCTTACCGAATCTTGATGGAATAGTAAAAATTAGCTTTAAACAGGTATTTGCTGCTGATGCTGTTATTGATTCAAAAGCAATAAAAAACACTTCAGAAATTTACAACTGTGGAAGCTATAATACACCGATAAAACCTCCTGTTTTTGAAGGTGTGGGAAGTATTACTAAGAGTGCAGTTGCATCTGGTGAATATGCTTGTTACGGAAAAGCTCCTTTATTTAGACAAGGAATTTTCCCTTGGAATATAACTGTTAATTTAAGTAAAGCTTTTGTAGATGAGAATGTTTCAGTTTATGAAGTCTTCTACTATGGACAAAAAGCTGAACTGGATGCCAATAAAACTAAGCTTACCTTAAATGATGAAGATCTAGCAAAATTACCAGAAGGAACATTTGCTAAATTGATGAAAGAAAATATAAATGTAAACTTAGCTTATGTAAAAGATACATTTAAATCTACTAATGAAGAGGATAAACTAAATGTCGATATTTATCCATTAATGCTTGAAGGCAAACAAGTAGGTGAAATTGTAAGACTTTATGGCTTCAAAGAAAGTAAAACATATAGTCTAGAAATCCAAACCCAGATACAAGATTTCTATGAAAAAGCTCATGGAGAATCTTTCTATGATACTGGTAATATGAGTAATACAGCAGTTCTTGCTACAGGCAAGGCTGATGCGTTAAAATTATTACCAGCAACAGATTATGATAGATTTGATGCGAATTTATTTAGAAAAACTGTATTGAATTACGATGTTGATTTGAACGATTTGCAAGCAGTATGGCAAGTAAAAGATGCATCATATGGATATATTTATACTGATTACTATAAGAAGGTTGATCCAGCAAAAACATTTAATTATAAGGATAGAACAAGCTTGTTCCGCATTAATATTAATCCATTCGGTACAAACTGGGGACAATACCTGAAAGACGTCAAAAACAAACCAGAGAAAATGCCAAATTACAATAAAGTTAATTTGAATGATAATTTACCGGATGATTGGAAACTAGTTCCAGTTGATGATAGTGGCGCAATGTTTGCAGTATATGAAGCTAGCCCATCAGAGTTAATTCAAGTTAAATATAGTATCTCTTATGGAGGTAGCCCTGCACAGAAGAGAAATTTACGTGACCCTAAAGCAACTAGAAGACTTAGTGCAGATGAAGTTAACCAACTATTGACATTTGATGAGAGTAAAAAAGAATGGACCTTCAATAATATTGATGGTAAATCATATATGGTAGTGGCTAAGGCTCAACTAGATAAGGCAGCATTCGAAAAACTTACCGAAGGTATGTCACAACCTGATGAAGCTCATGCTTATATAAATAATGCACAAATTCAGGCGGAGAACGAATTACCAAGAAATGCAAGTGATAGCATGAATGTTAAACCAGAACTATTAAGCAAGAAAAAGCCAGCATGGAAAAATGTTGATGCTGAGGGTAATGCCTCTCTAGAATGGACTATTGAGCATAAACCATACAAGAAAAATTATAAATCTGTTCAATTAACAGATGTTCTAGATGAGAACCTATATGTACCTGTAAATGAGAAGGGTCAACTCGACCTAAAGAATATTAAAGTTGAGTATTCTTCAGAACTAAATGGAGATGGTACATATAGCAATTATCAAGAAGCAACAGTAACAGATGCAGAGACAACAGATCCTAATACTGTAAAAGCAAGCTATGATGCCAAGACACATGAATTGAAGTTTAAACTTCCAGATAATGAGGATCCTAATAATCCAAGAGCATGGAGAATAACGTATCTTACATACTTAGAACCACTAAATATCGATAGAGATACAGTTAAGAATATAGTTAAGTTCGAGTCAGATCTTGGCAGTCTAGAAGCTAGAGGTGAATGGGAAGAACAAATAAAGGATAACAAGGCTTGGGCACGCTTGAAGACCTATCCAATCTATGTTTTCCAAAAGATGGCAAAAGCAGAAGAAGGCAAAGAGGATGTAGCTTTACCAGGAGCAACATTTGAATTGTATAGTAATGAAGAATTAGTAAATACTAAAGTCAGTAGAAGTGATGGTAGAGTTATCTTTGTTAATTTGAAACCTGGTGAATATGAATTGAAAGAAACCGTAGCACCTGAAGGTTATGCAAAGATTGAGAAAACAATTAAGTTTACTATTACTGCTGATAATAAATTGGTATTAAGTGACGATAATTCAAAGGGTCTAGAGGGTGAAGGTAGTAGATCCAATCCAGTATTGATTTATAATAGCCGCAAACCTAAAGAGACTACAAAGGAGACGACAAGTAGTACTGAAAGTGAAGGAACTACAAGTTCAACAACAACTCCAACAGAACCAAGTAAGCCAACACAGCCTACAACTCCAGGAGAAACAAGTTCAACAACAGGAACTACTACAGAAAACACAGATTCAACAACAAAAACTACTGGTAGCAGTTCAAGTACTAACGCGTCAACCACAAAAAATGTAGGAAAGACTGGTGAGATAATCAGTATCTCAGCTATAGTAGGTTTAGCTACAATAGTTTCAGCAGCAGTCTTAATTTTAGTAGCGAGAAAAAGAGAAGAATAAATCTCAATAAGCGTTTCTAAGGTAAAGTTATAAAACAAAAGTGAGGTCAAATACATTTTACGTATAGGCCTCACTTTTTTGTTCTGTAAAAAATCTAAGAAAATATGCTATTAGCTAAGCTTTATAACAAATTGCTTTAGCAACTTCATCAGCTTTTTCTTTACCAACAAGTGCTTCAATACATGCTAAAGCCAATGGAATACTAGCACCTAAGCCTTGACCTGTTATGAACTTACCTGAGACAACGACAGATTCAGCTTTATGACTAGCTTTGCCTAAGCCAGCTTCCCAATTAGGAGCACATGTAGCAACTTCGCCGTCAAGCAGACCTAATTTGCCTAATACTGTCGGAGCTGCACAGACCGCAGACATGAGAGAATTGGTTTTAGCGAATTCTCTCATTACTTCACTAAGCTTCTTGGACTCATACATTCTTTCTACACCTTTTGCACCACCTGGGACAAATAGCATGTCAAATTCTTTTAGATTAATATTATCTATGTAATCATCTGCCAAAAAAGTAATGGCATGTGCACTCTGTATTTCTAATTCTTCCTCAATGGAAAAAGTCTTGACTTCAATTCCAGCACGTCTGAGTAAGTCGATCTGAATTATTGCTTCACCTTCTTCGGTTCCGTGAGCAAGGAACACTGCTACTTTTTTCATTAGTAAACCTCCTTGTGATTTATAAGTACATTATAACTTTAATTATTAATTGTGATGTTAATAAAGAAGCTGTGAAGTTTTATGAAAATATAAAATTATGAAACTATAAAATTTTATAACTGTGAAAAGACAAGATAAAACAAAAATTCAATCTAGAAATAAAATACAAAATCTATATGAAAAGGCAAATTAAATCTAAAAAATAAAAAATTAAAGCAAAATTAAATAAAATAATATATATTATATTAGAATTTTTTTTGACTATTCGGGAGGAAATAGAATGTCATTTTTAATAGAAATAGTTTTAGCGTTCTTTGGTGGAATTTTCGGAGCTTATGTTGGTAGTATTGCCTCGTTTGTTTTCTGTGGAGCCTTGGGATTAATTGGTGTAGGTATCTTTGTGGCAACAGGTAATATGGACTTTATTACAAATGTTGCTCTTGGTCCAGTTTTTACACCTCAGATTGCCTTTGCAGGTGGTGTTGCAGCTGCATCATACTACGGCATGAAGAGTAGAAAGAAATTAGTTCCAGCAGATATGGTGTTGCCAGGCAATAATATTGTTGCTCCATTGGCAACAACAGGTGACTTCCCAACATTACTAGTTGGTGGAGCTTTTGCAATGTTAAGTCAAGCTCTATGTATCTTGTTGAAAAATTATGCTCCATTTAAAGTAGATAGTCCTGCACTTGCTTTGATTATCGTAGCTTTTATTGGTCGACTTGTATTTGATGACTCTGGTATCTTAGGTAAGAACTTCAAGTTATCTGAAAGACTAAATTACAATTTAAACCAAACAGCATTCCATTTGCTAGCTGCTTATGCGATAGCCTTAGGAATGACATATTTTGTTGAAATTACTGGTGTGCCTACATTTGGTTTCCTACTTGGTGGTTTAGTTCTAGCATTTGGTATGTTTGGTGTTCCTATACCAGCTAATCACCACGTGAGTATGGTTGCAGCTTTTGCATTTGGCGTAATCCCTAACATCTGGATTGCAGCAATTTTTGGTCCACTAGCTTGGTTAACAGCAGATATTTTAGCAAGATTATTTAATACTGATGTTGAGTCACATATTGACCCACCAGCATTTACAATTGCTCTATTTAGTATGATATTGCTGAATATTTAGTTTGTATATTTTTAATTAGTGTAAAAAGGCAATTTTATAATGAATTGCCTTTTTCGTTTGAAATCTATTTGAATTATTAATTACTTTATCTTTCTTCAGGATATACCAGAGATATATCCTCACGCATTTTATCCATTATCTTTAATACGTTAAGGTTATCCGCCCATGTATGTATTGGACTCTCTATTATACCTTTGTCCAAACATTCCATGACATGCATGGCTTCATATTCGTAACCATTTGCGAGATTATTTTGCACATGAGTTTCTAATAAATTATTATCTTTAGGATTTGTACTAATACCTTCGTATAAAGATGCTGCAATAGGTGACATGAAGTTACTCACATAAATACTTCCTTTACTTCCTGTGATTTTAGCGTAGTTGGTTAATTGATTAGCTACAGATACTATAAATGATGCAACTTTATTATTTTTGTATATTAAAGAACCTGCTCCAGTAATGTCAACGTTATCTGCTGTTGTGCTGGCGTTATAGCGTATAAATTCTGGAAAACCAGGGAAGAGCATATCTGCATACGATACAGTATATACACCGAGGTCTAGTAGAGCACTGCCACCTTTGTTTAAGGCTACAACTCTAGATTTTGGATCTAGACCACTAGAAAAACCGAAACTACACTCTAGGCTTGAGATTTCTCCAATTTTACCGTCTGTAATCCACTCATTAACCTTTTGTGTAGTGGGCAAAAATTTGGTCCACATCGCTTCCATGAAAAATAGATTTTTGACTTGAGCCAGCTCTACTAATTCTCGAAGCATCTTAGAATTTAAACAACTAGGTTTCTCAACTAAGACATGTTTCCCTGCTTCAAGACAGGCTTTGGCTAGTGGGTAGTGAGCGTTGTTTAGATTAGCGATATAACATATTTCAAGGTTTTCATCTTGTAATGCTTCTTCATAAGAAGAATAGACTTTCTCGACTGGGAAACTTTCTGCAAAATTTCTAGAACGTTCTTCGCTACGTGAAGCAACTGCGAAAATATTGGCATTGTCTAAAACTTTTAATCCTTCGGCAAAAGCTCTGGCTATTCCTGCTGGACCAAATATACCCCAGTTCCAGATTTTATTATTTTTAACTTTATCTTTTTCTTTGATTTTCATTAACTCACCTCGTAGATATAAATTTTCCTTGCAGTATTAAGTTGTACTGCAAGGAATTTGCTTTTGACTTTAGTTGATTAAAGCTTATTTGCTTTTTACGTACTCGTGCATGTCTTTGACGATGTAACGATTGTTAGGGAGTTTATCGGTTGTAACATAACCGGCTTCAGCATCAATTAGTGCAGGAATCCTATTGACTAGGTTTGCACAGGTTAATTTAACTGTGTCAGGTTTATCTACAACAACTTCGACATCTGGCTCACCTTCGAACGTCCAGGTGTTCATATCAAAGTCTTCAGGACCATAGACATAACCAAGGTTATGTGTTTCGATTGTGATGCCTTCTTCAGTTTCTGTTGTAACGATAGCTTCCATACCAGTTGCGTATCCAGCTTTAACAGTGAGACCAAGGGTAGAGGACTCAAGATCTTCTGGGTGAGTTACTGGTACACATTTTTGGGTTTGTGATTTTATGGTTAAACCAAATCTATCGCATAACCAACCATTTTGATTCCACATGTATGACGGAACAACTTTACCCTCATTGATTGCTTTTAGAGTTTCTTCATATCCTAGATCGTTGTATTGACCGATTTGATGTTCGAAGTCTTCAATAGATAATCCGGCACCGTGACCTTCTGCTAAAGCGATTCCGTAGTCTTCTACGTTATAACTACTTACACCTTTGATTTTGTTTAGAGTGTGCAATGAACCAGCAATTGTATCGACCATTACACCCCAATACATATCAGGATAACCACTTCCGGATAGGGTAACGTTATGCTCTTTTGCAAGTTTATCTAATTCTGCAGTCAACTCAGCTGATGAATTCCAAGGATAGATTGCCTCTTCACAAGTACTGATAGCATTGACAGAGTTCTTGGCACAAGTTCTGAATGCTTCAGAAATTTCTTCAACTGTTGATCTTGTTGCGACTATACATACATCTGGTTTTAGTTCTTTCAAGGCTGAATCAAATTCATCAGCACTTTGAATTTTAATTCCTGTTTCAGCTCCGCCTGTTATTTCGGAGATATCTTTACCAACTAGAGCTGGATTCATGTCGAATGCTCCTACTAGTTCTGCACCTTTTTCTTGTACATAGCGCATAAGGTATTTACTCATCTTACCGCAACCATATTGTGCGACTTTAATTTTTCTGTCCATAAAATCCTCCTTAGAAAATTAGATTTACAAGTTAATTATACTCTTAATCAGTGCTCAATTAAAGGCACCAAAGCTTGCAAGTGTCGATGTTTGCAGAATGTTTTAAAGATTTCTTGTTAGAATATACTTAGTAGAGGTGGGGATTTTGTAAATGATGGTTTGAAATGATATTGGAAATAATAGGAGGCAAATATGATAGAGAAGTTAAATGATATTAGAAATAAAGAGTTGAAAATTTTGTACGAAAGAAGATCAGTTAGAGCTTATTCTAATTCACCTATACCTAAGGAGATATTAAACGAGGTTATTGCCGCAGCACACACAAGTCCGGTGGCTTTAGGAAAGTTTGAGAACTATCACATTCAAGTTATTAATTCGAATAAGGTTAAAGAAATCATAGAAAAAGGTGTAAGTGAAGTTAGTGGGAGAGAGGTGCATCCTTTATATAATGCCCCAATCCTAATTGTTGTAGCAGTCAGACCTAATGGAGATACAATTGGAAATGCAGAATATGCCAGTGCTGGCATGATAATTCATAACATGGTATTGGCAGCGGAGGTTTTGGGCTTAGGAGCCTGTTATATTTGGGGTGCAATAAGGTCTACTCAGGATAATGCTGAAGTTAAAACGGCTATTAACTTACCTGAAGGTTACAAAGCAGTGGGTTCACTAGTTTTGGGATACTCTGCAGAAGAAACAAGTATTAGCGAGCCTAGAGAGTTTAAGAAAAGATTCTCTGTGGGTTTCGTTGAAGATTGATGTTAAGTTGCAATTTGGAGTTAAAGAATAGTGGCACTTGATGGAAAGTGTAATAGAAAAATGCCATTACTGGGATAGTAATGGCACTTTCAACATTTGTTTTTCGAAAAATTTTAATACTTATAAACGCTCTCTGAAAAATTTTTTCTTTTCTAAATGCGCAAATCTTTCACGATTACCTTTTAGTAAGTAGTTATTGAATTCAACTACATAAGAATATTTTTTGCCAAGATGATTTATATTAATAATGATTTTATTACCTTTATCATTTATATCAAACTCATCAATCTCGTTCCAAGGAATTAGCAAAAATTTAGATTTATCTGTAAGACTAAATTCTTTTTCGTGTACTCCTTGATGATCAAAATACAAGATAAATTGTCTGCTACTATCCATAGCGTAATAAAGTCTGTTGATGAACCATTTTAATAAATCTTTTTTGAAGTCATTATGCTTCATTGCTACAAGATAATTTTCCGTATGACCAAAGTTTTCTTGGACCATTTGGATAATTTCAGAATTTGTGGTAAATATTTTACTCATTTATTTTCCTCTTTCTAATCTTCATCAAAGATAAAAACTTCCTTAATATCTCTGCCTAAAACTTTACAAATTTTATAAGCAGTTTCAATTGTGGGACTAATTGTTTTGTTTTCGTAAGCCATAATCGATCGCCTTTTAAGACCGACTGCTTTTGCAAGATTGTGCTGAGAAAGCCCCATTTCTTTCCTGTACTCAGCAATTCTATTTCCGACTTTTAATTCATTCATTGATACTCCTTTAATTATTACCATGGTTACATTTATAGTACTAATGTTACATTTATAGTACCACCGTGTGGGAAAGTAGTCAATGTATTTTTAGGGAGTTTTTAAGATATGAAAAAAGACGACTCAGAATGTATCCTGAAAGTCGTCTTGGAATGGCTGCCAATGTAGGATTCGAACCTACAAGTACGGAGTCAGAGTCCGGTGTGTTACCATTACACTAATTGGCAATATAAATTTTGTTTGATTTTTGAGTTTAGCCTAAACGGCAATTAATTTTTTCAATGTAAAATCAATGATAAACATTATACTCTTCAGATAAATTTTTGCAAAAAAATAGTTTAAAAACAGAAAAAGGTTAGGCTAATTATATGTCCTAACCTTCTTCTTTATATGAGAACTAAATAAATCAAACGCAACCTAAAGATTTCTTAGATACATTCTAGCTTCATAAGGCTTCAATGTATTAATATCTTTAACATCATAGTTTGCTAACGCCAATTTTGAGTCATCAATTAGCTCTTCTAATTCACGCTCTATTGTATTGCCGTAGAAATTACAAATTACTAAAAGTTCTTGTTCATCTGTGCTACGTTTGTAGGCAAATACTTCCTCGTCATCTGCAAGCAATAATTCATAATAACCATTCAGGAAAATATCATTGTCTTTACGTAATTGAATTAATTTTTTGTAATGGTTGAAGATTGAATTAGGATCATTTACTTCTGATGCAACATTAACTTCTTTATAGTTATCTGTGACGTCTATCCATGGTGTGCCCTTGGTGAAACCAGCATTTTCACTTGCGTCCCATTGCATTGGAGTTCTAGCGTTATCACGAGATTTAGCCTCAAGAGCGTCATAGACATCTTTCAAACTTCTGCCTTTAGCGTCTCTTTGATTAATCAAATTAAAAGCTTCAATATCTCTATATTTATCAGCATCACGCCAATGGTGATTTATCATACCTATTTCCTGACCCTGATATATGAAAGGAGTACCTTGCATACCGAGTAGGAGAGTCGCGAACATTTTGGCAGATTCAACTCTATAATCTTTATCATTACCCCAACGAGAGACAATACGTGGAAGGTCGTGATTTTCCCAAACTAATGAGCTCCAGCCTTCGCCTCTAAGTTCAGTTTGCCATTTACTCATTGTTTGTTTGAGTTTTAACAGATTGAGAGGAACAATATCATATTTGTCAGCAGGATCTTGGTCTAATAGAGAATGCTCCAATTGGAAGACCATTGATAATTGAGATCCATCTGGATTGCTCCAACGTTTGGCACGCTCAGGATTTGCACTCCAAACTTCTCCAACTGTAAATATATCTTTGTTGTTATGATTTTCTGCTTGGAAACAATTCGCTGATAATTCTTCAATTAAATCATATATCTCAGGGTATCTAACGATTTCTTTATTTGGAATATCTTTGGCAATTTCATCAATAACATCTAGCCTGAAACCAGCTATCCCTCTATCAATCCAGCGATTAATAACATCGTAAAGATTTTTTCGCATATCCAGGTTGTTCCAGTTAAGATCTGGTTGCTTCACGCTATAGTGATGGTAATACCATTGCTTTAAGTGTGGGACATATGTCCAAGATGGACCACCAAAAGACGATTCAATGTCATTAGGGATCTGATCTGGTCCGTTGTCACTCCAGATATAATAATCATGATAAGGGTTATCTTTGCTCTTCAAGGCTTCTTGAAACCAGTGATTCTCATCTGAAGTGTAGTTGAGAATCATGTCCATAATAATTCTTATGTCACGTTTTTCTGCCTCGAATATTAATTTATTTAAATCCTTCATGTCTCCAAAGATTGGGTCGACATCATCGTAATTGGCAATATCATAGCCGTTATCAGCTTGGGGAGAAGTGTAAATAGGGGACAACCAAATTCCGCCTATGCCTAAATTTTGCAGATAATCTAATTTACTAATAATTCCAGGTATATCACCGATACCATCTCCATTACTGTCTTTAAAACTCTTTGGATATATTTGGTAAAAGACTGTTTCTTGCCACCAGTGCTTCATTGCAAGACCTCCGTAATTTATTTGTTGCTATCATTTTAGCTAAATTCTTAGAAAAAGACTTACTTTTTTGAGTTACAGGTCGTGTAATTGTTTGACTTTTGGTTTAGCTGTAAAAGCTAAATAGACAGCTTACTTGAAAATAAAAAATCCAGCCGTATTTCAGACTGGATTTAAAATATAATGAAACTTAACTGATTAAATTACTATTTATTTAACAAATACATTCTGGCCTCATAAGGTTTCAATGTATTAATATCTTCAATATCATAGTTTGCTAACACTAGTTCTGAATCTCCTTTGAGATCTTCTAGCTCACGCTCTATTGTATTTCCATAGAAGTTGCAGATTACTAATAATTCTTGCTCGTCGGTGCTACGTTTGTAAGCGAATACTTCCTCATCGTCTGCAAGCAATAATTCATAATAACCATTTAGGAAAACATCATTGTCTTTACGCAATTGAATCAATTTCTTGTAATGATTGAAGATTGAATTAGGGTCTTTTAATTCAGAAGCTACATTAACTTCTTTATAGTTATCAGTAACATCTATCCATGGTGTACCAGTAGTGAAACCAGCATTTTTGCTATCGTCCCATTGCATTGGAGTTCTGGCGTTGTCTCGACTTTTAACTTCTAGTGAGTTGTAAACTTCAGCTTCCGTATAACCGTTTTGAGTTCTTTCGTTAAATAAGTTAATAGCCTCAACGTCATCATACTTACTAATATCTCTCCAGTGATGGTTAGTCATACCAATTTCTTGACCTTGGTAGATGTAAGGAGTACCACGTAAGCCTAGGTAGAGTGTTGCAAACATTTTTGCAGATTCGGTTCTTAACTCTTTATCATTTCCCCAACGAGAAACGACGCGTGGAAGATCATGATTTTCCCAGACTAATGAACCCCAACCTTGCTCCTGCAATTCAGTTTGCCATTTGGAGAAAGTTTCCTTGAGTTTTAAGAAGTTTAAAGGTTTGAGATCATACTTGTTTTCACGTTGGTCCAGTAGGGAATGTTCTAGTTGGAAAACCATTGATAGGAGAGAGCCATCTTCTTTGCTCCAACGTTTAGCACGTTCTGGATTGGCACTCCAAACCTCACCGACTGTTACAACATCAACATCATCTCTTTGGAAACAGTTAGCGGATAATTCTTCTATTAGATCGTAGATTTCTGGATATCTAACGATTTCCTTGTTTGGAATATCTTTGGCAATCTCATCAATAACATCTAATCTGAAACCGCCGACACCTCTATCAATCCAGCGGTTAATCATTGCGTAAATTTCTTGACGCATTTTTGGATTTGTCCAGTCTAGATCTGGTTGCTTGACATCATAGTGATGATAGTACCATTGCTCTAGGTGTGGCACGTACTTCCATGTAGGACCACCGAATGCAGATTCAATATCATTAGGTAAGTCATCTGGTCCATTATCACTCCAAATATAGTAATCGTGATAAGGATTATCTTTCCCTTTAAGAGCCTCTTGGAACCAGTAATGCTCATCTGAAGTATGATTCAAAACTAGGTCTAAAACTATCTTAATACCACGTTTATCAGCTTCTGCAATTAATTCATCAAGATCCTCAAGTGTTCCGAACATAGGATCTACGTCCTCATAGTCAGCAACGTCATAACCGTTATCTGCTTGTGGTGATGTGAAAATAGGAGATAACCATATAGCACCAATTCCTAAATCTTTGAGGTAGTCTAATTTCTCAATAATTCCAGGCAAATCTCCTATGCCGTCTTCATTTGTATCTTTGTAACTTTTAGGATAAATCTGGTAAAAAACTTCATCCTGCCACCAGTGTTTCATATTAAACCTCCGAAAATTGTTTTATTAATTTACATGATAAACAATTTATTGATTTAATACTAAAGGTTTTTCTTTAATTGGAATGAGAGCCAGCTTTATTAGTTAACTTTGTTAATCATAAAACGACTGTTTTAGTTAAAGGATGATAATTCTATTGTTAAAGTGCACAATGAACAAGCTTAAAAATTGGCAGTAATGTAGAATAATCGTCCTATTAGTTAACTCAGTTGACGAATGACAAGGCTAAGTTTAGAATGAATGCATGAATACAAATCGAGATAAAAATGTTGTAAATAAGTTTGATCTGCAGAACATGAATAGGGGCAGAATCATGCAATTGGTGTATAAGAATCCAGGCATCACTCGAGCTCAAATATCTAGTTATACAGGTTTGACAGGTGCTGCAATTTCTAAAATAACCAATAAGTTAATTGAACTTGATTTGTTGAAAAGCGTTGGCAGAGTTTCAGGCAAAATGGGAAGAAAAGCTGAAGGACTAGAAGTTAATGCTTCTGAATTTAATGTTTTAGCGATTAAGTTAAGTAGAAGAGGACTAAGGATTGGTATCTTTTCTTTATCAAGTGAACTAATAAGTCAAAAAGTGATTGATATTAGTAAGCTAAAACCTGATACAGAACTTGTGGAGTTAATTTCCAGTAAAATTCTAGAATATGTAAATTCAGATAAAAAAATTGCTGCAGTCGGTATAGCTGTTCCTGGACCATTTGATAACGAAACAAACAAAATTATAGGTTTAACAGATCTTGACTCATTTAGTGAAGTTAACTTATCTGGACTTTTAGAATTAAACATAGAGGTTCCTGTATACTTAATACACGATGCTAACTCAGGAGTTATGGCCGAGTGGTTGACCAGTGAAGACCTGTATGCAGATAAAAAAACAATAGCATATTACCTAGTAGGTGAGGGTGTTGGTGCAGGTATTATATCTGACGGCAAAATGCTTCTTGGCAAAAACGGTACTGCTGCAGAAGTAGGACATATTAGTATTAATTTTGATGGCGAAAAGTGTAGATGCGGGAACTATGGCTGTCTTGAACTATATTGTTCATCACTGCAATTTGTAAGAAAAGCAGAGCAGTTATTACATAAGTTTCCTAACTCAGCTTTGAATTTTATTAAAAACTTCAAAGCTCAAGATATTTTCGAAAATGCTGCCAAAGGTGATGACTTATGTGTATCTCTTGCAAAAGAGGTAGCTGAATATATGGGCTATGGCGTGGTAAACCTTGTTAATGCTTACGCACCAGACGAAATAATTATTGGAGATGTAATGTCAAATGGTGGTGACTTGGTCCTTGATAAGATTAGGAGCGTAGTCAGTGAAAGAGCTTTTAACGGTAATGAAGAGCACGTAATCATCAGATATGCAGATAAAAGTGTTGACAGGATACTTCTAGGGGCGGCAAGTGTTGCAATTGATAATTTATTGCGAAATACACATTTGCTTAGCCAAATAATTAATAATTAAGTTTTTAATTTTAATAATTAAAAAAGAATTTGGAGGAATTGTTATGAATAAGAAAATAGGAAGTTTTCTTTTAGCAGGTGTAATGGCGCTAGGTTTAGTAGCTTGTAGTGCACCAAACGAAGGTACAGGGTCTTCAGGTGAAGCTGGAAAGTCAGGTTCAACAGGAGACAAAGTAAGAATTTCAATCTTGAACTCTAAAGCTGAGATCCAACCACAAATGGAAAAAATGGCAGAAGAGTATGGTAAGAAACATAATATCGAATTTGAAATTTTAGTTACAGGAGTTGACTCTCCATCTCAAGAAATTTCAAGACGTTATGCTTCAGGTGAAGCGCCTACTTTATTCATGGGAGACGTTCAAGACATTTATATGTTAGAGGAAAAAACTCTAGACTTATCTAATGAAAAATGGACAGAGATTTCCGGAGCTAAAGAATATGGTGTAGTAAATGATAATGGTCAAGTAATTGCTTTCCCATTTTGTATTGAAGCAAGAGGCTTGATGTACAATAAGACAGCTATTGAAAAGGTAACTGGTGAAAAATTTGATCCTGAAAGCGTAAATACTATGGATCAGTTAGCTGAAATTTTAGAAAAATTAGTCGCTGGAGGAATGGAATCACCTGTTGCTTTAAATAAAGAAGATTGGTCTTTAGGTGGACACTACTTATGCTCAGTATATGAGCAAGTTGGTAAAGATGTAGAAGATGCTTCAAAATTCATCGACGAATTAAAAGCTGGTAAAGCCAATTTAGCTGAGAATACAAGATATAATTCTCTAATGGATACTTTTGACTTATTAGCAAAATACAATATGAATAAAGAAGATCCTATGGCAGCTGATTATGATAGAAACGCTATTGCATTAGCTGAAGGTGAAGTTGGTTTCTGGTTTAATGGAAACTGGGCTTGGGCTGAGATGAAAGATGCTGCATCAGATAAATTTGAATATGGAGTTATGCCAATTCCACAAAATAACACTGAAAATGGTGTAGCAGATAAATTAACTGGTAGTGCAAGTAAGAGAATTATGATTGACAAAGAGTTCAGTACAGAAGCTCAACAAAAAGCAGCTTTAGAATGGTTGAACTGGCTTGTTTACGATGAAGAAGGACAAAAATTCATAGTTGATGAATGTCAATTAGTACCAGCATTTAGCAATAATACATTAGAAGTAACAAACCCATTAAGTGCTTCAGTTCAGAAATACGCACAAAATAATGCTTTGATTGATGGATATCCTTTCTACCCAGGTGACCACTGGAAAGAAATGGGAGCAGAATTCCAAAAATACTTGGCAAAAAATATTGATAGAAACGAATTTGCTAAAGCGATAGAAGCTTACTGGCAAAAACAAAAATAATTAAGTATTTATTGCCTCATATTATTCAATATGGGGCAATATTATAGGAATATAAATATGAAAAAGACAAAAAATAGATTTGAAAGTTTTATTGAATTTATAAGCTTTGCAGGTCCAGCAGTATTTTTATTTACGATGGTTGTTTTAGTACCTTTTATCTTTGGTATATTTTTGACATTTACAAACTGGGATGGAATCAGCAATCATTATAATTTAGTTGGTCTGCAAAACTATAAAGACATGATTGCAGATAAGAGCTTCTGGGTATCTATGGGAAGAACTGTAACATTTGCATTTTGGTCAGTTCTACTATCTAACATTTTAGGTTTTCTATTAGCATTGTTAGTATCAGTACCTTTTAGGGGACGTAATGCATTTAGAACAACTTTCTTCACTCCTAATTTGATTGGTGGAATTGTATTAGGTTATATTTGGCAGTTTGTTTTTAAGAATGCTTTACCAGCTATAGGACAGATATTTGGAATTGAAGTATTGAAGAAGTCTTGGTTATCTAGTCCTGATACAGCTATGTGGGCTTTAATTATAGTAACAGTATGGCAACTTTCTGGATATTTAATGATTATTTATGCTGCAGGATTAACTTCAGTACCTGAAGAGCTAAAAGAAGCCTCATTAATCGATGGATGTAACAAGACTGATACTTTATTTAGGATTACAATTCCTATGATGGTAGGAACATTCACAATTTGTATATTCCTTGCTATTACTAGATGTTTTGTTACATATGATGTCAACTTGTCCTTGACAGAGGGTGGACCATTTGGTGAAACCAAGCTTGCTCCTATGTATGTTTATGATCAAGCTTTCTCAGCTAAGAAATATGGTTTAGGTCAAACTGAAGCGTTTACATTATTTGCCTTAGTTGCAATAGTCGCTTTGACTCACGCTAAAATAGGACAGAAGATGGAGGTTAAAGCATAATGAAAAATAAAAATACTCTCGTAAGAAATGTTTTAACTTTCTTACTATTATTGATACTTTTAGCGATATTTATCTATCCAATTTATGTAATTTTAATTAACTCATTTAAGGTAAGAAGAGATATAGTTGCTGAGCCATTATCTTTTATAGGTAGTCAAGGTTGGTCGGCTAGAAACTATACGGAAGCTTTCAGGAAAATGATTTTCCCTAGAACATTCTTGAATTCCTTAATTATTACGGTATCAAGTGTATGCTTGATTATATTAACCTCATCATTGGCTGCATATATATTTGCTAGAAAACAATGGAAAGTTAATAAATTTTTCTACTCATTAATGCTAGCCTCAATGGTAATTCCTTTCCAAGTTTTAATGATCCCTTTGGTATCAGTCTATGGAGCTCAGTTGAACTTGCTAAATAGAAGAATTACTTTAATCTTGATGCATACAGGTTTTTCAGTATCTATGGCAATATTTATGTTTAGAAGTTATATAGCTACTAGTGTTCCAGTATCGTTGGAAGAAGCTGCAACTATAGATGGTGCAAATATTTACCAAACATTCTTTAGAATTGTTTTACCATTGTTGAAACCTATCACTGCAACTGTAGCTACACTGTATTCTGTAAGTATCTGGAATGACTTTTTGTTACCAACATTAGTCTTGACTAGAAAAGGTCTATGGACATTGCCAATTGCAACTCAACAGTTCTATGGTACCTATTCATCAGACTTAGGATTAATCATGGGTGCTTTAGTTATGGTAGCAATTCCTGTTATAGTGCTGTACTTATTATTGCAAAAGCAAGTCTTATCCGGAGTTGTTGCAGGCGCAGTAAAAGGATAATAAGTGAAAGTTTATTAGCTTAATAAAAAAAGTGGATTTATACTTTTTAAAAATATGATTAAAAGAGGTAAGAAATGACAAAATTAATCACATACCCAGACTCTTTGGGTGGAAATCTAAAAGAATTAGAACAAGTCTTAGAAGAAGATTTTAAAGGTATCTTCTCTGGAGTTCATATTTTGCCACCATATCCTTCCTCAGGAGATAGAGGGTTTGCTCCAATCGACTATAAACAAATAGATCCAAGATTTGGAAATTGGGAAGATATAAGTAGAATCGCTGAAAAGTATGATTTGACCTTAGATTTTATGGTTAACCATGTCTCAGCTCAATCCAAGATGTTTAAGGATTACTTAGAGAATGGTGATAAATCTGAGTACAAAGACTTCTTCTTAACTCCAGAAAAAATCTTTGGTAAGAATGAACCAAGTGCAGATGATATTAAAAATCTTGTGCTTAGAAGAAAACGTCCATGGTCTGATTATAAATTAGCAAATGGCGAGACAATAAGGATATGGACAACTTTTGGTGGACAAGATCCGTCAGAACAGTTAGATGTTGATATAAATACAGATATTGTTAGAAATTATTACAAAGATCTATTTGAGTTCTTTGCTTCAAAGGGATTAAAAGAACTAAGAATGGATGCCATAGCGTATGCGGTTAAGAAACCAGGAACTTCTTGCTTCTTTGTAGAACCTGAAATATATGAATTCATGAATTGGATTGAGGCTGAAGCTAATAAGGCTGGTATCAAGATATTGCACGAGATTCATGCACCATTAAAGGATATGAGAAAACTAGCTCAGAAGAAATATCAAAACTATGACTTCTTAATCTCATATGCGATTTTAGAGGCATTATTGATTAAAGATGCAAAACTCTTAGTTAAATTACTTGAAGACCCAGATCGACCAGATGATTGGGTAACTTTAATTGACTGCCATGATGGTATTCCTGTTCAACCTGATATGAATGGCATCTTGAACGAAGCAGATATGGTTGAAGTGGTTAATATCACTGAGAGAAATGGGGCTAAATTTACAGAACTGCACTCAACAGAGAAAGCTTATGAAAATGCTCCAAACGTACATCAGATCTGCGGAACTCTTTATTCACTATTAGGTGAAGATGATGATTCATTTGTAATAGCCAGAGCTATTCAATTGTTTGTTCCTGGAATTCCACAAGTTTATTATGAAGGGATTTTCGGTGGTGTTCATGACTATCCTGAATATGAAAGAACAGGTGATGGTCGCGAATTAAACAGAAGAAATTACAGTAGAGCTGACATACGTGAAGCTTTGCAAAGAGAGCGTACACAAAGAATTCTAAAATTGATTGAATTTAGGAATAATAATAAGTTCTACGAAGGAAGCTTCAGTGTTGCCTATTCTGAAAATAAACTGGAATTAATTTGGACAAATATTTTTGACAAATATGACACTAAGTTGGAGATTGATTTGAATAGCTTAGAAGCGAGAATTATTACTTCTGAATCTGGAAAAGAAGAAGTATTTAAGATTTAGCTAAAATATTTGATTTTTATAGGGATGATGATTGAGTAAATCATTGTCCCTAATTTTAGATTAAGGAGATAAAATGCAATTATTAAACAATTCTAAATACATAATTTATAATGACAAGGATAATACCTTCACTATTAATTCGAATAAAAGTACTTATCAAATGAAAGTAGATGAAAATAAGTCTTTGTTACATACATGGTATGGAGAGAAAACAGTAGGTTCAGATTATTCTTATATTTTCACTCACATGGATGTAGGGTTTTCAGGTAATCCTGGAGATAGGAGTACTGACAAGACTTATTCATTTGATACCTTACCTCAGGAGTTTCCTCAATATGGAACTGGTGATTTTAGAATTAATGCTTTGGACGTACTTTGGGAAAATGGCACTAGAGGGACAGATTTTAGATATTCTTCGCATGAGTTTTACTCAGGAAAGTATAATTTAGAAGGTCAACCTCACTTTTGGAGTCGTGAAGATAATGAAGCAGAAACATTAGTAATAACTCTTAAGGACAGATTTTCTGAATTAAAATTAGAATTATATTATTCAGTATTTCCAGAGTTTGATTTAATTACTAGATCAGCAAAGTTGATTAATGAAACTAGTGAAACCGTTTTTATTAAGAACTTTGCTTCTGCTGCCCTTGACTTTGTATATTCTGATTTCGAAGTTTTGCATTTACCAGGACAACACACAGGTGAGAGAAACGCAGAGATTACTGAGCTAGGTAGAAATATTTTCCAAGTGAGAAGTACTAGAGGTACATCAAGTCATCAGCACAACCCAAGTATAATACTTCAGGGTAAAGATACTACAGAGCTTGTTGGTGAAGCCTATGGTATCAGTTTGGTTTATAGTGGTGGATTTAATATATCTTGCGAAAAAGATCAGCTTGGACAGATAAGAGTAGTCGCAGGTATAGATGATAGTAACTTTAACTGGAAGCTAAAAGCAGGAGAAAGTTTTGAAACTCCAGAATTAGCTCTTTCATATAGCAGTAATGGTAGAGGTGAACTAAGCAGGAACTTACATAATGCTGTAAATAACAACTTAATCAAGAGTAATTGGGTTAACAAACGTAGACCTGTATTAGTAAACAACTGGGAAGCTACATACTTTGATTTTACTAAAGATAAAATTCTAGAGATTGTAAGAAAAGCTAAAGAATTGAACTTTGATCTTTTTGTCTTAGATGATGGTTGGTTTGGCAAGCGTGATTTAGATATATCAGGTCTAGGTGACTGGATCCCTAATGAAGCTAAACTAGGTGGTACTTTAGGAGATTTGGCTAAAGAGGTTAATGAACTTGGTTTAGATTTTGGTATTTGGATGGAACCAGAGATGGTTAATGAGGATAGTGATTTGTACAGAACACATCCTGAGTGGGCATTAGCGATACCAGGAAAGTCCCCAGTGCGTGCGAGAACACAGTTGGTGTTAGATTTTAGTAGAAAAGATGTGCAAGATTTTGCTATAGAGGCATTAGATAATGTACTTCAATCAGGTAATATTTCATATTTGAAATGGGATATGAATAGATCATTATTTGATTTATATAGTGCGGTATTACCAGCAGATAGACAGGGAGAGGTGTCACATCGATATGTACTTGGTGTATACCGTGTATTCCAGCATTTATTGGATAACTATCCTGATTTATTGGTTGAAGGCTGCAGTGGTGGTGGTGGAAGATTTGACCTAGGTATGTTGTACTATACACCTCAGATATGGACAAGTGATAATACTGATGCAATAGATAGAACTAGAATTCAACATGGAACTTCATTCTTCTATCCTTTATCAACTATTTCTGCACATGTTTCTGCTGTTCCTAATCACCAGAACCAGAGAGTTGTGCCAATTAGTACAAGAGCTGCTACAGCATTGCAGGGTGCATTTGGTTATGAGCTAGATCTGAATACTCTCACTGAGGCGGAGCAAGAATTTACCAAGAAGTTTATTAGTTTTTATAACGAATACTGGGAAACAGTTCAAAAGGGTGATTATTACAGAATTATTGATCCGTATGAGGATAAATACATAACTGCGTGGGAGATGGTAGATAAGAGCAAAAACAATGCTATCTTAGTAGTTGTTTATAAGGATTTAATGACAGGCAGACTGCCAAAGTTAATTAGATGGCAAGGCTTAGATAGAAACGCGACCTACAAACTAACTTTATATAATGGAGAAGGTAGACAAGTTCTAGGAGAGTATAAAGCTGCTGATCTAGAAACAGCTGGGTTAAAGATTGAACAAGCAAGTAGAAATTATGATGCAGTTTGGTACGTAGCAGAAAAGATGTAATTGATGCTGCTAAATATATGAGATTAATAACGGCTTGAAGATTTTAATCTTCAAGCCGTTATTTAATGTTGTAAATTATAATGTTAGTTTTTAGAGAAACCTAAAATATCAATTTTAAACATTATAAAACTCATTAAACTCCTCACTACTTGGAATACTTGGAATTCCGCCGTGTTTTAGAGTTGATAATCCAGCAAATTTATTTGCGAAATCGAGGTGGTTTTCCAGGTCCTTGAAGTCTAGAATCCACTCTTGGAAGTTTTCTCTGTTAGTAGTTTTATTATATTGGTCTAAGTTTAAACTGCTTAAGAACGCACCAGTAAAAATATCTCCAGCTCCAGTTGTATCAACAGCGTTAATCTCAAATTCATTTTTTCTGAAAACGAAACGTAAGTCATTTGTTACTTGATCGTAATAGTAAGCTTTAGAGCCTTCTTTACCTGAGGTATAGAGTATCAACTTAATATCAGTATGACTAAAGAGATCTCTTATATAATTTTCTGGAAGTATATCAGTTAGACAATTTAGGTCGTCATCGCTTAATTTAACTATATCAGCGTTTTTGAAACCCCAATGAACTTGGTCCAAAAGATTTTTCTGACTATCCCAGAGATCCAATCTTATATTTGGATCAAAGCTAATCACAGCACCATTATCTTTAGCTGTTTTTACAGCAAGTCTAGTTGCTTCACGACTTTGCTCAGTAATTAGAGAGATGCTGCCAAAATGGAAGAAATTAGTATTAGTTAGTGCATTTTTGCTATCCTCGTTAAGTCTAATAAACATATCTGCACCAGGTTTTCTTGCAAAGCTAAACTCTCGATCACCGTTTTGGTCCAATGATACGAAAGCTAAGGTAGTGAATGCTTCTTCAGTCTTTTGAATTAAAGAAGTATCAATATTTATTGTTTGAAGTGTATTTATAAGAACTTCACCAAAGTGATCAGCACCCACAGATCCTATAAATGCTGTGCTTAATCCTAGTTTCTGAGCGCAGGCAACTACGTTTGCAGGAGCACCACCAGGATTGGCTGCATAAATTTCAGTTTCAGGGTTTGCATTACCTTTAATCTCATTTGATATTGTAAAGTCAATTAATAACTCACCTAACGTAATTAAATCATATTTTTTTGACATATTACACATCCTTTTTTAAATTCATTTTTGTTAAATTCTCAACAGATATTGCAGGTTTAAATGTATCTAATTCAGTGAACTTAGCTTTTGTATTCTCTGAAATCTTAGCCTTATTTAAGGGAGATTTAGGATAGATTGTGCTAGTGAAAACATTAGCACCATTTTCAGCATATATCTCTAATAGATGGCTATCCAAGAAAATAAAATAATTACTTGGTTCATTTAGTTTTTGATCGGCTTTATGAATCTTGAAAAAGTCTTCTTGGAAAGCTTCGTGATTAATATTTTCTAAAGCTTTTGATCTATCTAAAATCAATTCAGTACCTTCTTTACTGAAACTAAGAGTTTCACCACTATTATTATACAATTCAAGTTCGAAATTAGCATCTGAATTAAGATTAAATTCGATTAATAAAGGCTTATTACTTAATTCAGCATATATATTGCCTTCTGAAGAATGTGTTCTTAATTCACTTGAATTTATAGTATCAGGCAAAGCAACAGGTTTGAACCCAAGGCTTAAATTACCTGAAATATCCTCAAACAAGAATGGAATTCTTGGTGCACTTAGTTGTCCGCAGTATCCATATTTTGGAGTTGCAGGAGCATAATATCCATTTTGTGCCCAAGTGATCATTATTCTTTCTTCTGTATCTGAGAAACTTGTTATAGCATAATTATCTAGACCTGAATCAATGAAACGAATATTATTGCTAGATTCTAATGGTGTGAAGTTTTTACCATCAAAATCACCAATGAAGTATTGAGTTCTTGTGCTGCCTTCTCCAGGTTTTGGACCAACAGAGAGTATTAATACCCAGTAGGTCTTATCGTTAAATTGCAGAGGGAAGAGATCAGGACACTCCCAAACTCCGTTGATGACAGATTTAGTTGAAAATGTGTTGATTAAGTTCCAGTCAAGTAAATTGGTAGATTCAAAAATCTCAATGTGATCAAAGACTGAAATAATCATTTTCCAGGCATTATCTGGTTCATAATAAAATACTTTTGGGTCACGAAAATCCCTATACTCACTATGCTCTAAAATAGGATTGCCTTCGTATTTCTCAAAGTTGAAACCATCCAAAGAATAAGCAATACATTGACTTTCGGATTCGCCATTAAGATCAGCTGTGTAGAATAAGAGAAGCGGAGCAATACCATCTTTTCCTAAACCACTTACGTTATCATGATCAACTATTGCTGAACCAGAAAAACAGGTACCGTTCTCATCAGGATATAATGCTATAGGTAAGTGTTCCCAATGATATAAGTCATCACTGATTACATGCCCCCAATGCATTGGCCCCCATTTATGTTCATATGGATGATGTTGATAAAAAACATGATACTTTCCTTGATAATAAACTAAACCATTAGGATCATTTATCCAATTTTTCCAAGCAGTAATATGATAGCTTGGCCAATTATTTTCAACCATAAAAACTCCTTTTTCTCATGCGTTAACTCAGTTAACTAATGAAGTAAATAAATTACCTATATTATAACTGAAAATAAGTATTTGTGCAGCTATTAATTGCCGGGAACGCTAGAAAAACTAATTATTTATTAACTCAGTGAATGAATGAAATTATCTTATAGTGATCATAGGATATATTTTTATTTTTGATAAAGAATATTGCTTGTCTAATTTATTATTTTTTAAAATAAGTAAGACTACTATTAAAATAATTATAATTATAGCTAGTGTAAAGAGTAATATGTCCGCAATCTTATTCATGATATTCCTTCTATAAAGTAAATTGTTTAATACCCTTCCCTTGAATTAGAAAACTAAAGGCGTATACTATTTTGGAAAACGTATAAATTATTAATCGATTGCAGTTCTAACTAAATTATTAAACTGATACAGAGACCTATGAAGCTTGAAAACTAAATACGAGTGACGTAGTCTTTTTTGTTGTGGTAAACATTTGTTAGTCAAGAATATAGCAATTTAGAAAAGAGGAAAGATGATAGTATCATTAGCGATAGTGCTATTGTTGGGAATAGCATTGTCAACTTTGTGTAGAACTTTGAAAATACCTCATATAATGGGCTTATTGCTGACAGGTATTTTATTAGGCCCATTCGTTTGGGATTTGATTTCAGGAGATTTATTACATTTATCGCCTGAGCTTAGAGAAATAGCCTTGGTTATTATTCTTCTGAGAGCAGGCTTGTCTTTAGATTTGAAAGATTTGAAGAAGGTTGGAACAGCGTCAATACTTTTAGCTTTTGTCCCAGCTACGTTTGAAATTATTGCTTTTGTAATTTTTGCACCATTGTTATTGCATGTAACTGCTCTAGAAGGTGCAATTATGGGTAGTGTAATGGCAGCGGTTTCTCCGGCAATTGTAGTTCCAAAAATGGTTAAATTAATTGATGAAACATATGGTATGGAGAGAAGTGTACCCCAATTAATAATTGCAGGATCTTCATTAGATGATATCTTTGCAATTGTTTTGTTTACCTGCTTCGCTGGAATGGAAAAGAGTGGACAAGTTAACTATTTGCAATTATTTGATATTCCAATTTCTATCGCTACAGGTTTGGCAGCAGGTATATTATTTGCAATTATTTTGAACTTCATTTTCAATACAGCACGTAATTTAGGACATGATTTTAGAAGTAGTCAGAAGATGCTTTTAGTATTAGGTGTTTCTTTCTTACTCATGGCTATTGAGTCTGCACTTGAGGGCAAAATTGCTTTTTCTGGATTGCTAGCAATAATATCTATGGCGGTAGGTTTAAGGACTATTGCGAAGAGAAGTACAGTTGATCATCTGAATAGTAAGTTTGGTAAAACCTGGGTTGGTGCAGAAATACTTTTATTCGTTCTAGTTGGTGCTGCTGTTGATATTAATTACATTGCTGAGGCAGGTCTTGCAGCAGTTCTACTTATTTTGATAGCTCTTGTTATTAGATGTGTAGGTGTCTTTGCCAGCTTAATTACAACTAAACTCAATATGAAAGAGAAATTCTTCTGCGCCTTAGCTTATTTGCCAAAAGCAACAGTGCAAGCGGCTATTGGTTCAGTGCCACTAAGTATGGGATTGAGCTGTGGTAACTTAGTTTTGTCCGTTGCTGTTTTAGGAATCTTGATTACAGCTCCGTTAGGTGCTCTTGCAATTGATCTGAGTTACAAGAAGCTTTTGCAACCATCTGAGAATGCTGAAATAGAGGCAAAAGAAAAAGCCAGAGTTAATCTCTTGAAAGCAGTTGATAAAGCAAAAAAATAATAGATTAATATTTCAAATAAAATATGGAGTCTAGCTTTGAATTTTTTAAGGCTAGACTTTTTTGAATAAAAATGTAAAAAAACTTATACTTATACCACCATGACAACTTAAGAAATTGTTATAAAATAGTGGATATGAAATCCTAGATAAAATAGACTAAAAAGGTTGATTATAATGAGTATAAAATTAGTGAAAATTCCTGCAGGCGAGTTTATGATGGGAGCAAGTACCAGAGATGGTCATCCATTTGATAAAGAATTACCTCAGGTAAAAGTTAAAGTTAAAGAATTTGAAATCGCTGAAACTACAGTAACAAATGCCCAGTTTAAAGAGTTTGTAGATGCAACTGGATATGTTACAGAAGCGGAGAAATATAACGCTTCTTTTGTTTTCTATAGATTGTTAAATAAAGACGACTCAATAACTTACAAAGAAGTTGAGCATTTACCTTGGTGGTTATATGTACAAGGTGCAGATTGGCAACACCCAACAGGACCTAACTCAAGTATTGAAAATATTATGGATCATCCGGTGGTGCATGTGTCTTATATTGATGCTTTAGCATTTTGTGAGTGGGGTAATTATAGGTTACCAAGCGAAGCTGAGTGGGAATATGTAGCTCGTGCAGGATCTGAAAGCAAATGGCCTTGGGGAGATGAGTTTACACCAAATGGTAAATACATGGCTAATATTTGGCAAGGTGAATTTCCATATGAGAACACTTTAGAAGACGGTTTCCTCTCAACTTGCCCAGCTAAGTACTATGAGCCTAATAGCTTCGGTTTATATAACGTTATAGGTAATGTTTGGGAGTGGTGCTCGAATCCAAGAAGAATAGATCTAAATGAATTTGTGGAAAATGATTTTATAGCGAAACCTCCATATGACTTGAAGAGTATTGATGGCAATGAAGAGATAGCTGTAAAAGGAGGATCATTCCTCTGTCACAATAGCTATTGTAATCGTTATAGATTAGGTGCAAGAAATGGTAATACTGCTAACTCAACTGCAAGTAATTGTGGATTTAGAGTGTGCCGATAAGATTGCTAATAACTTTGTCATACCACTTGATGTACGATAAAAATTAGATAAGAAAAACTGCTTTGATTAATTTCAAAGCAGTTTATTTTTGCTCAATTGCTAAAAAATATTTTATTAAAAAGCTATTTGTTAGAACTCTCTACATCTTCTTTCCAAGCCTGGAAGTGCTCATCTAATTCTTTAGCTTTTTCTTCATTTTCTTTAATTAAGTTATTTTCTTCACTTTCATTTATGTTTTGACTGATGTTGAAAAGCTCTTTTCCGTAGCCGATTACAGCATGCTCAGTTTTTAGCAAAGCTTCTCTTGCACTATCAGATTCTTCACCATCTGTACGAATTAATTTCCAATCCTTATCTTGAACAGCGTATTGGAAACCAGTGTCGAAGAATAATCTTTCGTGGCCACCTTCAGCTCCTAGTAGTGTAGGTAAGAGGCTTATACCATCGACTTTATTGGCTGCTGGCGCATCAGCTCCGGCCAAGTATGAGAATGTTTCTAGGAAGTCCAAGCTAGATGATAAGTTTTGAGAAATTGAGTTTTCGGCAACTATTCCTGGCCAGGATGCGATAAATGGAACCCTGATACCACCTTCATACAGTGTGTACTTGGT
Organism: uncultured Fastidiosipila sp.; assembly: GCA_947253875.1. Lineage (GTDB taxonomy): Bacteria > Bacillota > Clostridia > Saccharofermentanales > Fastidiosipilaceae > Fastidiosipila. The sequence continues at coordinate 12,986 of CAMYAM010000008.1, read as the reverse complement.
ACCGGTCAAAGGCACATTGTTACCGTAGTTACATGGAGAGCCACCGTTATCAGTGATATAGATGATTAAGGTATTATCTCTTTGACCTAATTTTTCAATAGTGTCTAAAATTTCACCTATCTTCATATCCATTAACTCTAATTGAGCTAGATAATATTCGCGTCCGTGAGGTAGGTTAGGAGTAATTACTCCGTCATACCAGTCTAAATACTCAACTTCATCAGGATCGAAGTCATCATACTTAGGTAGGCCGCGTTTTTCTAATTCTTCTTCAGGTAATTGCCAAGTGAAATTGTGAACGGCGTTAAATGCAGTCATACAGAAGTAAGGAGTGTTGTTTTCAGCAGAGTTGCGGATGAAGTTCATAGTTCTATCAGCAAACTCATATGTTAAAAAGTTATTACACTCTACAGGTTTGCCATTTTCATAAAGAGCAAACATATTGTGTACGCTAGCAGCTTCACCGTATTTTTCTTCTGCGTCAAATTCATGTTTCAAATAGTGAAGACGACCATAGCCTAGAGCTGCGAGACCATAGAATGATTCATCGAAACCATGTTGATCTGGGTTGGATCTATCTCCTGGTCTATCTGGTCCATAATGAACTTTACCAAAGTAACCAGTATGATATCCTACTGTTTTTAGGATTTCAGGAATAGTTTGGTATTGGTCTGGTGCGAATTTTGCCGTACCAAAATACTTAGCTCCCCAGCGTTCTTGATAGGCACCAACTATCATACCTGCTCTAGATGGAGAGCATACAGGTGCGCTGACATAACCTCTCTCAAGTAACATTCCAGATTTTCTCAGTCTATCCAAGTTTGGAGTATGGACATCTTCATGTGCTTCTCTAAAAGATAAATCACCATATCCATGGTCATCCGAAACAATTAATAGAATATTTGGCTTACTAGAATGTAAATTTTTGAGTTGCGACTCAATATTTTTCATTTGAAATACCTCCTGCTGATGCAGTATCAAGTTTATATACACCTATTATAACGTAAAAATACAGTCGAATTTGCTATAGTAGAACTATATAATAAGTATAGGCTACAAGAGGAATATAGACAACAAAGCGAAAATGTTTTGTGAGCAAGTGTTTTGCACTCGAATTGGTAAAGTTGATATGAGCACTGAAAATATGAAAAAACCAAATGTAATTTTAATAATCGCAGATCAATGGCGTGGAGACTTTCTTGGTTACACAGGAAATCAATTTGTCGAAACCCCTTATCTCAATGATCTAGCAAGGAAGGGAATAACATTTAATTCAGCATACTCTCCCGTTCCTACATGTATACCAGCAAGAGCAAATCTTTTCACTGGTATGAAGCAAGAAAATACAGGAAGAGTAGGTTATCAAGATGGAGTTGATTGGGAGTATCCTAATTATTTAGCAGGAGAGTTTTCTAAGAATGATTATCAAACTCAAGCGATTGGAAAAATGCATGTTTTTCCATCAAGATTCAGAGCTGGATTTGATAATGTTATCTTGCACGATGGTTTCTTGCATAGTCAACGCAAACTTACTCAAACAGTTTCAGAGACAGCAGATTTTGTTGATGATTATGTAGCTTGGGCTAAACGTGAATTAGGTAGCCGTTTTGACATTATGGATATGGGATTGGAATGCAACTCTTTTGTAGCACATCCATGGATATATCCAGAGTATACTCATCCAACTAATTGGGTAGCAGAGATGGCTAGAGATTTCTTTAGAAGGAAAGATCCTACAGTACCTTATTTCTTATATTTGAGTTTCCATAGGCCACATGCACCCTATGATCCACCACAATCTTATTTGAATATGTATGAGAATAAGGAACTACCGGAACCACCTGTAGGAGATTTTGCTAAACCAGATCCTGATGGTGACGGCTGGTTTGTTGAGACGCAAGTAGGTATTGTACAACATGATGCAGTAATTAGAGCACGCAAAGCATATTCCGCAGCAGTAACTCATATTGACCATCAAATTGGTAGAATAATTTCACATTTAGTTGATACAGGTGAAGCTGATAATACTATAATTGTATTTACCTCAGATCATGGAGACTTGTTAGGTGATCATAACTTGTGGAGAAAATCTAGTCCGTTAGAAGGCTCATCGAGAGTGCCTCTAATTATTTATGATCCAACAGGTAGATTAAATTATAAACCAGGAACTATATCAGATGAGTTAGTCAGCCTATGGGATGTTATGCCAACTTTATTAGATTTAGCTGATATTGAAATTCCAGAAACTGTAGATGGCAAATCTATTGTGAAATTATTAAATAATGAAGTTGAACCATATGAATATATTCATGGGGAACATAGTCATGGTAATAGAAGTTATCACATGATTAGAACCCTGGATAAGTGGAAATATTCGTGGTTTGATCAGACTGGAGAGGAATGGCTCTTTTATTTGGCGGATGATCCAGAAGAACTGCATAATTTAGTTTACGTGGCTGCACAAGAGGATGCTAATAGTAAATTAAATAAAAAGTTAATGGAGCTAAGAAACGTATTAATAGAAGAGTTAAAAGATAGAGAAGAAGGCTATGTTCTAGATGGTGAACTCCAGTTAGGAAGACCTATTTTGACAAGTTTGAAAAATAGCTATATTAATGGAAAAAAGGAATAAAAAGTGCTTAATGAATAAATCACGTGGGAATTTAAACATCAAAAATCAAAAAGCTTTTGTCACAAAAGTTGCAATAGTATTTGTGGCTGCCCTAATACTACTAAATTTTAATAATATTCTAGTATTCTTGGGGAATCTGCTTGGTATGCTTATGCCTTTTTTTCTGGGTATAGCATTAGCTTATATTTGGAACTTAATTCTAAATTTAATAGAAAAATATCTCTTCCCTAATTCGGATAATAAATGGATTAACAAACTTAGACGTCCAGTATCAATAATTATGTCCATTCTTATTATAGTAGGTATCATTGTCGGAGTTACTTACATAATAATTCCTCAGCTATACGAATCCACAAGAATTATTATTGATGCTGTGCCAACCTTAGCGGAGAAGAGCAAGAATTGGTTCTTACAGGTTACTGAAGGCTTAGATTGGACTGAGAATTTACGAAATAATATCCAAAATATGAATGTAAATTGGCAAGCAATTGGCTCCAAATTTATGGGACTGTTTAGTAGTATAGGTGGTGTGTTAGGATCTACCTTAGGCTTGCTTGGCAGTGTTTTTGGTTTCTTTATAACAACTTTGACTGCAATAATATTTGCAACATATCTTATTACAGGAAAAGAAGACGTAGCAAGACAAGGCAAAAAAATAACAACTGCATATTGGTCTAAGAGCTTTAATAATAAGTTTTATCATGTAATGGATGTTTTAGATGATACCTTTACAAACTTTATTAAAGGTCAGTGTTTATCTGCGCTAAGCTTATTTATATTAGTTACAGTAAGTATGTTAATTTTTAGAATTCCATATGCCTTCACAGTTGGTGTAGTCTCAATGATTACTGCATTTATACCAATTTTGGGTGCTTTCTTAGGTGCTGCCATTGGATTTTTAATGTTGGCTGTAGTGAACTTTAACCAAGCCTTAATTTTCTTGATAATTTTCTTAGTATGCCAGCAAATTCAAGGAAACTTAATTTATCCAAAGATTGTTGGAGATTCTATTGGTTTGCCTGGTATTTGGACATTTGTAGCTGTTATTCTGGGTGGTTCATTGTTTGGAACTATGGGTATGATCCTTGCAGTTCCTATATTTGCGACCTTTTATAAGTTGTTTAAAGAGAGAACTGATAAGATTTTGGAGATAAAAGAGCAGAAAAACGAAAGAAAAAAGTTCAATAAAGATCAAGGAATAACATTAAAAAAAGATCAAAAGAAAATGCTTAAACAACAATTAAAACAAGAGAAAATAAGCAAGAAAAAATTGCAAAATAAAAATGATAAAAAGCATTGAAGATGTTTAGGGTGTGAGAATGAATATACTAGTAACATTTGATGAAAATTATGCAGCTCCATTTAAGACTATGCTAAAGTCACTAGCTATAAATAATACTAGTGAAGATCTTGTAGTTTATCTTTTGTATTCCGAAGCTGACATTAAGCTAGATACATTAGAAGATTTAATTAGATATTGTGCAAGTTATGGAGTTATTTTCAAGCCTTGTATTATTGATAATGAGATTTTTGCAAAATATAAGGTCAATAAACACTATTCTTCAGCAATGTATTATCGCTTGTTAGCGACTGAATTTTTGCCAGGCGATGTAGATAGAATTATTTATTTGGATCCAGACATATTAGTGATAAATTCTCTGTCTCCACTTTGGAAATTGAAGCTGCCAGAAAATAAATTTTTTGCAGCAGCATCACACACGGAAACCCTTGGAGATAACATTAATATGATTCGTTTGAATACCGAAACTGAGTACTTTAATACTGGTGTACTTTTGATGGATCTTGAGAAAATAAGAACAAATATTACATTTGCAAAACTTGTCAGAGAGATACAAGATGTCGATAATTTCTTGATATTACCTGACCAAGACATTTTCAATGTTTTGTTTAGTGACAATACTTACTCAATCCCAGATGAAGTTTGGAATTATGATGCAAGATATTATAGCAAGTATCTTTTGCAGAGTAATAGAGAATATGATTTGGATTGGGTGATGAAAAATACAGCAATTTTGCACTTTTGCGGCAAAAAGAAACCATGGAATACAAAAAGTATTAATACCAAGTTTGATAGCTTATATAAGCATTATATGCAATTGAAGAATCCATTTAAAAAATATAATAAATCTTCAATAAAATAATGTTTGGAAGTCAAATTTAATGGAAAAGGAAAATCCTTTGGAGGAGGGGAAAATGCTGGAACTACGTAATATTACCAAAACTTATAAGACAGGCTCTTATGATGTAGAGGCTCTTCAAGGAGTTAGCTTATCATTTAGAGAACAGGAATTTGTTGCAATTTTGGGCCCATCAGGATGCGGGAAGACAACCATGCTTAATATTATCGGTGGACTAGACAATTACACTTCTGGAGATTTAGTGATTAATGGTCACAGTACCAAAAACTATAGCGATAAAGATTGGGATCAATATAGGAATCACTCAATTGGTTTCGTATTTCAGAGCTATAACCTGATTCCGCATCAAAACGTTTTACAAAACGTAGATTTAGCAAATCAAATTTCTGATGTGCCTAGCTCAGAAGGTAAAGATCGATCAATAAAAGCACTCGAAAGTGTTGGTTTAGGTGATGAAATTAATAAAAGACCTAATCAGATTTCCGGTGGACAATCTCAAAGAGTTGCAATTTCTAGAGCACTTGTTACTAATCCAGATATTATTTTAGCCGACGAACCTACCGGTGCTTTGGATAGTGAGAGTTCGAAGCAGGTTATGGATATTATTAAGGAACTAGCCAAAGACCGTCTGGTTATTATGGTCACTCATGATGCCGAATTGGCAGAAAAATATGCTGATAGAATAGTAAAGATGAAAGATGGTTTAGTTATTTCTGATACTAACCCATATAGCCCTGAGAATACCGAAGTTAAGCCTAAGAAAACTAACAAAGCTAAGATGAAGCTGCTAACAGCATTTAGATTATCTTTGAACAATCTCTGGGCAAAGAAAGGTAGAACAATTTTAACTGCACTTGCTGGTTCTATAGGGATTATAGGAATAGCTTTGATATTTGCTCTTTCATATGGAATTCAAAATTATATAAATGATGTACAGGAAGAAACTTTATCTGCATATCCTATAACTATTGAAAAAGAAGCCATGGATGCCACAGCGTTTATTGAAAACTTAGCACAACGGAATAATGACGATTTAAAGGCAAATGATAAAAACAAGATCTATTCACAAAATCTAATGTTTGATTTTATGCAGGGAATGTCATCCACATCAAGTATAAGTAACAATATGGGTAAATTTAAAAAGTTCCTAGAGAAAAATAAAGATATGCAAGAATATGTCTCCAATATACATTATTCTTATGCTATAGATTTACCAGTTTATACGAGAGCAAAAGATAATAAAATTTATTATGTTAATTTGATGGACTTAATGTCATCTGCTTTTGCTACTGACAATTACCAAAATGCAATGTTGTCACAATTTACTCTGGCAGGTGAGGTTAACTTGTTCCAAGAATTAGTACCTGATAATAATGGTGAAAAATTTGCCTCTATGTACAAAGATCAATATGACCTAGTTACTGGGCATATGCCAGAAAATTATAATGAGATCGTTATGATACTTGATAAGAATAATCAAGTCGCTGATATAACTTTATATGCTCTAGGTATGCGTGATAGAGATGAACTAAGCACTATGATGAACAAAATCTTAAATAATGAAGATGTAGATACTAAAAAGAGTGAGTCAGAAGAGTTTAGTTTCGATGATTTTTTGAACCTTGAACTTAAAGTAATTTTACCAAGTAAGACTTTTACCAAGAATGAAAGCAATGGCACTTGGACTGATGTTTCTGCAACTGAGACAGGGAAAGATTTCTTGTACGACTCAGATTCATCTGCAATTCCTCTAAAAGTAGTTGGAATTATAAAAGAAAAAGCAGATGCGCAAATTCATGGTATTAGAAGTGCTTTTGCCTATACCGAAGCTTTGACAAATTATATTATTGAAAATACGGAAAAAACTGAAATTGTTAAGGACCAACTTGATAATCCTGAAGTAGACGTATTTAGTGGTTTGCCTTTTGTTACGGGTGATTGGAAAGAACCTAGTTCTGCTAAAAAGGCTGAAGATATACAAGCTTTTGCCAAAGATAAAAGTGTAGAAGATCAAGCAAAATTCTATGCTTGGATGGTAACAGAGCCTGACAAAGATAGTGTTGAGCAAGCAGTATCTAATCAATTATCAAGTTTGAGTAGAGCAGAAATTCAAGCACAAGTAAGTGCGACCTATGCTAAACAAATGAAAATTGAAGCTGCACAAGTTGAGAAATTCTTAAATGAGATGAGTGATGAAGAATTATTTAGTGCAGTTAAAGATGTAATGAAAGAACAATATGTAGCTAAATACAAAGAAATGGCAATGAAAGAAGTTGAGCAGATTCCAGTAGAACAAAAAGCGGCATTGTTTAACCAAGGGAATTTTACAGAAGCTCAATGGGTAAGTCTTTATGATAAATTCATGCCAGCAACAGTTTCAGAAAAAAGTTTAAAAGAGAATCTGGAGACATTAGGATATAGAGATCCTGAAGTTCCGGAGACAATATATATTTACTCTAAGACCTTCGAGGCAAAAGATGGTATTGCAGATATTATTTCTTCTTATAATGAGCAGCAGAAAGAGGATGATAAGATTCAATATACAGATTATATTGCCCTATTAATGTCTAGTATAACTGCCATAATTAACGGTATCAGTTACGTGCTTATAGCGTTCGTTGCTATTTCATTGATAGTTTCTTCAGTAATGATTGGAATTATAACTTACATATCTGTTATAGAAAGAACCAAAGAAATTGGTATATTAAGAGCTTTAGGTGCATCAAAGAATAATATTACAACAGTGTTTAATGTGGAGACTTTTGTTGAGGGATTAATTTCAGGTGTTTTAGGTATTTTAATTAGTCTTGTTTTACTAATACCAATCAATTCATTGATAAGAAATCTCACTGGTATTAAAGAAATTACTGCAGCGGTACCAGTATCTGTAGGTATAGGATTAATAGTAATCTCAGTCCTGTTAACATTAATAGCAGGAGCAATTCCAGCAAGATTGGCAGCAAAATTAGATCCAGTAGATGCGCTGAGGGTTGAGTAGAGATTTAGTAAATTAGGAAACGAGAAAAGGAAAAACGAGATAATTATGAGTAGGATAACAGCTGTGTTTTTTGATGTTGATGGCACCTTATTAAACTCTGAACATCAAATGCTAGAATCGACCAAAATAGTTTTAAGGAAGTTAGAAGAAAAGGGCATTCCGTATGCAATAGCATCTGCTAGAGGACCAGCTTCTATATTGCCGCTGTTTGAGCAATTTGACTTTAGGGCACCAATGGTTGCTTTTAACGGAGCGCTAGTTTATGACATTGATGAAAATGTTATAAAGTCGACAGGCATGGATAAGGAAGAGGCAGCGGAGGTAATTGATTTTATCGAAGAGCATTCTCCAGAAGTATTATTGAATTACTACTCCTATTTCAATTGGATGGTCAAAGATGCCGAACATCCACGCATAATAGCAGAAGAAGGCATTGCCGGCGAAAAAGCTATTAGTATGACAATTGCTGAAAGCAAGTTCGATGAATTTCACCAGATTTATTGCCTAGGAAGTCCAGAAGATATAGATGATCTGGAAAAAGCTCTAGTGCTTAAATATCCGGACTTGTACATAGCCAAATCTTCCCCAGTAGATGTTTTGATTAATAGGAAAGGTATATCAAAGGCTAGAGGTATGGAAATCCTTACAGAAAATTTAGGCTGGGATAGTAGTAATGCTGTAGCCTTTGGTGATGGGTTCAATGACAAAGAGATGTTAGAACATGCCAAGTATTCCTTCGCTATGGGAAATGCTCCAGAGGAATTGAAACAGTATGCTAAGGCTGTGACAGATACCAATGATAATGATGGAATTTATAAAGCGATGAAGAGTTTAGGACTTTTTGATTAATTTATGGGTGACGTATTTGTTTGACACTTATGCATGACAATTTTGCCTGGAAACTACACATAAGCAACAAAAGCTTGACTTAAGAATAAAATAAGAATATATTTAGCTCGTGTTATTTGCGAATCCTTTGCAATTATTTTAGGAAAGAGGACAGATATGCAAAAGGTTATGAAAAAAATTGCGAGCTTTTCTTTAGCCCTAGTTATGATATTTATGTTTACTGCATGCAAAACTTCAGAGCAGAATAAAGAGAACAGTAGCGATAATAAAGTTAATAGTGAAGAAACAAGTGCAGGTTCTAAAACTTCTAGTACAGAAACTGACAAATTGAAGATATATACTTCATTTTATCCAATGTATGAATGGACGAAGAAAATTGTTGGCGACACAGCTGATGTTGTAAATATTATGCCTCCAGGAAGTTCATCTCATGGTTGGATTCCAACAGCTCAAATGGTTAAAGATTTGAGTCAGGCTGATGTTTTGGTATACCAAGGCGCTAACATGGAAGAGTGGTTTGATTCTGTTAAAGAAACTTTGGATGCTGAAGGTAGTAAATTAACCTATATTAAGGCAAGTGAAGGTATAGAACTACACAAAGGTTTCAATTGTGGTTGTGACCCTAATGATCCTAATCAAGTTGTTGTAGATATAGAAGAGTATGGTTATTCTACTTTCCATAAAGATCATTTCCATTGGTATCCGGGTCATGTTCCAGCTCATGCTAAGATCAGCGATAGATTATTAACTGATAAAAATGGTGAAGTGGTAAGTGAACACGACGCTGGTCAGGTTGTTAAAGTTGGTGATGATTATCTCTTTAAAGCTAAAGACAAAAAATCTGACAAGATAAAAGATATTGGTTCACTAGAAGATTTAGGACTTAATTTATTCAATCCTAATGCACAAGAATTTGACCCACATGTATGGTTAAGTCCAAGACAAGCAATTAAAATGCTAGGTAATATCTATACAAAATTGGTTGAAATTTCTCCTGAATACGTTGACTTGTACACTAAGAACTATGAAAGTTATGTCAAAGAGCTCCAAGAATTGGATGCGAAGTTTAGTGAATTAAATGAAAAAGGTGTAGATAGCTTCATGATTACTCACCAAGCTTTGGGATATCTGGGTAAAGACTATGGCTTAATTCAGTACGGATTAACTGGTATGGGTACAGAACAAGATCCTAATCCAGAGAAAATGGCAGAGTTTGTTAAGATTATTAAAAGTCATGGTTGGAAAGCTATTTTCTATGATGACGCTGGAAGCGATAAAGTTGCGAAGATTTTGGCAGCAGAAGTAGGTAATCTAGAAGTTCTCCCATTGACAACTTTGCATTCACCAACAGAAGCGGAAATGGCTGAAGGTATTGATTATATCAAAGCAATGGAGCGAAATTTAAAAAATCTGCTGGCTAACGCTAAATAATATTTATCAAATCAAGATACGATTGGCAGCTAAGGAAACTTAGCTGCTTTTTTATGCATTGAAAATGAATGCGAATGGAAATTGTTTGCGAATGGTTCTTGACAATAAAAACAGAAAGCTGTACCATACTATCGAATGCGAACGATTTGCAAATAACACAATAAAAATGCAACTAAGAAGATTTAAAAGAAGGAGACTCGTATGAGGAAGCTATTTAAAAAGGCAAGCAGTTTTGCGCTAGCAACAATAATTGCTTTAACCGCAACCGCTTGTAATATGTTTAATAATGATAATTCTGAGAATCAGGATACAAGCAGTACGAATCAAAAAATAGAATCTGCTGTAGAAAAAGATAAAAAATCTAAACTTAATAAGAAAGATAATAAAGCAGAAGCAAGAAAGAAAGCTAAGGCAATAGCAGAAAAAGCTAAGGCTAAAGTTGAAAAGAACACTGTATCTAATAAGAAAATTGAAGCAGAAAAATTAAAAGCAGAACAAACAATTAAAAGAGTAGAGCGATTGACAAGCCAAGACTTATCTAAGATGAGTGCCAGTGAACTTTTAAAACTTCTTTACGCTTTGCCTCAATCTCAAAGACATACAGAATCTGATGGTTTGGTATTTGACCCTGCAGAAATATCTCAAGATACTGGTAGAGGTTTTGTAATTCCACATGGTGACCACTATCACTTGATCCCTTATAATACTTTATCCGAATTAGAGTTGATGACAGCTAAAGCAGTTCTAGCAGAAAAATCAGGCCAAACTTCAAATTCAGGAACAACTAAGAAAGTTTATCCAAAAGATCCTTTAACAAAGCCAGGAAAATCTTGTACAGGGCCTAATTGTGGAACTCAAAATAAACCTAGTGAAAAACAAAACAATAATCACAAACAAAATCAAAATAACAAACAAAACAATACTCATAAAGGTAATTCACAAATAGTATTTTCACCTGAAGAAATTAGAAAAGCTAAAGCAGCAGGAAAATATACAACAGATGATGGCTACATCTTTAGCCCTTACGACATAATTGAAGATCTTGGAAATGGTTACATGGTTCCACATATGAGTCACCTACACTTTATCCCAAAGAAAGATCTGAGTAAGGCAGAATTAGAAGCGGCAGAGGCATTTTGGTCAGGAAAAGGTAAAACTGAATCAAGACCACAAAAGGAAAATAATAAACAAAATCCTACAGTACCTAAAAAACCTAATAAACCTGAAAATCCTGAAAACTCACAAGCAGAAAAACCAAATCAGGAAAGACCAAATACTCCTGAAAATAACAAGCCAAATAAAGAAGAAACTAATGCACGTAGCTTGTTGATGAAACTATATGCACTTCCAGTATCACAAAGATACCAAGAATCCGATGGGTTAGTATTTGACCCGCAATTTGCTAAAGAAGTTAAGGTTGCAGGGAAATTAATTGGCTATAGAATTCCTCATGGCAATCATGAACACGTAGTAATGTTAAGTTCACTTACTGAGTTAGAGATAGAAGCTACGAAAGCAGTTTTAGCAGAAAAAGCTGCAGGTACAGCGAAAAACTATCCGCAAGATCCATATTTTGAAGCTAATGGTTATGGAAAACTAAATCCTGACTGGAATAAACCAGACCATAAAGAAGAATCTAAACCAGACGAAAAAGAAAATGAAAAAGAGAAGAGTTTAGCAGATTTAATTCCGGAGCCAGGAAAAATTAAGAAAGCTCCTAAAGGAATGGACGGAAAAGCATATGATACTGATGATGGCTACGTATTTACAGTTGAATCAATTACATCAGTTACTACAGATGGATTGATAACAGAACATCATGGTCACTCCCATTATGTACCGTTTAATGAAATGGAAGATTCAGAATTGATTGCTGCTAAAAAATATGTAAAAGAAAATCTCGATAAAGTCAGTGATCAAACCAAAACAGAGTTAAGTGAAGAAGAGATTCAAGCAAGATTAGATATGGCATCACTTATTAATGCTATACCTAAAAAAGACTTGATACTAAAAGGTAATATGCTGATAGTCCCTCATGGTGATCACTCTCATAGTCGTGATATTAGAGATTATAAATTAGTTTATAAAATGAGTGACTTTGAAGATGAGGATGAGTATGAATCACATGTTATAACCTTCAAAATGAACAAGGTTAAACAAAAATACGACTTTGACCCTAAAGTTGAAGTTTACAATATAGGTTCAGTAATCTATGTATTCAAAGACAACAAGACTTTAGAAAAAGTAAGTTTGAATGACATTGATTTGCCAAGTAATATCATGCCAGAAAAACTAGAATTTAAGGATACTAGAACTGCGAAAAGAAAAGAAGCTGATGAAAAGAAATTTAAATTAGCAGAGCATTATGGAGTCACATTTAACAGGGTTAATAGTAGCTTCTTGTTCATAGATAATATGTACAGAATCAAGTTGGCTGACGGTTCGGAAATTAAGGTTAAATACGAAGATGTATTCCCAGACCAAATTGAAGATAATGGAGCAGACGAAAATAAAGTGACCGAAGAGAATAAAAATACTGAGGAAAGTAAAACATCTCAAGAAGGAAAAGAGCCTGAAAAAAACAAAGAGCCTGAAGAAGGCAAAGAGCCTGAAGAAAACAAAGAGCCTGAAAAAAACAAAGAAAACAATGGCGAAAATAAAAAGAAGGGGCTTGAGGGACTTGAATCACTCTTTGGAATCAACTAGAGTCTAAGAAAAAAGTAATTGCATCTAATTAGACAAATTAAAAGAATTATATTGTAGTGGCTGGCCTCCAGGGTTAAATACTTAAACAATATTGACTGATAAAGTCGTGTAGAGTAGAATAGTATTAATAACTATTGGAGGCGAGTTGCTATGTAAATACAACTCGATTGCGGTAATAAAAACCGTATAACACACATTAATGTAAACAAAA
>CAMYAM010000007.1 GCA_947253875.1 uncultured Fastidiosipila sp. | reverse complement strand
AAAAATATTAATTTTATTTATTTCGATTGTAAACTTTAGTAGGGGTTTTGTTACATTTTCTGACACTATCTAAAATAGCTTTTTTAACATTAAATAAACATAAAATACTATTTAATAATGAATATAATGTGTAGGAAACTGTATATTTATTTGTAACAAAACCCCTACTAAAGTTTACAATCGAAATAAATAAAATTAATATTTTTCTACCCAACGAATAAAGGTAGAATGAGAAATATTAAGCGCTTTCCCTGCTTCTCTTGAACTAATTATATTATCTTGATAAGCATCTTTTAAGCCATAAAACTCCTTCGGAATCTTATAGGCAGGTCTGCCAAATCTAACACCTTTTTTCTTTGCTTCCACAATCCCCTCCTTTTGTCTTTGAAGAATAAATTCTCTTTCAGTTTCAGCTACATAACTAAGTAGCTGTAATATAATTCCTGAAATCAATTCACCTGTTAAACCATTATTTGTCCTAGTATCTAAAATAGGCATATCTATGATGTAAATATCAACTCCCTTGTCTTCTCTGAGATGTCTCCAAGCTCTCAGCATCTCTTTATAACTTCTGCCGAGCCTATCTAAACTTTTTATCACAAGTAGATCACCTTCCTGAAGTACATTAAGTAAATCATTGTATGCTGGTCTATCGAAACTTATTCCAGTCCACTTATCTTCAAAAATCTTATCTTTATCTACTCCAAATTTTTCTAAAGCAGAATATTGTCTATCTGTCTTCTGCTCTACTGTTGAAACTCTAACATAGCCAAACGTCCTCATTTTTCTTTTTCCTTTAATCATACATTTCCTACCTCCCTATTGTATTGTCTTTCATTATGGAATAGATAAACAATATTTAACAAATTACTAAAAGTTCTCACTTAAAATATCTAAAAAATAAGACTTCCAATTGATATTTACAATTGAAAGTCTTACAAATTTTTTCAAATTTTAAATTTTAAATTTATAATCGCGATCTTAATCGTTTCTACTTCTGCCACCAAAAAGAATTATTAATCTCATCAAAGATAATAGTGAAGCTGTAGCTGCAGCAACATATGTCAATGCAGCTGCTCTCAAAACTTTTGAGGTTGCTTTTAATTCATCTCTATCAAGTACATTCATACTTTCAATATGAGCAAGAGCTTTTTTCGAAGCACCAAATTCAACCGGCAATGTAACGACTTGAAAAAGGAAAGTTAATGAAAACAGTAATATACCTATATTAATTAAAGTTTGATTATAACTTAAGATGATACCCACTAATATTATAGGCATACTTAGCATTGATCCAAAGTTTACTGCCGGTACCATGTATCTCCTCAATTTCATTGGCCAGTATCCTTCTGCATCTTGCATAGCATGTCCTACCTCATGACCAGCAACACCAATAGCTCCAATTGTAGTCATACTGTGTGTTGTTTCGGATAAATTCAGGGTCTTGTTCAGAGGATTATAATTATCTGATAAATTTCCTCGCGTACTTAAAATTTGGACATCATAGATACCAGCTTTTTGCATCATTCTCGCTGCAAACTCAGCACCAGTTACTCCACCTTTATTACGGATCTGCCCATATTTGTTATATGTGCTTTGCATATAAATTGAAGCTCCTGCTGAAATAAGCATTCCGATTAAAACTAATATATATGTACTATCAAAATAAAAAAATGGCATATATAACTCCTTAAAATTTAAATCCTATACTTGATTCATCATGCACAAGCAAGTACATTCTTTATTCTCTGCCTGTTTATCCTCTATATTTTAGAGTAAATATAATTATACCTCATTTAGTTAGGACAAACTTAGACTTGTATTAAAACAATTAAGAAACGAATGTTTAACAATTACTACAAATAAATAATTTCTAAACTACTTCCTTTATTTGTCTTTTTAACCCTCACTTGTTGCATTATAGCATCTTTAAGTTCATTCACATGTGAGATTATGCCTATCATAGTTGACTCATCTGACATTGAAGATAAGAGTTTTGTTGCCCTTTGCAAAGCTTCTTCATCTAAAGACTCAAAGCCTTCATCTATAAACATTACTTCTATCTCTATACCGCCTTTTAATTCACGTATCGTATCTGAAAGACCAAGTGCCAAAGCAAGTGACGCCATAAAAGTTTCACCACCGGATAAACTATTAACACTTCTACTTTTACCAGTGTAGCTATCTAAAACATCAAGCTCTAAGCCATCTTGTCCACTACCTCTACTAGCTTCCTCTCTATGCATTAAGAGGTAACGGCCATCACTTAAAGTGTTTAGTCTTGTATTAGCAGCTTTTAATATTCTTTTAAAATAATAAGCTTGTACAAATTGTTCAAATGTAGTTTTCAGCTTAGCTCCCTTAACTTGACCATTGCTCAACGTAGCAAACTCTTGATAAAACGCCTGTTCTTCTCTAACTTTAAGTAAATCTTTACTTAAGTTCTTTAAACTCTTGAATTTTTGGTCAAAAATAATATTTAAATTTTGCAAGGTATTATAAGTATTATGAAACTTATCATATATTGTATTTGATTTTTTTAGATTTACTAAAATTTGCTCAAGATTTGGTTTGTCATATGCTGCTGTTTTCTTCTCCAACTCTATAATTCGTAGACCAGTGTGTCTATAAGTATTTTCATAATCAAAAATTGTCTTTTCAATAGTTGCAATAACTTCTGTTGACTTTTCAGCTGATTCGAATGCATTCAAATCTGCAAAAGAGTTTGATATTAGTCTTTCTTCAAGTCCGTTACGCTTAATTGATATATCTTTTTTCTTTTGCTCTTGATTCTGTTTAGCAATTGTTACTTCCGTAGAAAGTTGAATATTCTCCTGATTCACTTTTTCTTTCATAAGTTGCAGTTCACTCAGAGCTTCTCGAGCTTTACTCAACTCATAATTCTTATCATCTATTTTTTTTGATAAGCTTTTTGAATCAAGCTGATCAAATTTGGAAGAATCTCTAGCAATAATAGCTTTTAAACCCAAGCTTTGTTTGTCCAAACTAGATTTCATTTCAACAATTTTTTCTAATTTTTCTTTAGTTAAATTAGCTTCAGATTCAGCTCCAACTTTACTGTTTTCTAGTTCCTTCTTAAGTTTCGAGTCCTTATTTAATTCTGCTGATAGATCATTTAATATATTAGCCCTCTTTTTTAATTTCGAGTTAATCTTATTAATGTTATCTTCTATCAAAGAAACTTCTTCCCAAGTAAAATTTTTCTTGAGATATTCATTAAGTTCTTGCAAGTTAAAATCGAGTTTATTCTTATTTGATACAAGAAGATTAATTATCTTTGCAGCTTTATCATTTGCAACTTGATTTTGTCCTCTTGCTTGATTCCATTCAGTTTCAGTTACTATATCGGCGTCATTTTTTGCAGGTTTTGGATGTTCTATAGATCCGCAAACAGGACATGGTTCATTATCTATGAGTTTTTTTGCTAAAACACCCGCTTGACTTGCTAAAAACTGTCCTTCAATATTTTCCAAGTTATGAAAAGCTTGTTTTTTGTTTTGATCTGCTACGCTATGTTGATCTTCTAGGATAGCCTTTTCTCTTAACAATTCCTGAAGATTAATCAAATGCGTTTCTGTTTTAAGAAAAGTTTCTTTATCCTTCTTGAAATTTTCGATATCATTTTTATGCATTGAAATTTTGACTTCTAGATCATCATATATATTTAATTCTTGCTCCAGTTTCAACAAATTTCCATTAAGCTTATTAATTCTTTCAGAAATAAGCAACTCTTGTGACAGACATTTTTCAATCTTATTCTCAAGTTCAAGTTCTTCTTTTTTTAGATTTTCAAATTGAATAAGTTCCGGCAAAAGTTCTTGCCAGCGTCTTAGCTCTTGCTCTTGTTCTTCAAGATTAATCCATTTCTCCTGGTACCTATTAATATCATTCTCTATTTTTTTCAGATTGACTTGAACGCTCTTCAGACTAGACTGTTTATCTTCAATCTTTTTATCGAGTTGCGAAAGCTCAAGTAATTCATGTTTATAGGCCTCAACATAAGGTTTAACTTTCTCAGCATTTTTAGCCAATAGCAATTCATTCTTCTTTTCAAGTATCGAATTATAACTCTTATCTAAATCTTGTTTCTTTGCCAATAAAAACTCTAGCTCATCAAATAATTCAGACAAATTTTTAGCAGTATAATAATTTTCACTAACTTTATTATTTGTATCTTTTACAAAAGCAAGTGTTTTTTCAAACTTTTGTAAAAAACTAGATATACTCCGGTTAATTTGCTCAATATAATCTAGCATTTCTTTTGTAAATTCAGGATTATCTTGAACTTTTTCTTCTATCCAATTTTCTGAGAATCCAAGTTCATAATGAATATTTCCATTTATTTCTAAATTATCACTTAAAAATCTGAAACCTTCAGGTAAATCTTTATCATTATATTTCTCAGTAAACTCAGCCAAAACTTCTGCCATACTTTCCAGAATATCAGTTTTTCTTACATCTATCAGCTTCAACTGATTCTCCGCCTCACGTCTTTTATTCTGCAAAAAACTTTGAAAATCACTATACTTATCAGTCTGGAACAACTTTCTAAAAATATTGGATCTTTCTTTACTATTAGCTTTTAAAACTTCCGTAAACTCTCCTTGTGCAATTAAAGAAGTTTGTCTAAATTCTAGATAATTCATTCCTAGAATATCTTCAATAATAGCATTAGCATCAGATATCTTGACTATCTGTTCCCTGTTTGGCAGGGTCAGTTCGACTCTAGCTTTTTGCATAGTCCAACCATCGCCTCTTCTACTCGGACGCAAGTAATCAGGATTTCTCTTAATCTCATAAATTTCGCCTCTTTGGCTAAAACGTAAAAACACATAAGTTTCAGCTTCTGGACTGGCAAAATCACTACGTATACTATCAGTTTTTCGCCTATCTCCACTGCTTTCTGCAAACAACGCATATGTAAGTGCATCAAAAATACTAGTTTTACCTGCCCCTGTATCACCTGAGATTAAAAATATATTCTCAAATTCAAGGTTGGTGAAATCCAGGCTCTCAACTCCTGCATATGGGCCAAAGGCTGACATTTCTAAATATAGCGGTTTCATTTAGTCAACCTCCCTATCTAAAGTTTCTTGTTTTGTTTGCAATTCATTCCAAAGATCTTCCAACTTGCTTGCATCTTTTTCACTTAAATTCATCCCTTGTTGTAATTGGTAAAAACTTTTGAACAAATCAATAAAGTTTTGCTCAGAAAAATTTTCATAATAATTATCTGAGTCTTCTTCACTCAGATGATAATCTCTTTCAACACGCAGTTGTACAATATTCGGATAGAAACTTTGCAACCTCCGCATTGGATCTATAGGGCGTTCAGAGTCTGTTAAATTCACTCTTATAATGTCATTCAAACGATTTGGTTCTGTATTCGATATTATTCTAGCTTCTGCCAAAAGTTCATTTAGAGTTCCATTAAGTTCTCTAACTTCACGTAACGGATGCAAGTATCTTAATTCAATTTTTGCCATTTCACCAAAATCATCTAATTCAACTATAGGAACTGACTTTCTTTGATTCATTTCAGAAAATGAATACGCTAAAGGTGAACCTGCATAGCGCAGATAGTCTTGCGTTAAGCGTTGAGGTCTATGGATATGCCCTAGAGCTCCATAAGAATAATCTGCAAGCAATTTAACATCTATAGCATCCAAACCTCCAACTATATCAAGCTCTGATTCAGACAATTTAACAGGATCAATTCCAGCCCAAAATTGATGTGAAAGAATAACTTTACGTTCATTCTTAGGTAAATTTAAACTTTCTAGTATAAAATGAGTAGCATCTGTATAAGATTGCAAGCGATCAATTTCTTCTGGAAATAAAACTTTAATTTCATGCAACCTAAAGAAAGGTAGCAACACAAAATTCACCGGTCCAAACTCGTCAGATAAGGTTATAACTTCGGGTAAACCCACTAATTTCCCGGCTAAATGAATATTCATATTCTTAAGGATAGGTTTAGCATACGCTAATCTTGAAGGAGCATCATGATTTCCAGCAATCATCAATATATGAACATTTAGCTTTGATAATTCAGCAAGAAAATCACTCAACATATCAACAGCAAAAGATTGTGACTGAGCCTTATCATAAACATCGCCAGAAATTAAAACCGCATCAAGATTCTCCTCAGAAATTATTTCAATAATCTCACTTAGAATATGTTTCTGATCCTCAATTAATGATAATTCATTGAATTTTTTCCCAATATGTAAGTCTGCCAAATGTGCGAAACGCATTATCTTGCAAAACCTTTCTCATCTGTCTGTATGTAGCTAAATTATTAATATTCTAGTCCTGCCAAGTATCCCCAATCTTTTACAAATATTCTTTTATCAGAAGATGCTTCTTCTTTTTGGACTAAATCTGTAACTTGACTCTCAATGGTATCTACGTAATGCACTATTGCACAAGCTACAGTTGTTGGTCTATCACCATAATCCCCATGGTGACCAATAATAATAGATTGAAGTTGTCTATAAAATTTCTCATCGTAATTTGCGATAATTTTATCTTTGAACTCAGCTAAGTATTCAATTCCTCTGGCTCTATGATTGGCGTACCAATATTCAGACATTTCTAGGTCGTTGTATTCAAAGACTTTACCAATATCATGCAAAAATGTTCCCATGGTCAAAAGGTCAGCATGTTTTTTGAGATAATCATCATTGTCTATTAATACAGCTAAAATTCTTAGCATTTTACTTGAATGGTGAGCTAAGCCACGAATTACGTTGTCATGATGGCTAGTTGCTGCACCTTCAATCCAAAATCTATCTCCAATAATTTCAGAATTTGTAATCTCATCAAGCAAATTCCAACATTTATCGGACACGCCAAGTTTACTTAAGTGTTCTTTAGCATCATTAAAAATTTCTTCTACTCTATTTTTCTCTACGCTAGGGAGAAAATCATGCTTACTTAGGCTTTCATCTTTTTGTACTTCTATATTTTGCACCGTCAAATAAATTTGATTATTAAACTCAGATCCAACTACTTCAGCTTCATATACTCCTGTTCCATTTTCGAGAACTTCTTTGAAAGTTGATTCATTCCAAATTTTAAATTCTATTTCTTGATCCTTATTAACAAATTTTCCTACCATGTAGTCATCTTTTTTGCCACTTCTGAGCTGTGGTTCTGCAAGTATATATACAGCTCCTGAAGTTCTCAAACCACGCTCTTTTGCTTTTTCTAAATCTAGAATTGCCATATAATCCTCTTTCTAATAAAATTATTTACTCTTCTATATAATTGAACTTTTTACACGCTAATTTTCAAATTTAAAATTTCAATTTCTAACAATCAAACTTATTTAATAACTTTCAACAATTTTTTGGCCACAGCATCTTCATCGTTGTTACCAATAATTTCATCAGCAATTAACTTTACATTTTCCTTAGAATTGTCAACTGCATATGAGTAATCAGCCTCATTCATCATAGGTATATCATTCGTATTATCAACGAAAACATATAACTCATCAGCACCAGTGTTCTCTCTAAGTTCTTTAGTTGCAGTACCTTTATCAACTCCTGCTATATGAACTTCAAGAATCCAATCATCAGTATAAACATCTAAATAAAGCAGAGTGTCAACATTTTCTACTTCATCAATTGCTAGCTTCAAGTCGCTCAAATCATCATATTTACCTAATAGAGTGAAATAAATTACCTCAAGCTTTTTCAAATCCGTATAATGCTCGATTGCTTCAAAGCGTTTATTAAACTTAACTACTCTTTCATCTTTGAAATACTTCATTTCTGGTGTAAGCTTCTCATCTGTATAAGTGTAGCAAATAAGCTCTTCATTTTGAATGGTATATACAAATGCTGGTATCTTTCTTAACTCTATAATCTCTAAAATTGCATCTCTTTGCTCCCAAGTGAAATTATGCTGTTTTATATATTTCTTGTTTTTTAAATCATAGATGGCCATACCGTTCATTAAAATTACTGGTTCTTTAATATCAAGTCCTGAAAGAATTCCATTAGCCGTAGCTGCTGTCCTAGCTGTTGCTATGGAAAAATTTAGGCCTTTGGAAATCAAATCATTAATAGTATTTCTTGAAAACTCAGAAACTTCCCCAGAAGTATTCAGAAGTGTTCCATCTAGGTCACTTACATATAATTTTTTCATTTTTATTAGATACCACCTTTAAGTATTTCTACTAAATACATTACCACAAAGGGTTTAAATTTGAATAAGAAAAAACCTCCGAAAAAGTAACAACGTTGACTTTGCCTATACAAAACAATAATCACTTTACCGAAGGTTAATATCAATAAAATTCACTTTATAATGATGTTTTATTTCTTACTTGTTTTTTTAGCACTTTTGCTAGGTGTTGCCGCTGTCTTTTTTGCAGCTGAAACTTTTTTGTCGCTACTTTTCTCAAGAGCTTTCTCATCTTTTTCAGTAACTACTTCTTTTAAAGTTTCTTCTCCACAAACTCTAATTATCCATTCTTTTGCATCTTCTAATTCTAAAGGAATAATGTCTTCCTCAGAATATTGAGACTCAGCTCCACCTTGAACAAACAAGAAGAAATCACCAACATTTTTCTTATACATTTCTTCTTCGAATCCATAAGGATTACCAAATTCACCTTCTACATTTTTACCAATGTATTTTGATTTCTCTGTATCATATATCTTTCTACCAATCTTTTTTCTCATTCTAAAGCCTCCCTATAGAATTTAAATGCTATACATCTAATAGATGTACTGTTATATATTATACATAAACCAAGGTAAATAGCGCAAATACCTTTGAAACTCTGCAATCAAGTTTCAATATGTTTACAATATTATTTACTTTACAACTATATTAACTAGTCTTTGTGGAACATATATTTCTTTAACAATATTCTTTCCTTCAAGATAAACTTGAATTCCCTCAAGTTCCTTTGCTCTCTCAAGGACTACAGCTTTATCTAAATCACGTGCAATTACAAGCTTATCTCTGACTTTTCCATTTACTTGAACTGCAATCTCAATTTCATTCTCAATAGTCTTGCTTTCTTCAAATTCTGGCCAAGTTTGGTCTGTTATTCTGCCTACAAATCCCACCTTCTCCCAAATTTCTTCTGTAATATGAGGAGCGAATGGATTTAGGAGGATCAAGAATGTTGCTAATTCCGCTTTATTGACCTGATTTACTTCAAAAAATTTATTAATTAAAGTCATCAATTGAGCTACCGCAGTATTGCCTTTAAGCTTTTCAATATCTTCACCGACTTTCTTAATACTTTGGTGCATTAAAGTCTCTGTAGCAGAACTATATTCAGAACCATCAACTAGGATTTCTTGCAAAGACCACACTCTTTCTAAGAATCTCAAGCAACCTTTAATTCCATTTGTATTCCATGGAGCAGCTTTTTCGAAGTCACCAATAAACACCTCATAGACTCGTAAAGTATCTGCACCATAGTTCTCCACAATCTCATCTGGGTTGACAACATTACCTCTAGATTTACTCATCTTCTCGCCATTCTCACCAAGTATCATTCCATGAGATGTACGTTTCATATAAGGCTCTGAAGTATCAACAACACCTAAATCGTATAGGAACTTGTACCAAAATCTAGAATATAACAAGTGTAATGTAGTGTGTTCCATTCCACCGTTATACCAGTCTATTGGCATCCAATAATCAATTTTATCTCTGTTGGCCAACTCTTCACTATTATGTGGATCAACATATCTTAAGAAATACCAAGAAGATCCTGCCCATTGAGGCATTGTATCAGTCTCCCTCTTAGCTTTACCTCCACATTCAGGACATGTTGTTTCTACCCATTCAGTGATATTTGCTAAAGGAGATTCTCCAGTATCTGTAGGTTCATACACTTCAACTTCTGGTAATGTCAGCGGCAATTCACTCTCTGGCAAAGCTACTAAACCACATTTCTCACAGTTAACAATAGGAATTGGTTCTCCCCAATAGCGTTGACGGCTAAATACCCAATCTCTCAATTTAAAGTTAGTTTTTCTTGCACCTATATGCTCTGATTCAAGCCATTCAAACATGAATTCAATGGCATCTTTAACATCTTTACCATTTAAGAAGTCAGAGTTAACTAAAATTCCACTATCTGTATCAGTATAAGCAGATTCAGAAATATCTCCTCCACTTACGACTTCAACAATTTCCAAATCAAATTTCTTAGCAAATTCATAGTCTCTTGTATCATGAGCTGGAACAGCCATAATTGCCCCAGTACCATATGTAGACAATACATAATCAGAAATAAAAATAGGGACTTCTTGTTTATTTGCAGGATTAATCGCTCTTATGCCTTCAATCTTCACACCTGTCTTCTCTTTGTTCATTTCAGTACGTTCAAAATCAGACTTGCTTGCCGCAAATTCTTGATATGCCTTAACCTCATCAAGATTTTTGATTTTATCCTCATTTGATCTTAATAGCTCATGTTCAGGAGATAAAACTAAATATGTAGCACCAAAGATTGTATCCGGACGTGTTGTATACACTTCAATAACCTCATCAATATTGGTATTGAATCTAATCTGGGCACCGTGAGATCTACCGATCCAGTTTTTCTGTTGTGTCTTTACCCTTTCGATAAAGTCTAACTCTTCTAAATCATCGACCAAACGATCTGCATATGCAGTTATTTTAAGCATCCATTGTTCTTTATCTTTATGTATAACTTGAGCACCACAGCGTTCACAAGATCCATCTATAACTTCTTCATTAGCTAGCACAGTTTTATCTGCTGGGCACCAGTTAACTTTCATCTTAGATTTATAAGCTAAGCCTTTTTCAAACATTTTAATGAATATCCATTGAGTCCATTTATAATACTCTGGATCTGTAGTATTTATTTCTCTATCCCAATCAAAAGAATATCCTAAAGATTTCAACTGGCGTTTAAAGTTAGCAATATTATTTTTTGTAACTATCGCAGGATGAATCTTGTTCTTAATAGCAAAATTCTCTGTAGGTAAGCCAAAAGCATCCCAGCCCATTGGATAAAGTACATTATATCCTTCAAGACGTTTCTTACGTGCAACTAAATCCAAGGCTGTATAAGATCTCGGATGGCCTACATGTAATCCATTAGCTGAAGGATAAGGGAATTCAATTAGACAATAAAATTTCTCTTTATCACTAAAATCTTCTGCTGCAAAAACTTTTGTTTCATCCCAAATATCTTGCCATTTTTTCTCTATTTTAGAAAAATCATAACTCTGCATATTCACTCTCCTAATTGCTTAAACTCTTAACCAAATATTATACACAACTTTAAAACATTCGTATTAGGTCATCTCAAAATACTTATAAAAGATACTTTATTTTTATTTATCTTTTTTCTTAAATGAAAAAGTTATAAATCTGCTTTCGCTTGGTAACTTATTTTCAATTGGTTTTAGTGCTGTAATCAAAAGAATTTCAATAACTATATAAAGCACTGCCATTATTGTTGAATTTAAAATTCTAGGCTTCATTAGCACATATATAGATTTGCCCAGAAGTTCTGCTAAAAAATAAGACCTTAATAGAATTGAGCAAATTACAGTTGTTAAAACATTTGTAGCAAAAATTACTTTCCAGTCTACTTTCTTTTTATTGAGCAGCATCATAAGTCCTGCAATAAGCCCTTGCAAACCAGCTGTTAAGGTAAAGCCCCAGTGAAATGCAGCACCATTAGAATTTATAAAAAACGCTATAGTATTAGTAAGAATCGCAATTGCAAATCCATATATAGGACCTAAAATATACCCTGCAATATGTAAAATAGCGTTCGCCACACTAAATTTAAATATTACTATATAGACGTTTAAGTAAATTGAACATATTAAAGTAACTGCGATAAGAATTGAAGCTAGAGCCAATCTTTTCAATCTATACTGCCTGCCTAAAAATCCTTTTACATTTTCTTTCTCCATTTGTTTTCCTCCACATATAAATTTCTATTTTTTCTAGTGCTGTAACAAGCTGTAACGAGACATCAAAAAATACAAGGTAACGTTGTATTCCTTGACATTTTTAACAAACAAATAGCAGAAAACCCGCAAACCTTTACGGTTACGGGTTTTAATCGTGGTGGGTGATACAGGACTTGAACCAGTGACCTCTTGCGTGTCGAGCAAGCGCTCTGACCAACTGAGCTAATCACCCATTTATTTAAATTTCAATATTTTATATCTGCACAAAACTCGTCTAATCAATTTCATCTTTATAGGAATTTATAAACATCGTTTAAGACAGTGATATGAATTATAGAGATTATTCCGTATATAGTCAAATTAATTTTTATCACTATAAAATCATTATAAAACCATTTATCCGCAACAATTCAGGTTCAAGCAAATATTAATAATAATCTTTACCAAAATCGGCAAATAAAAAGCTCTGTCACTTAAGAATTTACTAAAGTTAGACCTCTTAACGACAGAGCTTATTTCCACATTAAATATATAGTAATCAATAATTAAGATAGTACTTCCGCTTGGTTTTCTGCTTCTTCAAATTCAGGACGTATTATTGCAATAGGTTTAGTGCTCTTACCCCTATTCCTATTATGCAATTTAATCAATAAATAAATAGTTGGAATTATCATTAGCATGTAGAAGAACACCAGATATTGACTAACTTGCTCTAATCCTAGTTTTAATAAAATTTCGTTCAACCCACTACCTAAGAAATTGAATACAATATGCATAAAAATGGATTGATAAATTGATTCAGTCCAGATATAGACCAAACCAAACATAACTCCACAAACAGCTGCATATACAGATTGAATTGGATTCATGTGTGCTATTCCAAAAATGACAGCAGTTACTATAACACCTAACCAATCTGGCATTACTCTTCTAAACTCACTTAATACCAGCCCTCTAAAGACAAGTTCTTCTGCAATCGGAACTAAAACACAAACAGAAATCAAAGTAAGGAAAATATTTTCATTTGAAGTTATTGATGAAATTTGCTCATAAATCTCCACTTGTTCTGCCCAGAAGTCGGAAACCTGAGCTAATAAGGACACTAATAGCATCCAAGCCATCGCTAAACCAATACCACCAAAGGTAATTACAATGGTTGATAGATAGTCTTTACCTTCAGCTTTTTCTTTAAGAACATATCTTTTTTCTTTCTCTTCTCTAGATCTAAGGAAAAAAAACAACGCAATAATCTGAATAAGTGAATATATTATAGCCACTACACTAAATTGCTGAACTTGCACATTAGCAAGAGTGGTAATCAACTCAATAGGATCAGAGTTTTCTAATGACATTCTTAAAAGCGGGTCTGTAAGAATTGCGTATACTATTCCTGCAAATTGAACTATGATCATGGTTCCAAAGAAAAATGCTATAGCCAATATAGGCCATAATATTGTCCCCGCATCGAAACCAGGTTTCCTATAGTAAGGACTTCTTACTTGATAATTAGTAAAATCTCTATTGTATTCTTGACTACTTTGCATAAATTACCATCTCTCTAACTATTTAAGCTGCTTTCCATTCTCGAATAAAAAATCTCAAAAACTTCATCTAATTCTTCTTCCTTACGAATTGATTTAAAAAGTCTATTACCAGATTCATCTACTTCGCTTTTCATAATTACCAATTCTGGTTCTGGGTGATCACCAAAATCTGGTTCGTAACTTGCTAAACAGATATAATCTTGACCGTTAAGACTAAAAGCATCTAATTGATAAAAGAAAAATTCATTTCCATTATCTAAGTCTTCTAGTACAAGTAACTCTTGATCCGGATCAATCATCTCAGATTTTTGATTTAATCTTTCCTTATTGACCTGCTCAGATTTTTTAATTTGCTTGTTCAATTGCTCTTGATTCATTTATCATTACCTTTTTATTTGAATTTTTTAGCGAAACACACAAAGCACTAAATAAACTGCTCAAAAAACAATTACCTATTCTTCGTATAAATCGTCTTCTAAACTTTCAAAATATGCAGAAACTCTATCAAATTCCTCACCTGTTATGGATTGGAAATTCATGCTGCCATCCGCTTCATTAATAACTTTGGCAAAAATTGCTTCAGGCTCTTCCTCTACATTTAGCATGAATGCATATATTTCATTTTCAAATTCAAAATCATCCAACATATAGAAGGTAAACTCTTCTCCTGTTTCAGAATCTTCAAGAATTACTGTAGAGCTCTCCAAATCATCTCCCAAAAGCTCTTTAATCTCATCCATCAATTCTTCTCTTTCTTGCTCTTTTTGTTTATCAACATCACTCATTAACACTACTCCTCATTAAATTTAGCTCATTTGGAATCTCTGCTTTTCTAAAAATCCTTGCAAAATTATCTCTGCTGCAACCTGATCTACTTTTGATCTATAAGTACTTTTTTTACTACTTCCTTGTTGTAAAAATTTTGTAGCCATCACAGTAGTCAATCTTTCATCTTCAAAATGCAAAGGCAAGCCCAAACGATTTATAAGTTTATCTGCGAAATCTCTGACCTTCTCTTCAGCCTCACCTACACGATTATCTGTACGCTTTGGCAATCCTAGAACCAACTCAGATACATCTAAATCTTTACAAATTAATTCAATACGATTTAGTACAGGCTCAATATCATGTCCGTCCCATTTAATAGTTTCTACACCTTCCGCTGTGAAACCTAAGAGGTCACTCTTGGCAATACCAACTCTCGCTTGGCCAAAATCTATTCCTAAATATCTTTTCATATTAACTCAATCTATTTAATATTGTCTTCAATGTAGCTATTTAGTATAACTTCTAGAATCTCGTCACGTTCCATTCTTCTTATTACACCTCTAGCATTATTATGATTTGTGATATAAGTAGGATCCCCAGAGAGTAAATAACCAGACAATTGATTAATTGGGTTATATCCTCTTTCTTCTAAAGCCTGTAGAACTTCTGTAATAATATTCTTGACTCTATCTGCCTTGTCCATCTTTAGTTCAAATCTTGTTGTTTGATCATCCATTTCTAAGCCCTCCTATTTTTGTTTTTTCTATTTTTCCTATTTCGTCTTCTATTCTTTCTTGCTGAGTTCGTAGAAGTACTTTTATTGTTTGAATCGTTGTTTTTATTATATAGATTTCCATTTCGTTTTCTACGTCTTTTATTACTTCTAGATGAATTTTTATCTTGTCTTTTCTTTTCAGCTGCTTTTCTCTTGGCTTTTTTGTCTGAAAGACTTCTATCTATTCTACCACTAGAATTTTCGTCCACTAAGACCAAATCAATTTGCCGTTTCACAACATCAGCTCTTGCAATTCTTACTTTAACTTTGTCACCCATCATAAACAGACGATGTTTATCTCTACCTTGAGCTGTCATTGTACGTTCATCGTATACGTAAAAATCATCTAAAGTTCTAAAAGGCACCATACCTTCTGCTGTGCTAGGTAACATGACGAACATACCTGCCCCAACAAAACCAGTAATTTCAGCTTCATAAACTTCACCTAATCTATCTGCATAATATTCTGCAACTTTCTGATCAGTACTTGCCCTCTCTGCTAGAATCGCAATTCTCTCCGTATCAGAAACATGTTCTGCTACATCAGGGGCTTCTGCTTTCCACTTCTTAATATTCATATTAGCTCGCAAGAATCCTTTGATAACTCTATGAATAAATACATCCGAGTATCTTCTTATTGGCGCTGTAAAATGACTATAGTCTTCTAATGCTAAGCCGAAGTGTCCAATAGGTTTTTCAGAATAACTTGCTTTGGCCAAAGATCTCAGCAAGAGTGTTTCTAACGTTTTTTCTGCTGGAAGTTCTTTAATCTTATTTAAAATTTTCTTAATGTCTTTAGGTTTAGGATCTTTAGGTATCTTAACATCCCTATCTCCAACCATCTTAAGTACTTCTCTAAATCTAAGCAACTTCTCTTCATCAGGATTATCATGAACTCTATAAATAAACGGCAATTCCAACTCAGTAAATTTCTCTGCCACAAAAGAGTTAGCTGCTACCATAAACTGTTCAATAATCTCATTAACAAATGAATTACTCTCAGGATATATATCTAATACTTTGCCATCCTTGTCTACATCTATTGCAGTTTCAGGAAAGTCAAATTCTAAAGCTCCACGTCTTTGCGATTTACCCTTAAGTATCTTTGCTAACTCTTGCATCCAATGGAACTCACGCATAAACTTCTCGTATGAAGGAATTGGCTCTTCTTCCAGAGCTATCTTCACAGTGTCATAATCTGCTCGAAGATCTGACATTATTACGGATTCATAAACATCACCATCTATCAATGTACCACCAGAATCATACTGTAGCATGCATGTCATCGCCAATCTAGGTGCATTAGGATTCAAACTACAAATACCATTTGATAACTTTGGCGGTAACATAGGAATAACTCTATCCGCTAAATAAACACTATTTCCTCTGTCTAATGCTTCTTTGTCTAGTGCTGATCCTTCTTTAACATATTCTGCTACATCCGCAATATGAACATACAATTTATAGCTACCATCTTGATCTTTTTGTATTGAAATAGCATCATCTAAGTCTCTTGCGTCTACACCATCAATTGTTATTGTCACTAAATCTCTTAAATCTTTGCGCCCCATCTTAAGAGCCTCGTCAAGATTTTCCTCACTTAGCTCAGATGGAATATACTCTAACTCCGCTTGGACATCATCTGGAAAAACCTCAGATAATCCATACATCAACATAATTGCTTCCATAGCAACGTCTGGTCTTGCTGGATCTCCAAGGACTTCAACCACTTTTCCTAACGGATCTGGTGAATCTGGACTTGAAATAAGCTCAACTACAACCTTCATACCAAATGGTGCACCATTCAAGTAAGGCTCTGGAATTCTTAATGCATTGATAGATACTAGTTTTCCATCTGGATTGACTAAACCATCTCTACCATCCTGTTCTAAAATTCCTATTATCTTCTGCATTAAACCCTCCAATACAGTTAGTATCTTTTAACTTCTCTTATATCTTTTTTCATAAGTCACTATTAAAATCAAGCTTACAAATTTCTTTGTATTGTTATACATATTATATTATAACAATTCTTTGCCATCTTAGAACCGTATATATACATTCTTAGAATAGTTCTTAGTTTCTTAATAAATAAAGTATTATTAGTCTTTTTGCTAACAATAAATTATAATTACTATAACGTTAATATATAAGTAACTCAGGAAATTAGTTTAAATTCTTTAATGAGGAAAAATATGGATAAAGATAAAGATAAAAAAAATAATCTAAGCTTAAGCGAAAAGCGTAAATTATACCAAAAGGAGCAGGAAGAAAAACTGCAAAACAAGGAGATGACATACCTTAAAAATTCAATTCGTCGAGATATGTCAGGTCGTCCCAAAATTGCTAATAATGATTTAACAACAGCTGGACTTTTAGGTAAATTTGTAGGTAAGTCGGTATTAATAGTTATAGTGATTATTTTAATAATAATGGCTTTAATAGGCTCTACATTGATAGGTATCCTAGTTGGATATATTGCTACTGCTAAAGAAGTTCCTAGCTCACTTTTCACTATAACTCAACAAACCTCATACCTATATGACAAGAATGGTGAACAAATTGCTGCACTTACCGGTGACAGCAACATCAACCGTGAGTTAATAGATTATAGCCAGGTATCAAAGACATATATTGATGAAGCTTTCATAGCAATTGAAGATAGAACTTTCAATACCAATATTGGTATTGATCCTAGGCGTATCGCTGGTGCTGCGATAAGCACCCTAGTCAATCGTGGTGACTCAGCTCATGGTGGTTCTACTATTACACAGCAGACAGTTAAGATGCTGACTGGTGACAATGAAGTTTCATACCAAAGAAAAGTTCAAGAATGGTACAGAGCTGTTCGTCTTACAGAACAATTACCTAAGAATAAAATTATGAATTTATATTTAGACTTAGTACCAATGGGGAACAACTATGTCGGAGTAGGGTCTGCTGCCAAAGCATACTTTGGCAAAGAGGCAAAAGATTTAAACCTTGCTGAATGTGCTTTACTTGCAGGTATTCCTAAGAGTCCCGCATCATATAATCCAAGAACTGAATTAGGTCGTAAAAACATTCAAAGGCGTCAGAGAATAGTTCTACAATCAATGCTAGATGTTGGATTCATTACTAGTGATCAATACGAAGAAGCTATCAACTATGAAATAGTCTATTCTAATGAGGATATAAGTTTCACTGGAAATGAGATCAATTCATACTTTGAAGAATTCGTCATCGAACAAGTTACCAAGGATTTAGCTGCTAGTGGTAAATATACCGCTGCAGAAGCATATAATTTGGTTCAAAATGGCGGTTTACATATTCATACTTCTCTTGATCCAATGGTTCAAGATAAATTAGATGAATTGTTCATGCGACAAAGCAACTTCCAAAGAGATCCAAGTATCTATGCTAACTCCCCTGAAAAACCTGATGCAGGTACAGTTGTAATCGATAGTAAAACAAATAATATTGTTGCAATGCAAGGTGGTGCCGGAGAGAAAAAAGCTAACAAAGTTCTGAATCGAGCTACTGATATTCGTCGTCAACCAGGTTCCGTTATTAAACCTTTAGCTGTTTATGCTCCTGCAGTCGAAATGGACTTAATTACTGGTGCTACCATCGTTAAAGATGAACCTGTACATATGGATGTTCATAACCCTAATACAGAATGGCCAACAAACGCTTACGATTCATACTTAGGCAGTTTACCAGTACGTACAAACCTTAAAATTTCCAATAACGTCCCTGCGGTTAAAATTCTTAATGAGGTTGGAGTTGATACTGCAAAAAGCTACCTCGCTCAGATGGGTATCGATTTAAGAAATGACCCAGTGGATTTAAGTTTAGCTACAGGTTCTCTAAGTTATGGTGTCTCACCATTGCAAATGGCAAACGGTTTCCAAACTTTAGCAAATGGTGGACTTTATACAGAAAGCAAAGGATATACACAAGTCTTAGATAGTAATGGTGTTGTTATATTGGAATTTTCTCCTGATTTTGAACAAGTATTCTCTGCTGAAACATCTTATATGATGTTGAAAATGCTAGAAGATGTTTTGGAAGGTCCAACAGGAAGTTCCCCATATTATGGTACATTATGGGACTTTAATCAGATCAGAAACTCCAATGGTCAGATAATTAGAACTTCTGCCAAAACTGGTACTACCGACGCGTTCCAGGACGAATGGATTACTATGATGACTCCATACTATACAGTTTCAAACTGGTTTGGTTTTGATAACAAATTGAAACGTTCCTATTTGCCACAATTAGATTATAAGAACCAGCATTACGCCACAAAAGAATTATTCGATTACATACATAAGGATAAAGAAGCGGCTGAATGGGATAAACCAGCAGGAATCGTTGAGTTTTATGTTAGCAGCTCTACAGGATACCAAGCTTCTGGAAACTATGGAAACTCATTCTTAGAGTATTTCAAAGCAGGAAGTCCTATTACCCCTAATAGACCCGCAAATGGAAATATTAATTTCCTAAGCACTGATCAAATTCCTGGATATTACGAAAACTATGCCAAGAGTAACGGTTATAAATAATAAAAATTAATAACAAATAATAAATTATACATTATATATTCATTGTAAGGAGGCTTATTATGAGCAAAAGAGAAAATTATATAGATTGGGATGAATACTTCATGGGAGTATCTCTATTAGCCGCAAAACGTTCTAAGGATCCAAATACTCAAGTAGGAGCATGTATAGTAAACCCAGATAATAAGATAATCTCTACAGGATATAATGGGTTCCCTATTGGCATAGACGATGATGACTTTCCTTGGGAACGAGAAGGTGGTTTTTTAGAGACAAAATATGCTTTTGTTTGCCATGCTGAACTCAACGCAATTCTAAATAACCCCGTAACATCTCTTAAAAATTGTAGAATATATGTAGCTCTTTTCCCTTGCAACGAGTGTACAAAAGCTATTATTCAAGCAGGAATAAAAGAAGTAATTTATATCTCAGATAAATATGCTAATACTGAAGGTACTAGAGCTTCCAAATTAATGTTTGAGGCTGCTGGAATTAAATATAGACAATTTATAAGTGGTAATAGAGAAATTAAAATAGACTATTCTGTTGAAAATATTTAAAGTTAAAATTATATTTTAAACACCAAAAACTAATTTTGAATTTCTTTGAAAAAATTTCAATATTCTTAACTATACATATTATTGACTCAAACTCAATTCTTTGGATTTAGTCTTTTAATAGATTTCATTTCAATACAATAATTAATACCCTTCTTACTAACATATCCAGTAAGAAGGGTATTATCATTTCTGTTAAATTTTTGAATTATTAGTGATTTTTACTTTAACTCTAACAACATTCTCTAGAATTATTCTTCGTCTCTCTTGCGATTGACTATTAATATTCCTGCTATCGCTATGCTTATGTTTGATTAATTAGTTTATTTCTGTTCTAATTTCCAAACAAAAACCTCTTACCTTAGCTGATATTTTCCAGCATCAGGTAAGAGGTTAGCTTTAATTTCATTACTTTAGTACTATTCTGGTCTTATATTATTACTAATGAAATTAATTTTAGAATAGTGAGTTTAAATAATCGGCAATCCCTGCAGGCTTAACTTCAACTAAACCAGCCAAGATAACGCATAGGAAAACAACTAGAACTATTAATCCTAAGACTTTCCATTCACGAGCTTTTTTACCTTCAAATTCTCTATTCAGAACATTATTTAGAAGTACTATATTAAATATAACTGCTATGGATGTTATAGCTCCTGAAATTGTCATCATTGTGACATTAAAGAAACTTCCAAAAATTATATTCAATGTATATGCACACAATATTGGTAATGTAGGTATAACTGCTGTATTAAAAGCTTGATACCAAGATTTAAGTGTTTTATTAGAGCTTTGGGCAATGTAAATAACTAAAACATTTACAAAGTAAATTAATGCTGAAATTAGCATTACACCAAAAAATCTACCTATTACGTAACCTGAATTTCTACCAGCACCAATTGAATTAAATAATCCTTTTAAAGCACCTACTAATGCCAAGATACCTAAAAATATAGTCCAGGCCAATGGTTCTCTAGATTGTTTTGCAACTTCTGCTGCAGAACTTGGTTTATCAGAAATAAAGCTCTTAAACCAAGCTAAAACTTCTTCAGTTAAAGCTTTGAACTTACTATCTTTTGCTTCAGAAACATGTTGTTGACCTTCGTAAGCTGCATATGTATAAGGTACTTTCCCTTGTACATTTTCAGCTTCTGGTTGAGTTTGTCCGTAATAACCTTCTTGATTATATTCTTCTTGATCAAAGCTTTCAGGATTTAAATAACTAGGATTTTGCTCTTTTTGAACTCTCTCTGCCTCTGTTGCAGTAGCTTCGTAAGGTTCTCTTTGATACGCTTCAGACTGATAATTTCTCTGATAATCTTGTTCATTACCATGAGAATTTTTGTTGTTATAATTGTTATTTTGATAATTATTCTGATTATCGTTCCTGTCTAAACCTCTATAATCAGGATTAAAATCATAAGATTCGTGATTTAACATTGTTAACTCCCTCCGATTCAATATTAAAAACATTAATAGTTTTTTACATTATATCAAATTCATGTATTATTACTAGCAAATAATGAACTGTAAAGTAATAAGCAGTTCTTTATAAAAACTCAAACAGCTTTATATATTGGCAAAACTAGTAATAATATTATAAAATGGTTAGGCTTAAATATAGATTAATTAGGGGAAACATATGCGTAAATCAAAATTATTCAATCTAGCTACGACTCTACTTGCGTTAGTATGCGTAAGCAGTTCATGCCAACGTGTTCTCCCACCAAACGTTCAAGAGACTAAGACAACAGCTTCAGCTGAAAACTCTAACGCTAGGCAATCTTCATCAGAGAATGCACCTAACATATCAATTAATAATGAGGACTCTGATCCAAGCAGCAGCCTTTCAAATCAAAACGATAGTAATAGCAGCAACTCTAAAGCTGAAGAAACTGATACCTCTAATACAACATTAGAATCAGAAAATACACAAGAACAAGGAAGCCAAGAAACAACAAGATCAGATGCAAATCCAGAGAAAACTTTGAGTACCAAAAAACTCACTCCTTCTGAAATAAAAAAACACAAAAATTTAGAAAATGATTCGTATGGCGAACGCTTACTCAACTCAATACTGGGCTTAGATAAAGATAAAAACAAAGATAAAAATGGTAGTATGCATAAACCTCACAAAATTGGTGAAACTGCCTACTTTGATGGAACCGAAACATTATTTGATCCATTTAAATCTGAAGTAAAGATTCAAGAAATATATAGAGGCGAGTCTGCTTTTAAAATGATTAAAGATGCTAGTATTTTTAATCCTGAACCAGAAGACGGTAAAGAATATTTAGTCGCACAAGTCTTAGTAAAAATAACCTCATCTAGAAATCAAGAAGTAGTTGGTCTGAGTCCTTATTATTTCTCTCTAGCTAACGGCAAAGATGGCAGAATGTATGGTGATGTAACTTTAATTCGGAATATCACTCCTGTCCTATCTCCAATTGAAGAAGGCGAAACTTCAATTGGCTATATTTGCTTCTCAGTGGATAAGGAAGACCAAAGTCCTTACATAGTTTTCCTATCTAGAGCTAATGGTGGTATTTGGTTCCAAACTACAGAAGACACCAAAACTACAATAGGCACAGAAAACACTAATGCATTTCCAGGGAAGTAATTAAATTAATTATTCTTTAGTTATAGAAAAGGCTTTGACTAGTTTATTGCTAATCAAAGCCTTTATTATTATAAATTCATAAAATATACATTTGAACTAATGTAACTGCCTATTCAAGCTTAATAAGCTTTACCCCAAATCAACATTGTTTCTGCAGCTTCACCACAGTAAATACATTTATCTGAAAGTTTAGCTTGTTCATCCTCAAATGGAATACAACGACTAGTTACAGTAGTTTCTGCCTTAATTGCCTCTTCACATTCGGTTTTACCACACCACATTGCTCGCATAAAACCAGGTTTATTGTCGGCTACATCTTTGAATTCATCATAGTTTGTGACATCATATATTCTTGAATCTAGACGTTCTTTAGCAGTATTATAAAGATTCTCTTGAATCTCATCTAATAAACGTGCTACTTCACTGTTTAATTTATCTAAACCAACAGTAATTTTCTCATGGGTATCCCTACGAACAACAACGCAAACATTATTCTCGATATCTCTTGGACCAATTTCAATTCTTAGTGGAATACCCTTCATCTCATATTCACTGAACTTCCAGCCTGGAGATTTATCTGTGTCGTCAATAATTACGCTAAATTCTTTTGCCAATTGATCTTTAATTTCGTATGCCTTATCTAATACACCTTCTTTATGTTGTGCAATTGGAATAACTACTAATTGATTAGGCGCAATTTTAGGTGGTAAAACAAGTCCTGAGTCATCACTATGGACCATAATCAGACCACCAATTAACCTTGTACTTACACCCCAAGAAGTTTGATGAGCGTATTGCAACTCATTATTTCTATCACTATATTGAATATTAAATGCTTTAGCAAAACCCGTACCAAAGTAATGACTTGTACCAGCTTGTAGAGCTTTACCATCATACATTTGAGCTTCCATTGTGTAAGTTTTTTCTGCTCCTGCAAATTTTTCTTTGGCAGTTTTCTCACCTCTAATTACAGGAATTGCTAAATATTCTTCCAGGAATTTGGTATAGACATCCAACATTAGTAACGTTTCTTCCATGGCATCAGCTTCAGTCTCGTGAACTGTGTGCCCTTCTTGCCAATAAAATTCTCTAGTCCTCAAAAATGGTCTAGTCGTTTTTTCCCAACGAACTACAGAAACCCACTGGTTAAACTTCTTAGGTAAATCTCTATAAGAGCGAACTATCTTAGAATAAAGCTCACAAAATAGAACTTCTGAAGTTGGACGAACTGCCATTTTTTCCTCAAGTTCATTATCACCACCATGGGTAACCCACGCTACTTCAGGGGCAAAACCTTCTACGTGATCTTTCTCCTTTTGTAGCAAAGACTCGGGAATAAACATCGGCATTGCCACATTTTGGTGACCAGTTTCTTTAAATGCTTTATCTAAACCTTTTTGAATATTTTCCCATATAGCAAAACCGCCTGGTAATAAGATCATACAACCTTTTACACTTGAATAATCAGTTAGTTCTGCGCGTAGACAAATGTCTGTATACCATTGAGGAAAATCAACATCTCTTGATGTTATGCTTTCTACAAATTTCTTATCTTTTGACATATTCTTCTCCTATATAATTACTGAGCTATATTATAGCATTAAAAGGATTTTATTCGGAATTTTTCTATGTATTTTTCAAATAAAATCCTTACTTTCTACGGACTAATCCTCTTGCTTTATCTTATTTTAACGTATATAATCTTATTCACTACGCAAGCAATTCGCGACCATGGCGGAATTGGCAGACGCGTAACGTTGAGGTCGTTATGAAGTAATATTCGTGCAGGTTCAAGTCCTGTTGGTCGCACCAGATTTAGCACTTTCCTGATAGCTACTATCTATGGACAGTGCTTTTTTATGTCTAAATTTTAATAGCTAATTGTTGATGATTTTCAGAAGCCAGACCTCTAATAACTAAGCTTTTATATTCCTATAAATTACTTAGTTAAAACTATATTAGACTTTAAACCATAGCTGATGACAACAAAAGTAATAAAGTTGCTAAGACGAACTGCCAATCAACTGGAGCAATCTCATTTTGCAACTCAATATAATTATCCATCTCAGATTTTTCATCATATTTATCATCTCTACTATCGTCATAAGCGCTGAAGCTCGCCTTGAATAATGGGATCAACAATACTATTGCAACTACAGCTAATATCAAAGTTGTATAGAACTTACTTCGCCCATCAATGCTTTTTAACTCTATGGCTGAACTGTACAAAGGCAAGAAATACTGCATAAGCAACAACGATGTTGAAATTGAAATATGCAACAAAATCGGTATTAATAAATTATCTGCAGCTTCTTTCACTAAAGATAAAACTAAAGAAATTGCTAAATAAACAACAACAAACATTATATTCTTAAAGAACAAACTTGATGCAGTTGCAGTGAGTAACAATGACAGCTGCAATCTCTCAGGATTTCTCAAACTAGCTTGTAATACTCCACGGAACATAAATTCTTCAACAATAGCCGGTATTAAAACTAAAACGGATAGCATTAAAATAAATCCTAATATTGAAGGAGATTGATTAATTGCAAAATGATTTTTGAAAGTTACACTAACGCCTAACTTATCAAGTATAAAGATTGTAACATTGTGCAATCCTGTAATAACCAGGGCTAGTGGTATTCCCATCAAAGCTGTTAAAATATATGCAGTTGAGTTCTGTTTTGTTTTACCAAGAACTTCAGTTTGCTTAAGTGAAAATAGCTTAAATACTACAACACTAGGAATCAACATAGCCAGTAAAAATTCCAATAAGCTCTTAAAAAAGACTCCATTAAGATTGTATCTACTTAAGTTTAGGGACTCTACCGGGATTTTTGCCCAAACAATATTAGTTACAATGGCAATAATTGTCGCAAACAACATTAAAGTCCCAGCCGCTTTACGTTTTTGTATTTTTTCTTTTTCAGCTGCACTCAGACCAGCTTCAAATTTAGCCTTTTCTGCCTTTCTTTTTTGCCAATTAGTTTTTAGTTTTTCAACTATATTTTTGCTGCCAGCTTTAACTTTGGCAAAAGTAGATTTTGTTGATTTTTTTATATCAATTTTTCTATCTTCAGCTAAAAAAAGTTCAGGTTGTGATGTAACTTCTGCATCTGATTCTGGTTCATATCTAATGGGTGTATTTTCATGAGAAACTTCAACAGAATCTTGATTATTACCTTCTATTTCTGTAGTTTCTATCGTTTCTTCCGCAACTTCATTCAATTCCAGATCTGCATCTAGTTCAAAATCTTTTTCCTTATCAGCTGCTTCGTCAGTATCTTCATCAATTAAAATATTACTTGTATCTGTTTCTTCAACAGCATTAACCCTACTTGGATTTATATTATCGACAATTTTACGTACCTTTTCTTCAAGCTCAGTAGGATCTACTTCAGAATCATTAGTAGTTTCCTCAAACTCATTAAGGCTCTCTTCACCTTCATTTAGGATCGCTTCCGCTGCTTCCGAGTCTTCATTTATTGATTCACTTAATTCTGTGCTCATTTCTTCTAATTGAGCATCTAAATTTTCATCCTTAGCATTTTCTTCAATTTGTTCTGTTATCTCAGTTTTTTCAACTAATCCAAAAGACACTTGTAAAGGCTCAACTTTGATTTCAAAGCCATTTTCGGGCAATTTATACTTGTCCTTAGCTGCTTCATTTTGATTATTTAAGCTATCATTTAATTTCTTGTTTTTTCTATTACTTTTCATCACATTGGCCTTTCATATTGCTATACAGATTATAGCAATTCTAAGAAAAAAGCTCTACAATTAAGAAACTTTTAGCAAAAAATATGGTCTACTTATATAAGTAAACCACATTCTCTCAATCATACAAATCATCATAAAAATTGTTATTTTGTTATTTTTTAATTTTTATCCTTTAACCGCACCTGCTACTACACCTGAAATAATGTATCTTTGCAAGAATATAAATACTAAAGTCAATGGCAAAACTGACAGTACCAGCATTGGGAACATGCTATTCCAGTCAACTGAGAACTGACCGATGTTCTTAGATAACTGTTGTAATAAGACGTATTTCTTATCTTCCATTAGAAATAGTAGAGGATTCAAGAAATCATTCCAGGCACCTAGCATAACAATTATAGACATGGTAGCTATAACAGGTTTCATCAATGGTAAAACTATCTGGAAGAATATACCTAAAACACCAGCTCCATCTATTCTGGCAGCTTCCTCAATCTCAATTGGCACTGAAGAGGAGATAAATGATTTCATCATAAAGATACTTGAAATCAAGCTTCCTGATGCATTTACTAAGATAACTGCCCAAGGAGTATTAACTAAGTTTAAATCGCTCATTAATTTAAATAAGCTTGATAAACCCATTTGGAAAGGTATCATCATACCACTTACAAATAACATGAATATAAATGAATTCAATTTGCTTCTATGACGTGCTAAAGCATAAGATGCCATACTTGCTGCAGATATGTTAATTACTACTGTCATACCTGCTATAAACATTGTATTTCTCAAAGCATTAAAGTAGTTCATCTTTTTTAGTGCTTCTCCATATGAAGAAAAATCCCAGCTAATTGGTAGAGCCATTGGGTGTAGAGCTGCTTCTTCTGGAGTTTTCACCGTAGTTATTACTAAATAATATACCGGTATCATAAATACTAAAAATAAAGCTATCAATAACAACGTTACTCCTATGTAGCGACGATTACCTTTTTTGAATATATATTTAAAATTCGATACAAATTCTTTCATCTCTAGCACCTCTTCCTAACTAACCTTGTTTTCCCAAACTTTGAGCAATCTAAGTAAGATCATGCTAATGAATAAAACCACTGCAAAAAACACAACACCAAATGCTGATGCCAGAGCGTAATCTCCTCTACCCGAAGTAATCTTGAGCATAGTACTCATAATTGTCTCGGTTGAATAACCTGGGCCACCATTTGTCATGGAATAGACAATATCAAATACCTTTAAGCCACCAACAAGTGAACTAATACCTACGACAGTTACTCCAGGATATAATAATGGTAAAGTAATCCTGAAGAATATATCAAAACCGCTTGCACCATCAACTCTTGCTGCTTCTATCATGTCTGACGGAATCGTTTGTAAATTAGCAAGATATATGACCATTGCCCAACCAGTCCATTGCCATACTTGTGAGAAAATAATTGTATTTAAAGCATTATCTGTACTGAAGAAGGCAATTCCTTCATGTCCTAGATTTTGCAAAAACATATTGACAGGACCGCTACGACCAAACAAGAACTTGAACAGGAAACCAACTACCATTGGACTGAACATTGCTGGCAAGAACCAGCCTGCCCTCATGAAATTTCTTCCTGGGATCTTATTATTCAATAAAACTGCCAAAGGTATAGCAATTAATGATTGGAAGAATGTCATTGCTAATGCATACCAGATTGAGTTAAGCAACGCTGTTTTTATAACAGAAGTTTCAAATACTCTAATGTAATTACTTAATCCAGCAAATCCGTAATCCTTTAAGTTATATATATTGTAATCTGTGACACTATATAAGAAAGTTGCTATGAAAGGAACTCCGCAGAATAATATGTATAAGACCAAAGCTGGGACAATTAGAATTTCATACTGCAATGCTATTTTAAATTTTTGTTTTCTCCTGTGTTTACTCACATCTGAATTATTATTCTTTTTATCAATACTGGCTTTAGTCATACCATTTCCTCTCAATTATCTTTTAAAAATAAATTGGCGGAGCCAAGACCCCGCCAATTTTTTATTTATTAGCTACTGGTCGAAATATTGACTATTTCATTTCGTGATCAGCTTTTGCAACTTCATCAACTTGAGCTAAAACTTCATCAATTGTCATATTACCTTGTAGGTATTCTTGTAGTCCTTTACCGTAGGTTTCAATGTATGGGCTATTATTTGTACTCCATACAAACCATGGGCAATATGTACGACCATTACTTAAGACTTCTTTTACGCCTTGGAAGTATTCTGGAAGTTCTACTTTAACATCTTTACCAAATGAACCTGAACCTGGGTTGTTCTCTAGAAGAGCTTTTTGACCTTCAGGAGATGCCATTAATGCTAGAACTTCTTTAGCTGCATCTTGGTTCTTACTTGCTGAGTTAATACCAAATGTAACACCAGGACCACCAACTAACCAGCCTTCATCGCCTTTTGTACCGTAGAATGGGAACATGTCAAATTTTAGATCTGGATTAGTTTTCTTAATAGCTTCAACTGCCCATGGACCTGATTCCCACATAGCTGCTTTACCTGTAGCAAATTCAACTAAAGCTTCATCATAACTTACTTCCAACATATCTGGAGTCAAATAACCATCTT
Organism: uncultured Fastidiosipila sp.; assembly: GCA_947253875.1. Classification (GTDB taxonomy): domain Bacteria; phylum Bacillota; class Clostridia; order Saccharofermentanales; family Fastidiosipilaceae; genus Fastidiosipila. The sequence goes on along the minus strand of CAMYAM010000007.1, from coordinate 62,193 downwards.
CTATGTATTGATCCCAAATCTCGATGTTTTCTTTAAGTTTAGAACCTGAGAATGTACGCTTGCCTTCACGAATATCTTGGTCAAATGTTTTACCATCTTCAGTAGTACGTAGCCATTCACAAATTGCGAAACCTAAACTTGATTTCATCATTGGTTCCCATGAGTTTGCACCCATTGCTTGAGGTTTAATACCTTTATCTTTTAGAGCCTTGTGTAATTGCATTAACTCTTCAAAAGATTTTGGAGGTGTTAAACCATTTTCTTCGAATATTGTCTTGTTATAGAACATACCTTCATACCAGCTTAATCCTGGTATACCATATTGTTTACCATTGATTGAAATTAGGTCTAATGCACTTTCATCAAAGTTCTTCATGAAATCTTCATTAGATAAGTCTACTAAGTAACCTGCTTTAGCATATGCTTCACTAGTACCAGAAGGTAAAATATCTGGACCTTCACTAGCTTGTAATTGAGCACTGACTATACTATCTAACTCACCGACCGGAACGAATTGAAATTCTAGATCTACTTGAGGTAATTTCTCTTTAACTAAATCTAGGAATGATTGCATTGTTTCTTGTTTGTTCCAATACATAATTCTTAGAGGAATTTTTTCTTGGTTTTCTTTACCATCATCTTTTTTGCCAGTTGATTGTTCGCTTCCAACTTTTTTGTCTGTTGTTTTACCCGTTTCTTTTTGAGTATTTTGGTTACATGCTACTAGACCTAGAGCAAGACTTAAACTCAAAACTGTTGCTAGTGATTTCTTCACTATCTTTCTCATCTTCAAATCCTCCATTTTTATTTTGGCCAAGTTTAGAACTTATAACCTCCAAGTTCTTTTTTCTTTGGCCAACATCTCTATTACTTATAGTTTAGTAGAATTTTTTAGATATAAAAATAGCAATTTTTTATAAAATATAACAATATTTTATTGATTATGGTAAAAATTATGGTAAAAACAATACGGTTAAAGTACCTTTTCCTTTGGCTTTAGCTAACAATTCTCTAAAGTCTTGATCACCGTAGTAAATATCCTCCGCTACATCAGCATTGAGCTTGTAGATCTCCTCACCAGAATAAAGTGCGAGTCCATAGTTTTTTCCATGTGCTAATTGTAAACGAGTTGCTATGTTCTTGATTGCAAAACCTGAATCGCTTTCATCAAGAACCTCATTGAAATTATATAGTCCGCGACCATCATCATATATTAGGATTAATAAATCTGATTTTGCCTCTTTATCATTATTTTCGTTAATCTCTTTTGCTTTAATTTCTACATATCCAGCTTGTCCTGTTGCGCTAATTCCGTGAACAACAGCGTTCTCTACTAAAGGCTGGAGAATGAAATTAATAATCTTTCTATCTTTTATGCTTTCTTTTAAGTCTAAGTTAAAATGCAAATCCTCATCCATAAGTTCTTGTTTCAGATTTAAATATATTTCTGCCATTGTAAAAGCATTTTCTAAACTTTGGTATGGTTTACCGTTATTAAGCACTAATCTATAATATTTGGACAAACGCAAGGTAATATCTGAAATATCCTCCTGTCCAGCATACTTAGCCTTCCAATTAATCATAGATAGGGTGTTATACAAAAAGTGCGGATTCATTTGTCTTTGCAAGCTGTTATAGTGCAAAACTTGAACCATATTCTGTTCTTGAATTATCTGTTCTCTCAATATTCTTAGTTGCCTATTAATTAATAAAAATAACAATATAAAAATAACTAAGGTTAGAAGTGCAAAAAATATTAACGGCAAAACATCAACATGCAAAGACTTATATGGGATCAGTAATTGTAAATCTAAGCCACTAAGTGGACAATGTCTATTTACTTCTACATAAGGTAATTGGAAATCACTAGAATAAGTACTCTTTACTTCTTGATCATTCATTAAGATTATTGATGCAAAATTGTTCTCTCTGGCATTCATTTGTACTTTATTGGAGAAAGCTTTATCTTTATCAATCCCAGCTAAAGCATGGGCAACTGGCTCTTCACCAAAGCGTGAAAAAATAGGATAAATATAGTAAAGTTCAGAATTAGCATCTGCAGTCAGTCCAACATATTTGGCTTGTCTTTTTAAAATGCTTTGTACATTTTTGTCCGCATATTCATAAGGGGAGATAAAGTAACCTATATGTCGCTCTGCATTTCTTGAATAAATTCTAAAGCTTTTTATAATAGAGCGATTACTAGTTAAGTTATACCAGATATATGTTTCAAAGTTCTGACGTAAATCTTTGTCAAAATAATAATCACTAGTATTTCTTAATCTAAGTGCTTCTTGTAGGCTCTGATTTTGACCAAGTGTTAGCATTATTTCTTTAATATTGCTAACCTTCTGATCTATTTGTTCAGCCATATATACACTGTAATCATCATATGCTCTACTCAAGGTACTTTCTTGTTCATGTTTCAGTTGATGTTGAAAGTAAAGGCTTAGAAAAAGTATTGGCAAAACACTAAAAGCTAATAAATAAACACTTAACCTTAATAAAAGTGTGTCCTTTTTATTATCTTTGATACTTGGTGCAAAATTCAAATTAAACCCTTTTTCATGCTCTTTAACTTTTTCTTTATTTCTAAACATTTTTGCCCCTAAAAACCTCAACTTATTTGTCCATTGCCTTTATTTGTTTTTGTTTTCTATAGACCGAAGGAGTCATTCCAAAGCTATTCTTGAAAATCATATTAAAATAAGAAGTATTCGTATAACCTACTTTTTCTGCTATATCAGCTATTCTTTCGTAAGTATTTTCTAATAAATATGCAGCATAATTCAATTTAACTTCAGTCATATAGGCTACTACAGTCATTCCTGTTTCTTTTTTGAAAATTACGCACAAATAATTCGGGCTCAAATGCACCTGTTGAGCTATTGTCTCCAGATTAGGATTGTCTTGAAAATGTTGCTTAATGTATGTTTTAACAGTTTCAACCTCAGGAACAATATCTTCAGTATCATCTTGACTGTTAGAATTTATAAGCTCTTCGCCTTCTTTCCATACGTTTGTAGTATTTCTATCACTAGCAACACCAATAATTCCATACAAAAAGGATTCGATTTCTTCCAAATTTTCCAAAGCTAAAAATTTCTCTATGTCTTTTGGTGACAAATTCGGATTAACTTTCTCAATCATCTGCAAAAATATATATTTTGTGTAAAGATTACTGAATTGTCCTAGTTTAGCAAGTTCATCTATCATCTTCTCTAGGGTTTCTGCTACAGTCGAATCATCCCGTTGCACATTGTGCATCACTGAATTCCTATTCAAATAAATTTCATTTTCGTCGGGTTTGGTTAATAATGAATAAACTTGGCTTCTAGGAGCAAATATTCTAGATTTAAGTTTATTCTTACCATTACTTACAGATTCTTTAAGTTTTTCATAATTGGTAAAATTTTCAAAAATAAAGAAGCGGACATATCCTGAAAACTTTTCCTCTAAAACAGGAAGTAACTTTTGCAGACTCTCATAAACATTCTTATGAACGTTTAAGGCGAAAAAAATTCCTTCTTGTTCATTCTCGATAAATAAATATACTTCAGGGAAAATCGTTTCAAGAATTTCTTTAAACTCTTCGTGAATTTGTCCTAATGTACTAGCCTCTATATCAAATGCGACTGCAATACCCGTTAATTCCGTATTGTAATCATCTGCACTTAATTCTAGACCGTATTCATTTCTTTGGCTCAAACTGGAACCTAGAATCTTCTCTATATTGGCTGTCTTTTCTAAACTTATTTCATCCTCAACTTTATTAATTAGTTTAACAAATTCATGTTCTTCAACTGGTTTAATTAAATAGTCTATGACACCTAAATGAATAGCTTGTTTTGCATAGAAAAAATCGCTATAGGCACTATAAATTACAGTTCTAGGAATCTTTTCCAAATCATGCATATTCTCAATTAGATGCAAACCATCCATGACTGGCATTTTCAAGTCTGTAATTACGAGGTCGAATTCTTGCTCTTGGAGCTTTTCTAGTGCAATTTCACCATGTTTAGCCTCATGAATTTCAAAATTAAAACCGTGCTTATCAAAGAGATACTTTAGCCCTTGTCTCTCAATTTTTTCGTCATCTACTAACAAAACTCTCATAAATTCAACATCTCTTAATTACACAAATTTCAAAACCATTTTTGGTTATTCTGACGTAAAACTTCTAGATACTTGTTAAATATTTAACAAAGTGCAATTATTATATCACAAAGATTATAGAGGTAAGCTGTATGCGAAAATTTAGAAAAACTGAAATTAGTAAAGTTTATTTTAATAATGATAGTTGTCTTTTATATTCAGATTCAATAACAAAAATAAAAAATAAAAGTCTTGTACTTACTATGATATTAGTATTTCTGCTTCTTACTTCTGCTCCAAATAAAAGTAAAGCAAATAGCATAGAACCTGTATCTGACATCCCAGAAAATGACTGGCAGCTTATTTTCAACGAAGAATTTAGTGATCCAATTCTTGATAAGAGCAAATTTAATGATGAAAATTATCTAATTCACTGGACTACTCCAGATAATGCACGTGCTAAATATACACTCGCCGATGGAAATATTTCTCTAAACATACCAAAAGAACCTGCACCTTGGTGGCATGGAACTGACAAACAAAAATTAAGTAGTATTCAGACAGGTATGCGTGATGGGATGCATCGTTTCGATAAGAATCTTTGTACAATAACAGATCATCATCCAGCTATAAATAACTTCATTACCCAATATGGTTATTTTGAACTAAGAGCAAAAGTACCTTCTGCCGGAGGAATACATAGTGCATGGTGGATGATAGGTGCTGAAGATTTTAGAAATCAACAAGCCGAAATTGATATTTTCGAAATTCTAGGTCCAGAAGTCGGTCCGAAGTGGAGCAAAGTTAGAGCTGGTGTTCATCCATGGGGCGATCCGGAAATTCGTAGAGAAACCTTGTATTATCACGTTAAAGCTGATTTAGAATCAGATTTTCACACCTATGGCTTCTTGTGGGAACCTGAAGGAATGAAATTTTATTTTGATGGTAAATTAGTTAGAACTAGTAAACAATCTCCTAATTATAAAATGTTGACACTATTAGGTATTTATGAAGGATGGAATGGCATAACTTGGTCAAAAAATCCTGATCCAAATGATACTAATTATCCAAAACAATTTACTATAGATTATTTCAGAGCTTACCAAACCCCAGAAATGATTAAATTTAATCAAGATAGAGATTTAGCCTTAAAGAAAAAAGCAATGGCAGAAAACAATCTTGCTTTGCTTGCTACAACAGGTGTAGGACAAGATTACCATTGGACATCTTTACCTTCTCACTTAAACGATGGTGATAACAGTGAAAACTCAGCTTTCCAAAGCCAAGATTTCAAGAAAAATAGCACCAATGAATTTTCTAAAATTTTAGATACACCTGAATATCTATATTTTGACTGGGAAGATATTCAAACAATTTCAGAAGTTAGTTTGGATATTCGCTATGCTTTGTTACAGGCTCCTACTAATTGGATATTGAATACTCACTTGACGGCAAAAGTAATTGGAAGCAAATTGCTCAAAGTGGGAATGTCCAGTGGAATACTGCTGATAACAATCTAGAATCAAAGACTATTAGTTTCCCCACAATTCATGCAAAAGCAATCCGAATTAAAATTAATTCTGTCAATATTTATTGGAATCATTATGCAATCAATGAAGTCAGAATTGGTTCTTAATATTTGCTCTTAACTCAATAAACAAATAATCAGAGGGAGAAGGATTAATGCAAAAATTTAAATTTCTAGAAAAAGAGCATTGGTATGGTGGTTATGTAAACGATGGAATTGATCAGCCGTACACTAAAACTAGTCAGTGTAAAATTGATTTAACTTATAATGCTGGTTCAAACCAAATGGCAGATTTTTTTATTTCTAACAAAGGACGTCTACTTTATAAGCAAGGCAATGCATATGAATTTATTGTGGAGTTCTCAAATGGAAATATAATAGCATCTGAATCAGCTAATTTACTAACTAATCCAAATGAGCAAACTTTAGCGGCTGCGTATGAATTGGCTAAGGAATCCTGTTTTTCTAAACAAAAAATTAACCTTGCTAAAGAGTTTTTCGAAGCTCCTATCTATAATAGCTGGATTGAGTTGACTTTTAATCAAAATCAAGAAGACATTATTCGCTATGCCAAAGATAATTTGCAACATTCAATGCCAGCAGGAATTCTAATGATTGATGACGGTTGGAGTGATTACTATGGAAAGTGGAAATTTTCAGTTGAGAAATTCCCGAAACCTCAAGAAATGATTAAAGAACTAAATTCCATGGGTTATAAAATCATGTTATGGATCTGTCCATTTATAACAGCAGATACATATGAATATAGAGAACTAGCCAAAAAAGATTTCTTGCTTAAAGATAGTCATGGCGAAATATATATATCTCATTGGTGGAATGGACATTCTGCAGTTTTAGACCTTTTAAACGAAGAAGCAAAAAATTGGCTAGACGAACAATTACAAGCTTTAGTCAATCTAGGAATTTCTGGTTTTAAATTTGATGCTGGGGATGTCAGATATTATCCTCATTCTAATATTGAAGAAATTCAAGCTTCAATCAAACAAAGTAATGCTTGGAGAGATTTTTGCTCAACTTACAATTTCAACGAACTACGAGCGGCAACAAATGCTGCGGGAATGAATATTATGGAACGTTTAGCTGACAAAGATCATAGTTGGGATGGTAAAGGGATTGCTTCTTTAATTCCTAACTCAATTAATGCCTCAATGATAGGTCATAGTTATTCTTCACCAGACATGATTGGTGGTGGCGAGTATTTACATTTCTATAATGTAGATAGTTTAGATGAGGAAATTTTTGTAAGATGGGCACAAATTGCTGCATTTATGCCAGTTATGCAATTCTCAGCTGCTCCTTATAGAGTTCTTACTACTAGTAATCAATCCAGGATAAATAATGCTATCAATCTTCGCCTTGAGCTAAAAGATTACATAATGAATATTGTAGAAGCTTCTTTTAAAGATAAGAATCCTATAATAGCGCCAGTAGAATTCTATTATCCCGAAACTACAGAAATCCTATGCGATCAATTTTGTTTTGGCAAAAACTTAATAATCGCCCCAATAACAACTGCCAATACAAGTAGCAGATCAGTCTATCTGCCTAAAGGTAAATGGGAAAATTTCAATACCAAAGAAGTCACAGGAATTAAACAGGCTAAATTTGTACAGTCACATGATGATTTACCAATTTATAAACGTATTGACACTAATTAGAAAAACCAAATAAAAATTTAACTCTGTAATAACAAAGCCGTTTGAATTAATTTCAAACGGCTTTAATAATATTATTTTAATCAAAGTTAGCATTAAAATTTTATTTCCACTTGTCTTTGTACTTCTCTATATTTGCTAGATGCTCTGCCTTTGTTGAGGCAAATACTGTACCACCTTCACCATCTGCCACAAAGAACATTATGCTTTGATCATCAGTGTCTGGATATAGTGCCGCTTTGATGGCATTTAAACCTGGATTAGAAATTGGTCCAGGAGGTAATCCTCCATGCTTATACGTATTATAAGGACTATCAATCTCTAATTGTTCTTGGCTTGCTGCCCAAACTGGCTTTTTGCCCTGTAATTTAAGCAGATAGTTAATTGTCGCATCAGACTCTAAATTCCAATCATAATAAAGTCTATTATGGAATACCCTAGAAATCTTGTACTGATCATATATGTTACCACTCTCAGACTCAATAATTGATGCTAAAGTAAGTAACTTATCCAAGGAGTAGCCTAGGCTTGATGCTCTTTCAGTAATATCTTTTGTTAACTTATTTTCGGTATTGCGTAACATCGTATTGATAATATCTTCTTCTGTCGCATTCAAGTCAAATTGATATGTATCTGGGAAAAGATAACCTTCCAATGCAAAAGTTCTTTCTGGTCTATCTGTAGGAATTGCACTTACAAATGAATACTTTGTGAAAAGTTCTGGTGAGTTGACAAGTTTATCCATTGTTTTCTCATCAAAATTAATTCCATTCTCATGTAAAATCTTCTTCATATCAACATAAGCAGTTCCTTCAGGGAAAGTAACCCAACTAGATTCTGCAGGTAATGAGAGATTGTACATAATCTCGTTATAATTCATACCTTTCAAAACAAAGTGAGTACCCTTTTGAAACTTACCATCGAAGCCATTAATTTTACCAACAACTACAAATGGTAATGCATCATCAATAATACCTTTTTCCATTAGCTGTTTAGCAACATCACGTGATCCATCCCCATAGTTAATGTAAATTTCAACAGCACCTGGAGTATCTTTAGTCACATGAACTGGAATTTTAACCTTCTTATCATTTTTTGAATTTGGATTAGTTGATTCTGAGTTACTTGCATCAGGATTGTTTGCATCTAATTCTGCCTGTCTTGAGGCACTAGCAATAGCTGAGGCTTTAGCATCCTGGTCCAGAATAAAACCGTACCCTATCCTAAATCCAATCAGCAAAGTCAATAGCACCAAAATAATTGCTATAAAGTAACCTGATATTGTTTTCAATTTATTGCTTAACATACTTTATCCAATCTCTTAACAGCTTCATATATTAGCTCTATTATAGCAAATAATCCTCGAATACAATAAGCATCTATTTCGTTTTAGATAGAGCTTTTCTTCTTTGTTCAGTATTTAATATTTTCTTACGCAAGCGAATATTCTCAGGAGTAATTTCGATTAGCTCATCATCATCAACAAACTCTAGACATTGTTCTAAGCTTAATCTGCTTGGTGGTGTCAAGGTCAAGGCATCATCAGATCCAGAGGCTCTAACGTTGGTTAAGTTTTTCTTTTTACAGACATTAACATCAACTTCACCAGATTTATTCGTTCTACCAACAATCATACCTTCGTAGATTTTTTCATTTGGGCCAATAAATAAATCACCACGGCTTTGTGCACCATGTAATCCATAAATTATTGATTCACCACTTTGAGTTGCAACCAATACTCCCATTGATCTAGTCTTTATATCACCAGCCCATGGTTGATAATCGATAACTTCAGTGCTCATTATTCCATTGCCTTTGGTATCTGTCAAAAACTCATTTCTATATCCAATCAAACCACGTGAAGGGATATGGAAAATAACTCTAGTATATCCTGCATTTCCAGCCTTCATACCTTGCATGACAGCTTTACGATTTGCCATTTTCTCAATAACAACACCTAGATTCTCATCTGGCACTTCGATAAATACTTCTTCAACCGGCTCAAGTTTTTTGCCATTCTCATCTTCTTTAACAACAACTTGTGGTTTAGATAGTTGAATTTCGTAACCTTCTCTACGCATGTTTTCTGCGAGTATAGACAAAGATAATTCACCACGACCTTTAACAACGAAAGCTTCTGTAGAATCAGTTTCTTCTAACTGCATACTTACATTACGTTCCATTTCTCTAATTAATCTACCTTTGATATGACGAGAAGTTAGATATTTACCTTCTGTTCCGGCTAAAGGAGAATCATTAACACTAAATGTCATTGCAATTGTAGGCTCATCAATTTCTATGAAGTCTAATGGTTCAACTACATCAGGAGCAGTAAGTGTTTCTCCAATTTCAACATCAGTTATTCCTGCGACTGCGACAATTTCTCCAACACTTGCAGACTCAATTTCAGCTTTAGCTAATCCTTCGAAACGCATTAATTTAACAACTTTACCTGAAGCAGAACCTTCATCTCCCTTGCGGCTTATTGCAACATTTTGGCCAGCTTTAATAGTACCTCTATGAACTTCTCCTATGCCTATACGTCCAACATATGGATCATAATCGATATTAGAAATTAAGAGCTGTAATGGTGCTTCAGTATCACCTTCTGGCGCCGGTATCTGGTCAATTATCATTGAGAATAGTGCTTCTAAATCTCCACCATTTTGACTTGCTTCAGTAACTTCGTCTAAGGAATTAACAGCGTACCCATTTTTACCCGATGCGAAAACGTGTGGAAAATCTAACTGATCATCATCTGCACCTAATTCAATAAATAAGTCTAAAACTTCATCAAGAACTTCCTCAGGACGTGCATCTGGTCTATCGACCTTATTTAAAACTACACAGGCTTTTAGTCCTAAACCAAGAGCCTTTCTCAATACAAAACGAGTTTGAGGCATAGGACCATCAAAGGAGTCTACTAAGAGAATAACTCCATCAACCATTTTGAGAACACGTTCAACCTCTCCACCAAAGTCTGCGTGTCCAGGTGTGTCAACGATATTGATTCGATAATCTTTATAATGAATTGCGGTATTCTTTGCCATGATGGTAATACCACGCTCTTTCTCTAAATCATCTGAATCCATTACACGGTCAACTACATTTTCATTGCTACGAAATGTTCCAGATTGTTTCAACATACTATCAACTAATGTCGTCTTACCGTGGTCAACGTGAGCGATAATGGCGATATTGCGAATTTTCTCAATTGTTTGTGACATCATTTTCTCCTTTTTATTATTGTCAAGATTTTAGCACTATTCGGCTGTTTTTACGACATTTAACTTATCCCATTCTTCAAAATTGTAAGACTTTTTATTCTATTCTGTACTTTCTTTAGACTTATTTTTACTACGCAAGAAAATTCTAATCGAAGTTCCCTGGAAATCAAAAGCTCTGCGGATTTGGTTTTCTAAATATCTCTCGTAGCTAAAGTGAAGTAGTTCAACATCATTAACAAATAGTGCAAATGACGGTGGCGTAGTAGCAACTTGAACTGCATAAGAAATCTTCAAGCGTCTACCTTTGTAACTTGGCGCTTGCATCATTTGCTGTGCATCACCAATAATCTCATTTAATTTACCGGTGCTAATCTCACGATTACAGTTTTCCCAAACATAATTAATTGTTTCAAATAATTTATTTAATTTTGAACCTGTTTTAGCAGATATGAATACTATTTCAGCATAAGGCATAAATGCGAAGGTCTCACGAATTCTCAAGCTCATTTCATTGAAGTCAAAAGCTTTTTCCTCTGCTGGAAGATCCCATTTATTAACACATATAATAATTCCCTTACCAGCTTTGTGAGCCAGTCCAGCAATTTTGGTATCTTGCTCTGTTGGTCCTTCAGTTGCATCAATCATTACTAGACAAATATCTGCACGTTCAATTGCTGCAGTTGCCCTAAGAACTGAATATCTCTCTAACTGGTCTCCTATTTTAGCTTTACGACGCATACCTGCAGTATCTAGAAGCATGAAGTTACCATACTCATTCTCAACTGGGGTATCTGTAGTATCCCTAGTTGTACCAGCCATATTGCTGACTATGGAACGTTCTTGTCCTGTTATCTTATTAACAAGAGAAGATTTACCAACATTTGGTTTACCAATGATTGCAAGCTTAAGATAATCTTTAAAATCTTCATCTTCTTCATACTCTGGAGCAAGTTCATTGACTTTGTCCAATAAATCACCCATGCCCAAGCCCTGAGCTGCAGATATTGCGTGAACTTCTTCAAAACCTAATTGGTAAAAATCATAAAATTCTACTGGTAAATCTGGACCATCAGATTTATTTACTGCAACAATGATCGGCTTATTAGCTCTACGTAGAATATCAGCAACCTCAAAATCACTAGGATGCAAACCTTCTTTTCCATCTACCATGAAAAGAATTACATCAGCCATCTCAATAGCAATTTCAGCTTGTGTACGCATTTGTTGCAACAAGTTATCTTTACTCTCTGGTTCAATACCGCCAGTATCTATCAAAACATATGGTTTGCCTAGCCACTCTACTTCAGCATAAATCCTATCTCTAGTAACACCTGGAGTATCTGCAACTATAGAGATTCTCTCACGCGCTAGATAGTTAAAGAAGCTAGACTTACCTACATTTGGTCTGCCAACAATGGCTATTACTGTTTTATGCATTTTCCACCTCCTACTAACTATAGCTTAGTTTCATAATTCAAACAAAAACAGCGTCAGATATCTATATCCGCCGCTGTTCAACTTATATCTATATCTACAACTGTAATGAATTATTCAACACTCATTACTTCTACACCTTTGTAGTAACCACAACTCTTGCACATCTTATGTGTTCTACGAAGTTCTTTACATTGTGGGCACTCTACTAAATTAAGTGGTTTTAATTTATAGTTTGCTGAATGTGATCTTCTACTTCTTGCTTTTGACCATCTTCTTTTTGGTACTGCCATGTTTCTCGCCCCCTTTATTAATACTTCTATTTCTATTTATTATTAATTATTTTATGAACTAATATATCATACTAGTTTTGCTTAGATTTTTCAAAAAAAGTTTAGCTATATACTTTTACAATAATTCACGCAATTTGTCAAATTCTGGTCTCACAGCTTTTGGCTCTTCGTCATCTTTTTTAACTTTACATTCATGATTTTCAAGGTCTTTTTTGCCACAATTTACACATAAACCAGGGCAATCTTCAGAACATTTTACGACCAAAGGTAGATTTATATAAACTGTATCAATAATATATCTGGTTAGATCTACTTTCCTACCGTCATGAATCAAGAATTCATATTCCTCATCTTCACCTGCAAATTCAAATTTATCATCTTCCATACGATTCTCAAACGGATTAAATTGAGCAGGATAAATATCCTCTGCAATTTCAATTGTCTCAATGTTCTCAACTCTCTCAAGGCAGAGATCACAATCTGCAACCCATTTAAATTCTATTTGCCCAGTCAAAAGGAGAATCTTATTTTCACCTGGCCAAATTACAAAATCATAGTCAAGTCCATCAGGAAACTCGAAATTCTCGTAATTTTCAATAGCTTCATTGCCTTCAAAATAAACTGGTTCAGGCATTCTTTTAGCTTTGTAGTTCAAGAGTGATGCAATATTAATATTTATCATTTTAAATTCCCCCTTTTTTATTGACAATTTTTAATTTTATTTAGTTATTTACTTTTGAAAAGCAATATTCAAGTTATTGTTTGCTAAAACTGAATCACCTTGCATTAAGTCATAATCTAAGTTAATCTCAAAATCCTTCTCAGTATCTTTGATTTCTAGGATCTTATTTGTCCTATAAATCAACTCTAATCTACCATAATTTGTATTTATATAGTTATAACTAAGGTCAGAATTTATAAATTCTAGCACATAGGAACTTGTGCCAAATCTTCGTAATGTAATTTTTTCGAGGTCTTTTTGTATTTTTAAACTAAACTTAGTCTCTTCTGTTTCAGTCTTATTTCTAGAGTTAATTTGATTTTTCTCAAAAAACTCATCTTGTTCAAAAATTAAAAAATAAGAATCATTAGTTTCTGTCAATTCAGCCTGAGTAATAATAGAAAACTCTTCTTGTTCTTGAGCTTCAACAATCTGCTGACTTTTTACAAATAAATCAACTGTGAATTTATTTTTAGACATTTATCTTCCTCTTTTTTTGTTCGTACGCTTCTAATCCTAATTGACATATCTCTTTTAATAAACTAGATAGCTCTAATCCTTCTTTTTCCCATGCAACCGGGAAAAGACTAATACTCGTAAAGCCAGGCAAAGTATTAATTTCATTGAAATATATTTCTGACTCATCAGGCGAAACAAAAAAATCTATACGGGATAAACCATTTATTTCTAATAGACTATAAATTTGTTTGGCATAATCTTGAAGTTTAGCCATAGTTTCAGCTTTTATATTAGCTGGAATTTGAACTTTCGCACCATCTGCAGAGATATATTTAGTTTTATAGTCATAGTACTCGACATCAGCAGATTTTACTATCTCACCTGCTACAGCAGTTTTAGCTCGATGATTTCCTAAACAAGCGATTTCCACTTCACGAGCCAAATAAAACGGTTCTGCCAAAACTTTATTATCAAATTCAGCTGCTTCAATTAAGCTTGTTTTGAGCTCTTCTGCATTATTAACCTTATACGTACCTACGGAAGAACCTCCATTTGCTGGTTTAAGAAAGACTGGATACCCTAGTCTTTCAACCTTTGTAACTACTGAGTCTATAGCATTTTTAATATCTTCTCTGTGACAAATTACAAAATCAAGTTGCGGAATATCAGAATTTTCTATTAATAACTTGGTATAAGCTTTATCCATTGAAATTGCTGAGGAAATTAAATTAGCTCCTATGTATGGAATATCACATAACTCTAATAACCCCTGTATTGCACCATCCTCTGCATTTATTCCATGCATAGCTACATAGACTAAGTCTATGTCAATTCCGCCACACAAATAGCGCAAATAAGCCTTAGGTGAGCTCAACTCTTTTAAACTAATTTTTGGGAATTCATCTTTGGCTAAATCAGCTTTTGTCAACTCGACCCAATTATCTTCACGAATTTTCTCCAAATCAAGGCGAAACGGCAACCACTCACCTTCCAGAGAAATCCCTACTGGAATGACATTATAACCTGCTAATTTCAAACCACTTATTATTGTATATGCTGAACGACAAGAAATAGCATGTTCGGTAGAAACTCCACCGAACAGCACCATTACATTATTTATATTATTCATTAAAATTCCTCAATTTAAAATTCGCTAAAACTTATCCTGACTTATCTTGCAAAAAAACCTTGTGCATCTGCAGGTATTTCTACTATTGAACGAAAAACAAATTCATCTTTATTATCATCGCGATATAAAGAGCATAAGTATTGCTCGCCGTTTTCCAATTTAATCATTACAAAATTAGTGATTAAATTATCTTTAGAAGTTTCCAATGATTTTTTCAACTTATCGTACAAGGCTTTTTCATTATCAACATTTTTCATTGGCTCCGCTAATTTTTTAAACTCTTCATAATTATCGGCTGAAATAGAACTTACTAAATGTCTAGTAGCTGATTCTGGCGTTAATAGAGGATTTCTTGCTTCTTTAACTGAGTTGATAATGTCCATTAAGCCCCAAACAGCTAAGAAAACAACTATTGCACCCATAATTACAAGGAAAATTTGCTTAATATTTGCATTAGCTATTTTCTCTTTTATGCTAGTTTTCTTATTTTCATGTTTTTTATACTTAGATGCATCTTCTTTTGAAGATTCTTTATGGGAATTTTCTGCAGTTTCAGTAAGCTCCCTATTTTCTTTATTTTCTTCAGAATTTTCAGGGTTAGTAACATTTTGATTAATAGTTTTATTTTGCAGATCAGATGATTTTCTTACTACAAAATCTTCTTTAGAAGAATTTTCTGAATTTAATTGCTCCACTCTTTCGAATTTATCTTCAGAAAATTCCGGTGTAGTAAACTCATCTGGTTTAGCTTCATCTTCTTGATAACCTCTAAGAAAATCTTTATTTTTCTCTAAATTATCTGAGTTTTTTTCGTTCCCCTGATTATTTTTCATAATTAAACCTCTTAGCCGTTTTGCAAGTCAGTTTTATGTTTTCTAATTGTTACTAATACATCCGTAATTTGATTTTCTAATGCAGTTAATCTTTTTTCTGTATATGAAATAGCAGCATCTTGAATTTCTGCAGCTGTAGCATTAGCTTCGTCAATTGTATCTTGTGCATACATTCTTGCTTGTTGAGTAATTTCATGCTCATCAATCATTTGCTGTACTTCATGTTGAGCATCATCAATAATATTATCAGCTTGTTCTCTAGCAGTTTCCAATAGTTCACGACTCTGCTCAACTAGCCATTTAGATTGACGTAACTCCCCTGGCAATGAGTCTTTGACCATACCCAATAGCATCAAAGCCTCTTCTTGATTCAACATTACATTTGATGAAAAAGGTACAGCTCTTGCACCCTTAATCAGACTTTCTAATCTATCTAGAAGTTCAAAAGTATCTTTTGTATCTTCAGACTCACGATTATCTGTATTTTCATAATTGTTGTATTCAGCCATAAATATTTCTCCTATTTCGTCTTGAGCTTTAGTTTTACTAGGTATACGCTCATAAAATATTATATAACATTTTTATATATTATATTACTTTTCAAATCTCTTTGTGACTATATCTACAATCTCTATAGGGACCATTGTTGATATATCTCCGCTATAACGAGCAACTTCTTTAACAGTGCTTGAACTTGTATAAGAGTAGTCACCTCTACTTGGTATGAATATAGTTTCATATTCATCATACATTAAACCGTTTGTTGCATACATCTGCAACTCATATCTGAAATCACTCTCAGATCTAAGCCCTCTAACAACAACATTTAGATTATTATTTTTCAAGTAATCGACCATCAATCCATCATAATAGGAAACTTCTACATTTGGATATTTATTCAATATCATTTGTGCCATATCCAAACGATCTTCTACTGAAAAATCAGCTTTCTTATTCGCATTATTCAATATAAGTACATGTAATTTATCACAAAGCTTAGATGCCCTGCTAGCTATATCCTCATGACCTTTTGTAAAAGGATCAAATGATCCTGGGAAAACAAATTCCTTCATATGACCAACCTTTGTAATTTAATTACCTTTTATTCGATAAAATGATACCATTGCTTGGCCGTACTGACAACGTTTTAGCATTGCTAATTTCTCCGTGCCTGTAATTTCAGGATTAATTATCTGGTCATGAGAATCTGCTTCAGTTATCAATATACCATCATCTTGTAGCAATTCGGCTAGATAAGTATCTGCTAAGTTTCCAAACAATTTATCAAAATCAGCATATGGAGGATCAAAATAAATTACATCAAACTTTTTCCCTTTTGCTAAAAATTTATCGCAGGCTCTTTTTGCGTCCAAATTTAATATCTCTGCCTGATTTCCAAGTCTAGTTTTAGCTAGATTTTCTTTAATATAATCAATAGAAGTTCGTGATTTATCTACAAAACATGCCTGTTTTGCGCCTCGACTCAGGGCCTCTATCCCCATTTGTCCACTTCCCGCAAAAAGATCTAGAAATACTGCATCATCCAGCCACTCTTCAATACTAGAAAAAATAGCTTCTTTAGTTTTATCTGCTGTAGGTCTGACTCTATCACCTTTAGGTGTTTTAAGAGGTATTCCACCAACCTTACCTGCAACTACTCTAGGCATTTTGCATTCTCCTTCTATAAATATTCATAATTTTCTTCAATTCTTGATTTTCTGCTTTTTCTAAATTAGGATCAGCAGTTATAATTTTTCTAGCAATTTTTCCTGTCAACTTTAATAACTCATTATCTTCATAAAGATTCGCTATCTTGAAGCTAGGAATACCATGCTGTCTTGTGCCGAAGAAATCACCAGGTCCACGAAGTTTAAGATCAGCCTCCGCAATTTCAAACCCATCTTCAGTCCTACATAGTGTCGTTAATCTTTCTCGACTCGTTCCTTCCCCAACATCGCTCAAGAGCACACACAGAGATTCCTTAGATCCTCTACCAATACGACCTCTTAGTTGGTGCAACGCAGCTAGACCAAAACGTTCAGCATTAACAATAATCATCATTGTTGCATTAGGATTATCTACACCAACTTCAATAACTGTTGTCGCTACCAAAATATTTATATCCCCATTGAGAAATTTTTGCATAATCTCATTTTTTTCAACCTCCTTCATTTGACCATGTATTAGAGCAACATTTAAATGCGGAAGTTTCTTTTTTAACTCTTCATAAGTTGTACTTACTGAAGCTAACTCTAATTTCTCACTTGGATCAACTGTTGGACAAACTACATATGCCTGACCACCTTTTGCAGAATTTCTAGAGAGCAAATCTACCAGTCTATCTTTATCCTTACTTCTAGCTGTATAAGTCTTGATTGGCTGACGCCCAGCAGGCTTCTCTTTCAAACTAGATATATCCAAATCGCCATAAAATAACATGCCCAAAGTTCTTGGTATAGGTGTAGCTGACATAACTAACACATGTGCAAAACTACCGTCACTAAGTTGTACTCTTTGTTTAACACCAAACCTATGTTGCTCATCTGTAACTGCTAATGCAAGATCCTTGAACTTAACCTTGTCTTCTATAACTGCATGCGTACCAATTAAATATTTAATTGTGCCATTACTTATATTCTCATAAATAACTTGCCGCTCTTTCGCTGTCGTATCTCCAGTTAGAAGTGCCACATTAGACTCATCTATATTTGGAAAAAATTTCACAAAACTAGCATAGTGTTGTTTCGCTAAAATAGATGTCGGTGCCATAAGTACAGATTGTTTGTCATTCAACGCTGCCCATAACATGGCTAAAAATGCCACAATAGTTTTACCTGAACCTACATCACCTTGCAACAGCCTATTCATGGCTGTAGTTTTAGACATATCTTTTAATATCTCATTTAAAGCTTGCTTTTGGGCATTAGTTAACTCAAAACTTAACTCATCTATAATACTCCCCCAAAAATCCAGTTTCTCGTCATTATCCACCAAAGGTATCTGGACACCTGGTTTGCGGGATCCTTCAGCCTTACCCATTAAATTATTAATTTGCAAAAACAAAAGCTCATCAAAGGCCAGCCTTCTTCTAGCAATATCATAATTTTCTTCCTGATCCAAATTATGAATCTGTTTCAATGACCAGATCAAATCTGCCAGATCATTTTCTTTTCTCAACTCTGAGCTTAAATAATCATCCATAACAGGTAGAACAAGTTCAACAGCGGAGTTTATCCATTTACGTAAATACGTTTGACTAATTCCTTCCGTAGCTGGATATATTGGAGATACAAATGATTTTGCAGAAACATTTTGCCATTCTTCTTCACTTCTAGGAAAAGAGTCTAAACTCGTGCTTACAAACTTCGGATTTGCTGTTTCAAATCTAAGTCCTTGACGTTTGATTTTACCTCGAAAAAGATAAATTCTCCCTTGAATAAGCTTATCCTGATAATACGGTTGATTAAACCAGACTATTCTCATAACTGCTGTATCATCACGAACTGTAACGTTAAGAATACTACGTTTACCTTTTCTGTATAAATTTGGAACAGTTTCCACACGGCCAAGAAAAACGCCATCTTCTTCTGCTTGAAGATCAATAATCGATTTAATTTTGGTCCAATCTTCATATCTCCGTGGAAAATGAAAAGCCAGATCACCAACAGTCTCTATTTCTAAACGCTCTAGTTTCTCGCTACGCTTAGCAGAGACGCCTTTAATCCGTGTCACTGGCTCTAAAAATATTTCATATGGATTGCATTCATCAATCATACTTTCACCTATTAAATTTTTCGTATAGTAGTTCTATAGCAAATCAACCCTTAATAAAGATTATCCTACTTTTATCAAAGGTAAGGTAAACTCAAATTTAGCACCACCTAAACTTTCACTTCTATCCGCAAAAATGCTCTGGCCATGTTTTTGCAAAATACGCTTACAAATATATAAACCTAAACCACTACCAGTCCTATCAGTTCTGGAATGATCTACTTTATAGAATCTATCAAAAACATGCTTCAACTTATCCTCGTCGATTCCCGGGCCATTATCTTCAATTGTTATAAGAACAATATCTCGTCCTTGAACATCAACATTAATTGATATTATACCTTCCTTATCTGGAACAAATTTAATTGCGTTAGTGACAAGATTATAGATAACTCGTCTTATTTCTCTTTGATCTCCATAAACTTTAACAGCTTTAGATCCGTTTTGAATATTAGTTTGCACAGCAATATTTTTCTCCTGCAAAAGAATTTCAGTTCCTTGAACTGTTTCAATTATGGTTTTATTAATATCAAATTCTTCAAAATTATTAGGGTCAATATCGTTATCCAAAAGTATAATTGAGTTCATATCGCTGACAAGATCACTTAATCGATTAACTTCATTTTGAACAATACCAAGATAGTGATCGCGTTTTTCTTCAGGAATTGTTCCATCTAAAATAGCATTAATAAACCCTTTTATAGAAGTTAAAGGCGTCCTAAGATCATGTGAAATGCTTGCAATAAAATCAGTTTGCTCCGAGTTACCTCTCTCAATTTGCTCTACCATACGGTTAAAGATTTTTACCAGTATCATAATATCGTCATCTTCATAAGCATGACGATTTTCTTGATATTTCGATATATCAACGCGAGCGGACAAATCTCCATTCGCCACTTCGGTGGCTGCTTTGGTCAACTTCTCTATAGGATCTGAAATTCTACGAGTATAGATAACAATGATAACCATAGCCAGTACTACCGCAATTAAGAAAACAATAAATACACCTTCAATCATGTACTGAGCACTGTCTAACACTGGTACGATTTTATGCGCCAATAACATATTTGAAAACTTATTACCATTTTTATCTTTTAACTCTCGAATTACCGTAACCCAATTGCCATCATCTTGGAAGAGTCCTAAAAAATTACCACCCAGAAAATTAATACCACCTTCAGGTATATCAATATCAATTATATCTTTAGGTAAATGCATGTAATTATCTGAGCCTAGCTTAATATTTCCTTTAGCAGAATCTGGCATTTGGTTTATATATATGAGCCTACCAGTATCATCATAAAGCCATAGGTAAGATCCTGTAGCTTCTGCAACTACTGACATATATACAGATAATTCATTCGTACTCCATAGAGATTTTTCACTTGCTTCTTCATAAAAGTTAGTTATAGCATTCGCTGCCCTATCCATTTGCACTAGGCGTTCTTCAGAGGCTGCCGAAGAAATAATTCTAGAATATACAAAAATGAGTAATAAGAAAGAAAGAACTACAAGTACAATAATAAGCAAGTTAAATTGCTTGAGCATATTTGTCGTAGACTTTTTACGTTTTGCATCAAGCTTTTTGTTAACTTGCTCAGACTTAGATTGTTTATCTTTTTGTTTATTATTATGCTCTTTTTTCTCCATACTTTAATAACAACAAACACCCTCTGATTATAGGTACAGAAGGTGTTTAATTTCTAATTCCAAATATTATTCTTCTTTAGCAGTTTCAAATTTATATCCTACACCCCAAACTGTCTCAATAGCCCAAGGTAAGGTACCATCGACATCAACTGCCTCAATTTTTTCACGAATTCTCTTAATGTGAACATCAACTGTTCTAGATTCTCCAAAGAAATCATATCCCCAAACATTACCCAATAACTGTTCTCTGGTGAAAACTCTGTCTGGATGTGTGGCTAAGAAAAATAGTAACTCCAATTCTTTTGGTGGCATTTCTATCTTCTCATCAGCAATCTCAACATTATAACTTGAAATATTAACTTTCAAGCCTGGATATTCAATATATTCAACTTGTTTCTCGTCTTGGCTATCAGAGGCGAGCTCAGTCCTACGCAAAACAGCTTTTACACGAGCAATAACTTCCTTAGGCTCAAATGGTTTAGGAATATAGTCATCTGCACCTAGTTCTAAACCTACAACTCTATCCAAAGTTTCTCCTCTTGCGGTCAACATAATAATAGGTACTGAAGATTCCTTACGAATCTCACGACAAATATCGTAGCCATCCATTCCTGGAAGCATTAAATCAAGAAGAATTATATCTGGGTCAAAATTTCTAAATGCATCTACTGCTTTATCCCCTTCGTGGCAGGCTCTAACCTCATAGCCCTCTTTCATAAAATAAAGCTCGATTAATTCACAAATATTAGGATCATCATCTACAACTAACAATTTCTTTTCAGACATTATTACTACCTCCACTTATAAACATTCTAGCAGAATATAAATGCTTATTAGTATATTTTAAACTAAAAAATAAGAATAAATGATTAATCAATAGATAATAGATTATAACTAATTTAAGTCACCTAAATTTCAAGCAGTTGCTTACTCTGCTCTGTCATAGAACCTATTACTTAGTATCTAATCCATCTAGATAATCCATATCTGCAGCATTTAACTCAAAATCCAAATCTATATTCTCTAAAATATATTTTAGTGTGACTGACTTAGGAAGAACTATATGACCTTTTTGTAAGCAGTATTGAATAGCTACTTGTGCCACCGATTTAGAATATTTGTCTGCAACTTTCTTAATATCATCATTATTAAGAATTCTGCCTGTGCCTAGTGGGGAGTATGCTTCGATTAAAACACCATTTGTTTCTGCAGCCTCTACATAATTATCTTGTGTATATCCAATTCTATAACTAATTTGGTTAACTACAGGTTTTACATCTGAATTATTAATAATATTTTCTAAATCTACAGGATGGAAATTTGAAACTCCAAGAGCTTTGATCTTACCTGCTTCATATGCTTCAACCATTGCTCTCCACACTTCCAAGTTTTCCTTAAAATATCTATTTCCTTCACCATTAGCATTGTATTCAGCCCAAGGTTGTGGACAGTGAATCAAAACGAGATCTAAATAATCTGTTTGGAAACTCCTTAATTCATTTTCAATCTCTTGTTTTGCACCTTCGTAATCTTTAATCTCTGCTCTAATTTTGCTTGTGATCCAGATATCTTCTCTCTTAACTCCTGCATCTCTCCAAGCTTTACCACTGGCTTCAGAGTTAGCATATGCTCGTGCACCATCTATGTGTACATATCCATTTTCTAAGGCAAATTTCACTGAAGCGTATGCTTCTTCCGGACTCATTTGCCATGTACCTAAACCTATCTGTGGTATAGCAGTTCCATTGTTAAGTTTTAATGTTGCCTTCTCTTTGCCCATTTGACCCTCCTAGTAAGTAGTTTTAATAGTTTGTTTAATCTAAACCTGTGTAAATGGTTACTCTTAGTTACCATGCGCAAAGTTTACTATAAGTTATTGAAATTAGTTGTTACTTAAGTTAAAACCTTACACAAATTTTCTGTGTTTATTAGTTTTTTATCGAAAGCTGTACTGAGCTTGTATCAAAGTTCGTTTAACTTTACTTCTATATAAATGTCTTTTGCTTGTAAGTTTTTTAAGCACTCATCCATATACTCTCTGTCATGTTCAGGATAAATTGGCTGAGTTAAACTTACTTTTTCTAAATCTTTATATGGAGCGCAAGCTTTACCACGATAATTTTTATTTTTCCACTCTGAAGCTGGTTCATAGCCTCGGCATTCCATTTCTTCCATTACTATTTTATGATACGCATAAAGCAGATATGGTGAATGCAAAAAACATAATCTACAGTATCATGCTTTTTGCCCCAACCTTTCCCTCTCAAAGCAGCACACTCTCGATGTTGTCCAAGGAGTTGCTGTCTTGGTAAATGTTTTATTAAGTCTTGATGCCAAAGTCTCATAAATCCTCTTTTTTATTTTTCATCTCATATCTATTAAATTTCATTTTGTATTACATCTTATATTTATTTTTATAAAAAATCGCTACAAAAAATAAATAGAGGAGGAATAAATTTACATCTCCCCCTCTATTATTTAACTACTGAAATCATTACCAATTCAGTTAAGCAGCAAACTACCACTAAACCTCATGCTTTATCCCTTAACAGCGCCTATCATCAAACCACTAGTAAAGTATCTTTGGAAGAATGGGTATATTAATGCGATAGGGACAACAATAATTACAACAATTGCCATTCTAATTGGATCACTTGGAATATTTACGATGTCAGCACCCATATTAGCAAGTGACTTCTGTCCTTCTGGAGATTTCAAGAAGCTGATTGTTCTTTCAACTTCCATCAAAATTGCTTGCAATGGCTTCAAGTCTGGTCGATTTTCGATATACAATGAAGCATTCATCCAACTATTCCAATATCCAAAGGCGAGGAAAATTGCAATCGTAGCTAGCACTGGTTTTGACAAAGGTAGAACAACTTGGAAATATTTTCTAAAATGTCCTGCACCATCAATATCAGCTTGCTCTAATATAGATTCTCCTAGCTGACCTTCAAAAAATGTCTTCATAATTATTATATTGAATGACGATACTGCTCCTAATACTATAAGAACTGTCCATGTATCTCCTAATCTTAAGAATCCTTTATTAATCATATAGGATGGGATCAAACCACCATTAAAAAGCATTGGTATTAAAATATATATTAATGCAAATTTTTGAAATTTAAATTTCTTTTGTGTAAGCAAATATGCATAAGTTGAGTTAAGAAAAATCCCTAAAGCTGTACCTAAAAAAGTTGTTACAACCGATACAAACAAAGCTCTTGGAATACCACTTTGAATACCAAAAATAATCTTATATGCTTCTAGCGAAAACTTTTCAGGTAAAAATTGATAACCGTTAACATTTAGATATGCTTCAGAAGTAAACGAAATACTCATTGCAAGTATTACTGGCAATAAACACATCAGTGCGAATACTATAGCTATCAATGAAAAAATAATATTCGTAGAAGTGCTGATATTGTTATATGCTTCTAATCCCGATCTTAAGCCTTTTTTTGTTTTATTCATTATACAACCTCTTTCTTCTAGAACAGTGATGACTCAGGGTCCACTTTCTTAATTACAAGGTTTGCTGCCACTACCATGAAGAATCCAATTACAGACTGTAAAAAACCTACCGCAGAACCTTGAGGTAAATTACCTGCTTTTGTAGCTGAATTATAAACATATACGTCAACTGTAATATAAGTATCATACAATGGGAATGCTTGTCTTGGAACTAAGTAGTATAAATCTAGTCCTGTAGAAAAAATACTTCCGATGCTCATAATTAACATTACGGAAATTGTTCTTCTTAGGTGTGGAACTGTAATAAACCTGGCTTGTTGAAACTTAGTTGCACCATCTATCATGGCTGCTTCATATAGTGAGTTATCAATACTTGTGATAGCCGACATATATATAATCGAAGTATATCCTATACTTTTCCACTGATTCATAAAGATAAGTATGAATCTCCAATATTGTGGAGTATTATACCAATCTATTTGCTTACTTGAATTTGCAAGCAAAACATTATTTACATAACCTCTATTAGGTGCAAGGAATGCATAAACGATGTTACTTACAACAACCCAAGATAAGAAATGTGGAAGGAACATCATTGTTTGAGTGGTTTTCATAACTTTTTTGCTTCGTAACTGTGATAGCATCATCGCTAAAGCTACCGGTAAAATTGCTCCTAACATGATTCCAATCACATTATAGAACAGAGTATTAAAAATCATTTTTGGAGCATCTGGTGTCCTAAATAACACTTCAAAGTTTTTTAAACTTGCCCAATTCGAAGTAAACAAGCTGTAGAAAAAGTTATGACCTGGTTTAGGCCTATAGTTTTTGAATGCTAATAGCAAACCTGGTAAAGGTAAATACATAAAAAGTAAAAAATACAAAAAGGTAGGTAACCCTAATATAACTAACTCTAAATCAGTTGATTTCCACTTTTTATTTTTTTTTGCAATTAATTTAGATTGATCTTTGTTCCTTGACATTTATATCTCCCGCACATTTAAATTAACACTAGCCCTGTATTTCAAATAACTACTCTACAAGGCTAGTCAAATTTATATTCGATTATTTCTTATTATTTTTTTGCAAGAAATTCATCAATTTGCTTTTGAGCTTCTTTTATTACTTTATCAATTCCAATTTGTTCCATCTCTTGCAACATCTTTGGCAATATCTCGTCTGTATTACCCTTACCTGTGTGTAATGGTTCAAAGTACTTAGATGTAACGTTACCTAATGCTGAAATCTCGGTTTCTACATTACTTGGATCAAAAATGAATCCCAACAACTTAGAAACTTCTGCTTTCTTATTAACTTCGTGGACTTCTTGCCATTGATTTGGATTAGCAAGCTCCATGATTGGATCACCAATTTTTAAATTAGGATAATCTTTTGCATTTGCCTCTGTTACTTGAGGAGCAACTGTGTAAAGGTTCATAAACTGTCCTTGTTGATAAATTAGTGGATCATACTTACCATTATCAGTCTTGACAATAATATTCTTCTCTTTATCAACAAATTTGTAGTGTTCACCTTCAATACCATATGCCATTAAGTTTCTTAGATATGGATCTACGTTAATTCTTTCCAATACTTTAATTGCATCAACTGGATATTTTGCCGCAGCATTAATTGTCCAATATGAACCTTGAATTGTTGTTGTTGTAAACATAGGTCCTAACCTTGGTACTGAAACTATTGGAGCATTGTGGTTTCTCTCCCATTGAACACCAACACCAGGATAACCTTGAGCTGCCCAGATGTGTAATTGTGAGTTATCTAATTCACCAAATGGTACGAAATCTTGGTTAATTATTTCTTTTGAATACCACTTATGAAGTAACTCAAATCTTCTCTTAACTTCATCTTGTTTAAAGAGGTTTACTACTTCTGTTGTTCCAAATTTTACAGCTACAGGACCAGGACCAGCAACAAGCTCATAGTCATAATTTAAGTTCTGGATACCTGCACTTGTCATTAGCATAGGATTAGTATCTGGATTTTTCTTTTTCATTTCTTCTACAATTGGATCTAGATCTTCTAAAGTTTTTACATTTTGGACTGTCTTTTCATCCATACCAGATTTTGAAAGGTATTCTTTATCATAAATCCAATATTGTGTAGCTGATGAGTCTTTATATGTTGGCACACCGAATATGCTTCCATCAACCAAAGTTACGCCTTTCCAGACAGTGTCCGGAATCAGGGCCTTCAAATTAGGTGCTGCAGGCAAAAGTTTAGATACGTCATAGAACAAACCATCTCTGGCAAATTCATTAACACCAACTAGATCTGGTCCCCAAGTCATATCGTAGTACTCACCACCATTGATTTTTGTATTCATGTTGGTTCCATATTCACCCCAAGAGAAATATGTAAGATTAATATTTACATTTAAATGTTCTTTCAGATATTTATTAACCTCTGCGAAAACTTTATCATGGTCTTCTGGTGCGCCACCAACGGTATACATTGATAAAGTTTCTCCACTGCCCTTGTAATCATCAAGATCAGCAGAAAAAATATTATTGTTTGTGTCAACTTTTACCTTTTCAGTGCTTGCTGTTACTTCTTGCTTACTATTATTGTTATTAGAGCAAGCAACAGCGTTTAGCATTAGCAGTAAGGATAAAGTCAACGTTGTAGCTTTTCTGATTTTTGACATTTTGTAAAACCCTCCCTCAAAATTACCGATTTATTTTGCTTTTTTGTATAAATCGATTGTTTAAATTGTACGCCCCCCAACAAAAACTTTCAAATTATTGGCAGTTAAACTTTTACTTTTCTGCATTTAGACAATTTCAGCTCAAATTTATTGTGCATTATGCCGACAACAATAATTTACACTAATCTTGTTTTATTTGAGCTCTTGTATCATAATAAGTACAAAACCTCCATAGAATTAGGATGTTTCGAAGAAAGAAGGCTTATTATGAACGAAGAAAGAATTAAACGAATCAAAAAAATGGATAGCATATTAGAGAAGCACACTGCTGTTTTAGAAAAATTAAACGCAGCTCTTGATGAATATGAAGAAAGTAATAAGGAATATCAAGAATTAAGTGATTATTATTCAAGTCAAGCTTGGTTTGATGATTATGACGCAGATGTAGCAGGTGAACTTCCTGAAGATATGACAAGAGCTGTATTAAGTGAAGATGCAGCATTTGACTTAATAGGAGAGCAACTAAATACTGCAATAAGAATGCTTGAATTAGGTACAGAAGCTGTTAAGAACGGCTAAAATTTATAAAAGAAGTCACTACTAGCTAGTAGTGACTTCTCATTTTTAATTCCTAAATTTTTAGAGTGTTTTTTAATTATTAATCAATGACTCCATAAAAAGTAGATTATTTACAACTCTCACCTCTCAAAAAATTCAAAGCCAATTTCTTAAATATCTCAATAGTGTCAAAATATTCATCCAACTCAACGTACTCATCTACAATATGGGCATTTTTTGTAAGTCCAGGTCCATACACTACCAATTGTATTTTTTCAGAAATATTTATATATCTTGATAACTCGCATGTACCAATTAATGGTCTAACCTGAACATTTTTATTAGGTGCAGCTGCAATAAGTGAGCGAATAAGTTCATTATCTTTTTGAGCTTCTGCTGGATCTAATAGTTGATCATACTCAATACTTAACTTCGCCTTGCTATCATCCATATTATTTGCTTTAATCGCATCTTCAAAAATTTTAATTGCTTCTTTAGACCCAAATTCAGGAACTGTACGAGTATTCCCTTTTAAAACAAGTTTATCAGGAACTGAATTAACTTGAATCCCTCCTTCAATCATAGAGAACACATTGATGGTTGAGCCTAGATTTTTGTTCTGATAGTTAGGATCAGCTGTAACTTCATCAAATTGTTCTTGCACTTTATCAATATAATCTACTGCTGTCATAATTGCATTTATACCAAGTTCTGGCATTGATGAGTGAGCCGCCTTGCCTTGAGCAGAAATTGTGTACATTATTGAACCTTTAGAGGCGAAAATTGCTTGATTTTCATCATCTCTTTTTGTTGGTTCCGGAATTATAATTGCATCAACGTCATCCAAATATCCGCCTTCAACAAGGTCCAAGGCGCCCTGCATACCCACTTCTTCACCAACTGTTCCTAAGAACCAAATTTCACCAGGAAAGTCTTGACCTGATTCAATAATATCTAAAATTGCACATAAACTTGCTGCAACACCAGCTTTCATATCTGCAGTTCCTCTGCCATACATTTTATTATCAATTACTTCCGCAGAGAAAGGTCCGTGAGTCCAACCTTCACCTGGAGCTACTACATCTAAATGTCCAGAAAACGCAAAGATTTTACTATCTTCAGCAGCAGTTTTGCCCTTAACCTTAACAATAATATTATTTCTTCCTGGATACGATACTACAGTCTCAGTCTCAACATTCTCATAATCTTTAAACAAATCTAAGATGTAATCAGCAACTAGCTCTTCATAATTATTTACAGATTCTATTTTTATTAAGTCTTCCAATATTCTCATATATTTATTCATAACTCATCTCTCCTACTTCTAACATCTCTCCTATTTCTCAACTTTATTAGCGTAAAGCTTTGCCTGTTTGTGTGCCAATATCCATAATATTCCTGTTAATATGCTAAAAATAATATTAATTATCCAGGCCCAGGAGTAAGTACCACTATAATCATAAATTACAGAAACTAATAACGGCCCAAAAGCAGCACCAACCTGCATAGCTGACTGAACGAAACCATAAGCTTCTCCGTACATATTTTTATCAAAAATTGTTGAAGTTATTAATGGTGGAACTACTGTCCCTATAGCTAAACCTAAACCAAAAACAACAGCAACAGCCCAGGCTCCCCAGGTCTTATCTGCAAATAACATACAAACAAAACTAAGTGCTAACGCAGCTGAACTCAATGCCAGGGCTATAGATATGCCATATTTATCAGCAATTCTACCTATTAAAAGCTTACCAAATACACCCAAAAGCAAATACAATGCAACAACCTTACCTGCAGTACCTACACCAGCTGCATCTTGTAATGCTGGTGGGAACTGTAAAGTTGCACCATTTGCTAAACCGTTCATAACAGATCCTAATAATAAAGAAATAAAGAAAACAGTTGTTAATGATGCAGATATTGAGAGCCCTACATTTAATGATTTCATTTTTTCTTTACTGGCTTCAGTTTCAATTTCTGCTTGAGCTGCAACTTCATTGACTTTATCAAGATACATTTCTTTATGATCTTTAGAAGTGTCATTATTATCTTCGTTACTATCTTCATCAATATCTTCAGGTCTATATCCATATGGTTTAAGACCTAAATTCTCAGGTTTCAGATGTATAAAGAAGTAGCCTGCTAGAACTGCAATTACTAAAATTATTAGCGAATATATGCGATAAGAACTTCTCCAGCCAAAATTTTTAATTAGTGCACTAATCATTGGACTTAAAAGTGCTCCACCTGCAGAAATACCTGACACTGCAATAGAAGTTGCAAGACCTCTTTTCTCATTAAACCAATTATTTATCAGCATCATCATAGGAATCTGTGCTGTGGTTATATAAGCAAAACCTACAAAGAATGCTAATATATAGAAATGATATTCGTTTTGAGCCATGGAATATCCAAATACAGCTCCAGCAAATATTAAAGCTGTAATCCTCCAAATACGTTTAAAATTATATTTCGTCAAAAAATAAGAAACAACTGGGCCCAAAAATATTCCGACTGCTTGAGTAATCGTAGTGTTAAAAGAAAATTTAGTTCGAGAAAACCCTAAATCATTTGTGACTGCAAGCTGCCAGGTATTTGAAAGAGAATTTACTATTGGCACATATACTCCTAAGACTAATGTAGCAACAATAAGTATTACCCACGCATAGTGGAATCTTCCTTCTTTATTTGTATTTGTCATGCCAACTCCCTCAGTTCTAATAATAAATACTAAATAATTATAGCTAAAATGAATTAAACAATAAGCTCTATATTATAAACTTTTAAAGATATTACCTTAAGTAAAAAATATTCCTTATGTGTAGCATATCAAGCATGGTTATTACTTCTTTACCATTCTTCTATATTTGATATAATAAAACAAAAAATTAATGGGAGGTAATTTTCATGGAAGATAAATTAAACTTTTATACAGCAATTAAATTTATATTTTTAGGCATTGGAATAATAATTACAATATTCTTTCTTTTCAAAGGAGAGTTTTGGATTTCGTTTACTACTGCTATATCAACTGGACTTGCCTACGTAGTTATTGACTACTTCATTACTCTTTTAGAGACCCTTTTTGACATCAGTCTTAAAGCTGAATATATTGCTGATGATATTTATTCAAAAAACAAAATAGAAGAAGAAAAATAAAGTAAATTAAAAATCCCAGAATAATTTAACTACGATTATTCCATTTGATAAATAAAAACTAACGGGACAGAAGTCCCGTTAGTTAATTTAAGCATTTTTGTTATTATTTATAAAATTGTCTTAACGCTTAATATATTTTTGCTTTGCAACAAAAGCTGCTAGTACCAGTACACCTAAAATCATGACTACATAAACTGAATTTGCTGAAACACCTGTTTTTGTTGCCGTTATTGTATTTGAGCTTGTTGTAGTTGATGTATTAGTGTTTGAACTTACATTAGATTTACCATTAGGCTCTACCTTTGCATCAGGATTTACTTTAGCATCATTATTAGGTTTGATGTTACCAGGTTTAGCTTCATTATTAGGCTTTTGTACGCCTTTTCCTGGCTCTACACTCGGTACCCATTTATCTCTAGCAACTATATTAAATTTAGTTACTTCTGATCTACCATCGCTAAAGGCAAATTGAATATCATGATTACCCTTAGATAGAGTATTTACAAACTTAGATTTGAGTCTAACTATTGTACTACCTTTTTCTGCAGTATAGTTTTCTTTATCTACAATTTTATTATCAATTAATAGATTCTCGAAGTTTTCAAACTCACCATTTGACCTAAATACTAGCTCTTCTTTGGATCCTAATTCAAATGTCTGTTCTTTTCCGTTAATTATTAGATATTTAATTTTATTTTTATCTTTTTCCGGCTCAGTCTGATCAGATCCTTCTGGTTCAACTGGTCTAGGAGTTGGGGTTGGGTCTGGTTTAGGTGTTGGTTCTGGTTTAGGCGTTGGCTCTGGTTTAGGGGTTGGTTCTGGTTTAGGAGCTAACTCTAACTCTCCAATAGCCTTCTCTAATTTTGCCAATGCAGAATTTACTTGTTCTTGATTTGCTTTAGGATCATCAATTACATCTTTTGCAATCTTAAGTGCTTGCTTAAATACTATAACACTGCTTTCTGTGTAATCACCTAAATCTTTGTCTACGTTGCTACTATACAGTTTAGTTAGAGCTGATTTATCTACTGGTTTATATTCATTACCATAAATTTCAACTTCATTTTGCCTTACTGCTTTCCATTTCGGTGTGCCAGCATTTGTAATATGTACACGAACGTATCTTACTGGTACTTTCTCAGAACCTTCAAATAATTTAAACTCAACTTCATCTGCTTTGTTATTTGTGAATGATCCTATTGTTTTCCAGTTTGAATCATTATCCAAGAAATCTCTTGTACTCAAATCTGATTCTGCGTAATCCTCTGCTACTAAAATCTCAATATTTGCAGCAGCCGTATTGTATTCATCTCCTGCCCCAGGTTCGAATGGTCTTGTGTTTATAAACTTGGCTGAATCTAACAAGTATTCTTTACCTAAATCAATTACAAACCATCCCTTGGTTGTATTACCACCTGGACACCACTTAGTTTCGGCTACACCATCTAATGCATATTGTGCCGTTTCATTATCTGCAGAACTTGTAATATCTTGTCCATTGTCATTTTTACCCATTTCTGCAAGAACTTTTTTATTCAACGCAACGTTTATGGTTGTTTCAGGTTCTGGTTGTGGCTCAGGTAGTGGATCTGGTTCAACTTCCTTAGGCTCTAAGATAACCATAGATTTAATAACTTTAGTTTTACCATTTGGCAATTCAACATTTGCTGTAACTGTGTATTTACCTGGTACTTTAGCATTATATTCGCTCTCAAAACTCCAAGTTACTTGAACTGTTGTTTCAACGCCTTCTCCATCAGTTACAGTAACTTTATTAGGAAATGCCGCCAATACATCTTCTGCACTAGCACCCACTGTTTTTGTAATATTATCAACTGGACTTACTTTGTATGTTTTTCCATCTTTTTGATAGAAGCCCTTCATTGTTATATCAGCAATTCTCCACCAGACATTTTTCTCTTTAGTATTTCTAATACGAATTGCTTTGATCTTAAGATCTAAATCTGTATTATTATACTCACGTTCTCCACTAACTTTGGCAAGTTCAATCCAGTCCTTACCATCAGTTGAGTACTCTATGACTCCTTCATCTAGTTTGTCATTTTCTCCTTGTAATATTCTCAATTCACATATATTAATAGCTACAGGTAGATTAACTGTAAGGGTAGCGTTTTCTGGAATACTATTACCAGAGTCATGCATCATGAACTCAGTACTATCATTAGAGTCAAATACATAATCTTTTGAACTTGACCAATAACCTGAATCTCTAATATTATCCAAAACTAACATATCTTTGTTAAGTTTTAATTCACTACATTCACCTTCAGGCAAATCTTTTAAGAATCCTACTATTGAATTAATCTCTTTGTAAATTTCTTCAATTTTATGGCTGTTCTCATTTACTAATAGTTGAGATGCTAAATCATCAGCAGAAACTTTTTTAGCATCATTTAAAATGTTCTTTGCTTTGTCGACAATTTCTTCATCCACTTCATCAATAGAAGTTTCTCCTAAAACAGATGCTAATTTATCTATATTTTGGTTCAAGTATTCTTTATTAGCTCCATTAACTCTTACTATATACTTAAGTTCTTTATCCTCAATTCTGAAGCTTAATTCTTGATTTCCAACTTTCAAGGGATCGTAGCCTGTAATCTCTACAATATAATTACCTTGATCATTTTTCGCATCTAGTGAAACAGTACCGTCATTTAATCCACCTTGTCTTACAATTTGTATAATACCATTATTGTCTCTTGGAAACTCTTCTCGAACTGAATAAACATTTCTTGGGTTTTTGACAAAGGTTAAGCTCTCTATTGGCTTCTCTGAAATTTGTTCATCTGTTAAAACTTCTACTGTAATCTTACCTGCCAACTTACCTTGCAATGCAACTTCTAATATTTGCTCACCAGCTACATTCTCATCGTATTTTGTAATTGATATATGTGAGTTTGTTAATGGCAATGTCTCTTTTGTTTCTTTACCATCATAATTTATATAACTTACATCTAAACTTGCTTTATCAAGTTCTAGCTTTTCACCTTTTCTATAGATTTTACGCATATCATCAGTGTTCAAAGTCATCTTAGTAATCTCAACAGGTTTAGAAGTATTAGAATATCTCAAATTAAGCATATTACTTACTTCTTTATTCTCGGCTTTGCTTATATAGTAAAGTAATCCTGTATCACCAGCTGCCTTAACACTCTTAATTGTTAATGTACCGTCTTCTTCTATGGTTCCGCTTGCTAATTTTTCTTTCAAATTCTTGTCTTTGTATACAGATAATTCAGCTCCTGGTTCACCATTTGAAAATACTAGATTATATATACCTTCACTAATTGCAACGGCTTTAGCTCTATTCATCGGAACATTGTCTGTCCAAGTTTTAGCTTTTTCATACATACGCCAGTTATAAATTCTCAAACCACCCCATGGACTACCATTATCTGTTCTTAAAACATCTAACTTCCAATCTTGAGCTGTAATAGGTTTATCAAATATATGGCTTGTTACGTGATCCCAATTCTTTCTTACACTGTGAGCCAAAACATATTGCCCAGTTTCTATATCTTTATAATAAATATCAAAGTCAGGTGTATTCATTAAGCCATCATCTACTGATTCTCCACCTGCACCAGCATGATCTATGGCATAACTTGCTATAGTACGTGGTTTATCTAATCTTACTTCAACCGCAGCAGGACCTCTGTTATACCATTTATCTGAAGTATTATTGATTGTACCTGTAAGAATGTTAGCTGCACCCTCAGCATTAACTCCACCTGGAGCTTTCAAAATACTTGCCAGTGGCATAATGTTTTCAGGATCTTCTTTTGCTTTTTCAGCATCTCCAACTTCCATACCCCAATCAATAGCTTCAATTAAGTCCTCAGATCTTTGACCATTGTGACCAACAGCAACAACTTTAAGGTCTGATGTTGTACCTAAAGCATCTTCTCCTCTGCTTAAGTATGGAAGATAAACATAGTTTGAAGATGAGGCATTAATTATTTGCCAGTTTCCATTAATATTTTGATACACTTCGTAAATCTTAGCACCATCAACTTTATTAAAATGTACTATAGCCTCTGCTTGAGTACTATTTGTCATTTGAATTTTATCTAAAACTAAATTACTTGGTGCTGCAGGAGCTGTTTCATCATCATACAAGGCTATGCGACCAATATTTAGTTTATAATTGTCATCTCCACTATTACCTGTAATTCTAAAGGTAATTGCATATACTGTTTGACCTGCTAATTCACTTAAATCAGCTTTTGCTAATCCCCAATTATTCTCTGCTTTTAGTTCAAAGTAATGTAAATCAGTGTAATCTGCTGAAGTTGCTAAGCCTACTTCAACCTTTTGATCACTACTCTCTTTCAAGGCAACTTCAATTTTGCTATTTGAAGTCATGTTCAACTGAGTTGAATATAGATTTATTTGGCTCGTACCATTTTCTGAAACACTACCTGTAAATGCTAAAGATGTACCACCATTAAAAGCATCTTGGAAATCGTAAGATCCAGAAATAGTATTGCCCGAGTTATCTATAATCCAGCGCCATGTAGGCATAACATCTTGTACTGATCTACCATTCCATTCAGCAACAAGTGACTCTTGTCCATTTATAAACCATTTGTGTCCATGTCCAGTATTAAAATCTGTACTAAAAGGCATTGAAGTTATAGGTGTTTTATCAGATACAAATCTTGCAATACCACTCCAACCCTGTGAGTCATCAGCTGTTCTAGGGTCATTGGTATGACCTACCCAGAATTTTTGTTCTTGTACATGGTAGTCTTCACCAGATGCTGACATACCTAGAATTGTATCTGGAACAAACAGTCCCAATGAAAGTTTGGTCATATTAGTAGCAGGATCAATCAATGTGCTCTTTTTCTGATGAGTATTATAAGCACCACCCTTTTGAAGTTCCCAACCTGCAAATGCATCATATTTATTTTTACCTGATGATTCAAACGCATTTATTGTATTGTTAACATGTCCTGATCCCCAGTTAAAGTTCATGAAGAATGAATCTGCAGCTGAATACCCTTCACTATTATTTTTCA
The DNA here is from genome assembly GCA_947253875.1 of uncultured Fastidiosipila sp. GTDB lineage: Bacteria > Bacillota > Clostridia > Saccharofermentanales > Fastidiosipilaceae > Fastidiosipila. Next base: position 26,473 of record CAMYAM010000007.1, on the reverse strand, counting down.
CCAATCCTGAACCATAAAGACCATCTTTTCCATCATACCATGAAACTTCTATTGGATATCCAATCTCCTCCGCATATTTGTGCATATATTGTAACCACTTATAGAAGCCCTCTGTAGAGTATGAAGATTCTTGATTTATAAAGTAACCATCAAATCCATAATATTTAGCAATTTCAGCGTATTTTCTAGCTACTGGATAAGTTCCAGATCCTGGGCTGTCTTCCTGTAATGTCAATCTAGCCATACTACCATCACTACCCCAGTTGAAGAAAATCGTACCGTACATTGGTACACCATTACGGTGAGCCGCATCTGTTACTTCAGGATTAGGAATAACACCATCCCAGAAAACCATATTATCCAACAATTGCCAGTTATCAAAAGCATAAATTTTAAAACCTTCATCACCACCACCAACTGCTGAATGACCAGGTGAAGCTGAACTTAAATATGCCAGTGACATAACTTTTGCATCAGGGTTAGCCAAAGGGTTTACCTTGTTTCCTCTAGCTCTACTTTTTAGAGGTACTGAAGCTTTGTGAATTTGATCATACACATCACCGGTCGGCTCCCAATTTATAATTTTATCTAGGCTTATCTTTTTATCTCTCGGACGAATTGAGCTATCTTGAATACTCAAATTCTCTTCCTCAGGCTCAGCGAAAGGTCCTCCTGATTGTGCTAAAAGTTTATTTGCACCATTCCCTATAGCTAAACCTCCTACACTTATACCTAAAGATAAAAGCACTGCAGCAGCTTTATGTATCATTTTAGGTTTATGTCTTTTACTCATACAATATCCTCCTAGTCTATAAGTAAAATTTTAATAATTAAATCTAATTTAATCGATGCATAATAGTTTTTTTGATTTTCAACCTTTGCAAAATATTTATGAAACAATTAATGTCAATTTAATTATTTTCCACAACAATCACCTAAATTATATACATTTTAGATGCATTTTCAACAATTTTCCCAACGAGTAGCTATAAATACTACTATTAAATTGTTCCTTATGTACACTTTATGTTAATTCAAGGCAACTTAAACGCATAACCTTCACAATAGCATTAGCAGTATATTTTATGATCGTTTTTAGATTTTAATAAAAAAACAAGGAAGAAAACATCTTCCTTGTTTTTCAAAAATTTAACAACTTTTTTTACTATTAGCCAACTTTCTTAACTACTTTTTATAGCCAAAATCCGGTATACTATTCCATCTCTCAGCCAAGTATGTAGCTGCCATTTTTGGTTGTCTTTCCCTCGTAAAGACACCTTTCCTATTACCCATAACTCTTTGAATACCAAACTTAGTTTGGAAATCTGCGAAGTTCCATAACTGTTCTCCAACGAAATTATCAAATTCATCAAAGATCTTACTATTCATTTTGTAATAATTCATTTGATACTCTTCACTAAAAGGTTCATTATAGGCACTATGCATACCGTTAATTGTGTCAGCTCCGTATTCAGTGTACATGATAGGCTTGTCCGGATACTTATCTACCCATAATTGCAAATCTTCTCTAGTGAACTTTTCTGCTTGCTCTAAGTCACCCGTTAATCCATACCAACCATAATATCTATTTAGACAAATAACATCGAATAATTCTGCATTCTTAGTAGTATCAGGATTTGAATATCCTATTAAAACATTGGTGCAAGGTCTCTTTTGAGGGTCTAAAGATTTTGCTAATTCAAATAACGGTCTATAATACTCCAATGAACCATCTATGAAATCCGCAGCTTCATTAGAAAGAGACCACATGACTACACAAGCATGATTCTTGTCTCTGCAAATAAGTTCCTTTATAACTTGCTCATGCATTACTTTTGTCTTTAGCTCTACCCAGGTATTTTCGCCCTCATTACCAGCAGCTACATTAAATCCAAAATTAAGAATCAAACCTACTGCAGGAATTTCATCTATTACAACAATTCCTTCTTTATCGCACAGGCGCATCATTTCCTCTGAATAAGGATAGTGAGATGTTCTGAATGAGTTAGCACCCATCTTCTTCATAAGTTTTAAATCCAGGACATTATAAGCCTCATTCAAACCCCTACCATTAACATAAGTATCTTCATGTTTTCCGAAGCCTTTGAAATAAAATGGCTTACCATTAATTAAAAATTGGGAATTCTTTACTTCTACAGTACGAACTCCAAACTCTTCTTCATAGACATCAATTATTTCTTCAGATTTAATCAAGCTTACTCGAGCAGTATATAGATATGCATTCAGAGGTTCCCACAGATTCACTTCCTCAATCTGCAGACTTGTTTCAATTCCTGATGAAGAAACTACTAATTTATCATCTTGATCTAGGATATCTATTTTTATTTCATCGAAATCTCCATTAATCGCCATTTTAGTTTTGACGTCAGTCACTTTAGCTTCTAAATCAACATCATAGCTAATAGTTATATCCTCAATATAGTCTCTAGGGGTAGTATAAATCTTTACTGGTCTATGAATCCCTGCATAATTAAAGAAGTCAAAATTTTCATCAACTTTTCTTATTAGCTTGCCAGAATCATCTCTGTACTCACTATAGTTGCCTACCGGTAAACTTGAATAATCCAATATATTTGAGACTTTAACTGTCAGTCTATTTTTCTCTTTCAAAACAAACTCATTTATCTCCACCTCGAAAGGCGTAAATCCGCCTTTATGATGACAGGCTTCTTTTCCATTTACGTAAATCCAGGCCTCGTGAGTCACAGAACCAAATCTTAAAACTATTCTCTCATCGTAAAAATGTTTGGGTAAGTTAAATTCTGTCTCGTACCAAAAATAACCGGAGTGTTGTCTAACCTTCAAGTCTAAAGTTTGATCATTAAAACTACCAGGAACAGCCATATACTCATAATCTGTTAGCTTTTGTTCAGGATTAATACTCTCAGTCTCAAAATCGCACTTAAATTTCCAAATACCATCTAGACTCAATAAATTCCTATAATTACTAAGTTTCGGATACAACATAGATTCACCTCATATCTTAAATATGTTTTATCTTTTTAAAATAGTTATAGATTAATTATACACTGTAAAAATATGTACTTTGATAAATGAGGTAAATTATTTTAAAGATAAGCAGACTTTGGAACATAAAAAATGGCTGCCTCCGCAAAGACAAGCATTTTATTATTTTATTACTAATTACAATTTATCTATATTGTCTTGCTGTAAAAACATAGCGCTCACCAATGTAATAACATAGCACGTGATACAAAGGTTCATCATTTTCCAAATAAACATTACAGTTCATTAATAAAACAGGAGAGTTTATTTTAATATCTAATATTTTACTTATATCTTCATCAGCTAAAATGGCTTCTAAAGAAACATCGCCATATTTAAGTTTTAATCCATAAACCTTCTCATAAACATCATAAAGTGAACTTTTGTCATCAATATGCTTTTGAATATCAGGGCATAAATCTGATCTTATATTAGTGATTTCGTATGCCATTATCTTACCATCCGCATATCTAAGTCTTTTAACCTTGTAAACTTTGTCATTACCATTCAATTTAAGAATTTGCTTTACATCGATATCAACATCATCCGTTTTTTCAATCATTAAAAGTTCACTAGCTGGATTTTTTTTAGACTTTAGCATCTGTTCTGTGAAGCTCTCTAAATAATTCAAGTTGTAATCAAGTTTATTTACTTTAACAAAAGTACCTTGACCACGCTTTTTATAAACATAACCTTCACGTTCTAATATTGACAAAGCTTTTCTAACTGTTGCTCTACTACAAGAATAAAGTTTGCTTAACTCTAATTCTCCTGGCAGGCGCTCTCCTGCCTCGAATGTAGAATCTGATATTTTGCTTAATATATCTTTATAAACATCTTGATATATATATCCAATATTATTTTCCATAATTAATATCACTTTTACTTTTTTTATAAATTATATCATTGTTAAATTTAATTATTATTTTAATTAAAAAGAGTTGGCCCTACAGAACCAACTCTTTATTATCTATATTCTATTATACTCAATACTTAGATTACAATGACATGAATTTACGTGCTGCTTCTGCAACTGCCATTCTAGCCATATCATCCATTGCAGTTCCTACCGTAACAATATTAACTCCGGTAGATTTAAATGCAGAGAAGTTTTCTAAATTGATTCCACCTTCTGCAAGTGTTGGAACTTTTACAGTTTCTACCAAAGCTTGCAATCTTTCTTTGATTTCATTCGGAATTTCTCCTGCCGCAACGCCTTCATAACTCATACCAGTCATCAAGCCAATAAAGTCTACACCTATCTCTTCAAGTCTTTTTGCAACCTTAACAACTTCTTCTGGAGTATCTGCTGGTACACCAAATTGGTGTAAATCGGTTGATTTACCAACATATGCATCCACATTCAAGCCAAATCTATGAGCTGTTTTAACCCATTCTTCTATATCCGTAAGATCTGATTTATGTGTATGAATTGAATCTGCTCCAGCCAATGATATTGTTCTAAAATCCTCATCAGTTACGATCACAGGCATAAGCTCTGTAAAACTTCCAGGAAAACCTACAGTGATAAAAACATCTTCAGGAACTACTGATCTGACTCCATGAGTAACTTCTGCCATTTGTGCAATTGTTATCTCATGTCTTAGCTTTTCAGCTTCACCCATTTCTGTTACGCCCTTATATCCTCTAGCCAAAGCCAACGCTGGGTGATTAGGCTCTAAAATCTTAACTCCAGCATCTGTAACAGCTTTTGCTAAGCGAGCATCATCTCCAGTTATACCAGTAGACATTAGTGTAAAGTTATTATTATCCTTCAGCACCTTAGCAATCTTTGCTCTTCCTTTTTCTAGCTTTAACTCCATATCTTTCTTTATATACATATTTGCCTCTTTTCTATTAAATAATTTTAACTTATTTAGATTCTGACTTCACTAAACGTTTTGCCCTCAAATTTGCCCAACTTGTAAATATAAAGGCAACTGCAATCGTTACTAGCATAGTAATTACCAATTGTACTGCTGTATTATTTGTTAAACCAGGAGCTACAAAAGTTGGCACATATGCAGTACTCTTGATATCAAACATACCTACCATCGCACCGCCCAATGCTGCTGAAATAATAGCTCCAATAAATACTAATTTATTACCAAACATATATGGATATGCCGCTTCAACAAATGTACCAAAGCACATATTAACAGTAAAACCTGGTATAGCTGCTGCTCTTCCACCTTTTTCGCGTGGGAAAACTATATTAGCTAAAGTAATACCTGCAGAAACACAAACTAGACCTACAAGATCAATAGCACCTAAGAAACTAAATCCTGTACTCTCCATCTCTAAAAGCACTATTGGCAAAATTGCTGCATGGTATACACCACCAATAATTGCGAACCAGATTACTGCACCAACAAATAATCCAGCTAATGTAGAGTTGTAAGCTAAGATTTGATCAATTACATTTCTAATTCCATTTCCTAAGAATGCTGCTACTGGAGAAATCAAGAACATACCAATAAATCCTGCAAGCAGTCCGCCCAAAGCGCCAGCCAAGAGATTACTTGTAGTTGTAGGTACTTTATTTCTCAAGCAAATCATCTCAACATAGTAGACTATTAAACCTGCAATAATACCTGTAGCTAAACCACCTAGGACTCCTCCACCTGTTGATAAAGAACCTGCAATAATACCTGCAACTATACCAACTTCATCAAAGCCTGAAATTTGCTTAGCGCCTAAACCTGCTAAAATTATAGGTAATAATCCAATAATCGTAGTACTAATAGCACTAAATGATGCATGCTCATTGCCTGTAACAGATACAATCCATTCGTTTACTCCGTTGATTTGGCCTAAAGCAATCATCAGTGCCATAGCAATAAATGCAGGCATAGCAGAGAACATTATTCCTCTAATGTTAATTCTTTTCCATACGGATCCGCCAGCTTCACCTGAACTTGCAGTTCCTATTTGTGGTCTATATTTTTCACCTAAACTTTTTGCAATTGCAGAAATATAAGCTATAGCTCTTGTTCTGCTATTTGTACCTGTAGTACCTGTAGATGAAACTACATTACAACCTGATGACTCATATACACCCATTGAGGAACCACCAGAACCTGCAACAGGAATTTGTTTTTCTTTAGCAGCTTCCATACTGGCTTTGTTATTATCTGTTGGATCTGAGCTTACTGAAACTAAACCATTGATATCACCAGATTTGATTAAATCCGCAAGACCTCTATCTAGTTCTTTTACTTTATCATTAATACTTTCCAATGAATCTGATGTTAAGATGCTTATTTCACCATAATCATCTAGTGTATATAACTCAACTCGTGCTTTTGAACTTATGTTATCAAATGACGTAGAAGCAGCAATAAATTGAACATATCCAAGTTCTAAATTTGCAGCTTCCGCTTGAGTTTTAATTTCTCCTAATAACTTTTTAGGATCATTACCGCCTTGAGAATATAGGTTTCCTCCACTACTTCCCACGATAGCTATCTTCTTACTCATAGTTACCTCTTTCTTTGTGTGCTTGTATACACAACTCTACTTTACTTAATACACTTGTACGTACAACTTCGTTATAGTTTTATTGTAACTTAGTGTTATTGGATTTTAAAGTGGTAAATCTATATTCAACTTTTTACACAATTTTTGTGGTTGGAGCTTGTGCAGGGTGACGAAAAGGCGGGAGAAAGTTTGCAAATGCATCACTAACAGTTTGTAATTTCAAACTTGTAATTTAAAAATGAAAAGCGGGATTATAGTTAACTACGCAAACTAAATCCCGCAAAAAATCAAATAAACTTATATTATTTATTGCTTCATTAATATCTTCAATTAATTACATCACATCGTACGGTGCAACATCTTCTGCTACTTTTAAGGCCATATTTTCTCTGTAATGTTGTTTAGCCTTAAGTATATTCGAAAGATCATATTCCTCTTTGTATGTATCCAGATCAGATTTCTTGAATAAATAATTGAACGATTCTCTATCCTTAGCCCCTGATTTTTATCAAAGATTTTCATGAAATACTCTATTTCATCCATAGGAGCTCCCTCGTGTTTTCGGTTAAATTTATTTTACCATAAGCTAGACTTAAAAATTTGCATGTTACATAAAAATCTTCTCAACAGAAAATGCAGTCAACGCATTTGTTAGCATCACCAAAATTAAGGATTAAGATTGCTTAATCAGTTTATTTTTTTATACTTTTCTATCGAAGCTTATTCCTAATGCATAGCTTAAATCAACATAAAAAATGGCTGCCTCCGCAAAGACAACCATTTTGTTATTTTATTAATTTATGAAGCTTAAGCAATCAGCTTTATTTACCTAGGAACCCTTTAAGTTCATTCATAAACTCTGTTACGTCCTTAAATTGTCTATACACAGAGGCAAAACGGACATATGCAACATCATCAAGTTCTTTCAGTTCATCCATCACCCAATTACCTATAGTCTCTGTGGGGATTTCACCGGACAACTGATTCCGTGCCCTATCTTCAACTCTACTAACCAAATCATTAATTTGTTGTGAGCTTACAGGTCTCTTCATGCTAGCTCGGACAACACCATTAAGAATTTTGTCTCTGTCAAAAATCTCTCGTGTTCCGTCTTTTTTAACCACTATTAATTCGGTTTTTTCTACTCTTTCATAAGTGGTAAATCTACATCCACAAGACAGACATTCACGTCTTCTTCTAATAGTCTCGCCTTCTTCACTTGGTCGAGAATCTATAACCTTATCTTCGTTAACTTCACAATGCGGACACTTCATATTCTCAATACTCTTTATCTTCTAAGTCATTTTAGGCTTATTTTTCATTCTAAAAAGAGCAATAACTTACTTTTCATCCTCATTAAATAACCATGGCAAAATTCTGCTATTTTGATTTCTGTTATTTGACTCTCTTCTTTGTTGACTTCTATTCTCTCTCTCATCATATCTTGGAGTTTGGAAATCGTTTCTACCTAAGTCTTCTCTTTCATCTCTTCGTGCTTCACGGTATGGTGCTTCATTATAAGCAGCATCTCTGTATGATGATCTACGCTCTGTATTTCTTCTTTCTCTTGGGAAAGGATCTTCGTAATTTGTTTCGTATGAAGGAGTGTACTCTTCTCTACGTAAATTTGGTCTTTCTTCTCTTGAAGCTTGTCTTGAGCTTGAACGCTCACGATGATTATCTACTGCGAAATCTGTATTTAGTTCTTCATTTCTTACAGCTGAACCTATTGTACGAAAGCTTTCTGTATTAACTTCTGCACCAAATTCATTACTATCATCAAATCCTGATGCAATAATTGTGATCATAATTTCATCATCTAAGTTCTCATCTAGAACAGCACCAATGATAATGTCTGCACTTGGGTGAGCTGAATCTCTAACTAATGAAGCTGCTTCAGAAACTTCTCTAATCTTCATGCTTGAACCTGTGAAGTTGATAATGATCTTTTGGGCACCATCAATATTACTATCTAGTAATGGACTATGGATTGCTTCATCAATTGCATCTTCAACTCTATCTGGGCCTTGAGCTCTACCAATACCCATGTGACAAATACCTGCATCTGTCATAACACGTTTAACGTCAGCCATATCAAGGTTGATTAATCCTGGTACAGAAACTAAGTCTGAAATACCTGTAATACCATATCTTAATACGTGGTCTGCCATTGCAAATGCTTGATCTACAGTTGTATCTTCATCAGCTATATCTAATAATTTATCGTTTGGTACTACGATTAGGGAGTCAACATATTTAGATAATTCTTCGATACCACCTTCAGCATTGATTGAACGTTTTGCACCTTCAAAGCGGAATGGTTTTGTAACAACACCAACTGTCAAAATTCCCATATCTTGAGCTATTTGAGCAATAACTGGAGCTGCACCTGTACCGGTACCGCCACCCATACCAGCCGTAACAAATAGTAAGTCTGTTCCACGTAGCAAGCCTGAAATCTCATCTCTTGATTCAGTAGCCGCTTTTGCACCCACTTCAGGGTCTGCACCAGCACCTAAACCACGAGTTAATTTATCCCCAATTCTTACACGTGTAGGAGCTGCATTCATTTCCAAAGCTTGGTTATCTGTATTGATAGCAATAAAATCAACGCCCTTAACTTGAGAAAGTACCATTCTGTTAATTGCGTTACAACCACCACCACCAACACCGATAGCTCTAATTACAGCCTTTTGTGTAAAATCTGAACTTGCATTTTCTTTTTTGCGATCTGTTGCAACTGGATTGTTTGTTGCCTTAGCTTTTGTATCCACCTTATAAATCTCCCTTCACAAACACATATAGCTTGAATAATTTAAATTCGAAATCGTTTTGATTGTTTCAATAATATTACATTTAAATTACAAAATCAAGTTTAAATTATCTCTTATTTCTTTTCAAGCGAATTATTTATTTTTTCTGAATATTATGGGTTAAAGTTCGGCGTTTAAATGTTATTAAAATTCATTTTCGTAATATTTAGACAATATTTTTTAAATATGTGTAATATACAGAGTCATTCTAGAAATAACAATAAATCCACTAAATTAATATTGGAAATACAAACGTCGTTTTTAATACAACACAGATAAAAAATAATCTCGTTACATTCTAAAACTCTTATTTACGTCTGAACAAACCCCGCCCTATACAAATTAGTTTTGATTAGTTTCTTCTGACTCTTTCGCTAACTTCTCAGCTTCAGTAATAGGTTTAACATTTAAAATCTTAGACTCCAATTTGACGTTATCATCTATATCATCACCTGATTCTAAATTATCTGTGGTTTTGTCATTATTAACATCTTTAACTTCACTTACAGCAGTATTTTTGAGGCTTAATTTAAGTTCTTCACGTCTACGAATATTTTGCAGTTGCGCAATTGCCTCTTCTTCCTCTAGAATATCGGCTTCGCTTACTAAACTATCTGCTTCAATTCGCAAATTTTTAGCCTTTGATCTTAAATACTCCACTTTTTGTTGACGTTCTGTATCAGGATTAATTTCTTCAACAGGCAAATCTGTTGATTCACCTTCGTCCCTAATCCATAGCTCTAAAATTTTACGTTTACGACGCTGACGTTTATACCATGTTTTAATAAGCTTTGACGTGTTATCAAACATACGCATTCCCAAGTAAATAATAATTGGAATGGCTAAATCTACACCTAAGGCATCACCTAGTGCTTTGAATAAAACTGCAAGTAGCATGTCACTCAGCCACTTCAAAAGAAAATAGGAATTAGAAAAATTTTTATTATAAAAAGCTCTTCCTGCTTCTATTAAGCTATCCAAGGAAACCAGAATTATTAAAGTAATGTATGAGTAATATACAGTAGGTAAAGAAAAACTTGAGAATAATCCAATTATTAAGCCAACAATTATAGCAACCAAAACAATTAACATTTGTAATCTCCCCTTAACTTTACCTATTTTTTTTAATCTTCATTTTCAGAAGAGCTTGAACTTTCTTCTGTTACAGTTGTACTGGTAGAACTTGTCTCACTTGAAACACTAGTACTAGCATCGATTGACTCTTTAGTAATTATGTTCTCATGTGTAGTCTCTGGCAACAATAATTCTTCAATTGGCTTAGGTAGTTTAGTATTTTTATTAAATACTTTCTGAGTTTTACTTATTGATAAAACACCTTCGCCCAAATTATCCAATACATTTTTTTGTATAGTTTTTCTCAGCCAGGCAATTGCTTGTTGTGGTTCCTCGCTTGGATTAATCAACACATTTAGCGGCTTACCTTGCATATCCTTAACTGTCAAATATAAACTATTAGACTGATAAGATCTATATGCCAAAACTTGATCTGCTAATTTGTACTTGTCCATTGAATTCTTATCTGTTTCTAAAATAATATTCATTACAATTAGACAACGTTTAACGTGTCGCATAGTTTCTACTGAAACATTCTCACCGACAACATGGCGATTTAAATTCAATCCAGTAATTATAGGGGCTGCACCATTCGGTCTTTCACTTAAAACAGCTAGGATTTTGCCCTCCTTGTCTATTGCTAAATATTCAGATTTACTGTTAACGTATGCAACTTCAAGTCTTTCTTTTACATTAATATTAACTGTATACGGATAGCTAACACGAACTTTAACATCTTCTATGTAAGGATTATCTTCTTTTAATTTATCTTCAATCTTTCCATATCTAAACCCTAAAATTTGTTCTGGGTTACCAGAAATATATGAGAAAAGATGATGCCCTTTCTTAATATCTGTAGATGCTATTATTCTTTCACTATCTAACTTTCTAGCTCCATTAACGATCACTTTCTCTATGTAAAATTGAGGCAAAATAGCTATTGCAGCAATTATTAAGGCAAGAATAATTACAAGCAAAGATACCCAAATATATTTATTGTTTTTTCTAGCCTTGTCCAAGTTTCTTTACCTCTTTATTTACTTATTTCTTTATTAATATTTTCTGCAACTATACTAGCTGCATTCTCTGGTGAAAATGCTTTTGCCTTCTCTGACATTTTAACTAATTTATCTGGATTATTCATTAAATCTAAAATAATATTTTCTAAATCTTCAACTTTCATGTTTAAGTCATCTAGTTTGAATGCTGCACCATTGTCTACTAAAACCTTTGCGTTATATTCCTGATGATTATTAATTGCATAAGGATATGGAACCAATATGCTTGGTTTACCTAGCGCCTGTAGCTCCGCACATGTCCCGGCTCCTGCTCTAGAAATCACAAGGTCAGCAGCTGCCATTTCTTCTGGCATATCAAAACTATAATCACTTACTTTTAAAACGCTCACTTGAGAAAGGGAATTCTCCTTAATTTCTTCATATCTATCTTTACCACTAATTAAATGCATTTTAATCTTTTGCTTTAACTCATTGGATCTAGCCTCTACATTAGCAGCGAGCTTAACACATGTATCATTTAAAGTTTTTGCTCCTAAGCTGCCACCTGTAACCAAAATATAGAATTCATCATCTGCAATTTTCAGTTTCTTCCTGGCTTCAACTTTATCTTGTTCAAAAAATTTCTCATTCACTGGATTTCCACTAAAAACAACTTTTTTGCATTTAGGTAAAAGCTTCTCTGTTTCCGCATAACTTGTGAAAACTATACTTGCTTTTGGGCTGAAAACCTTGGTTGCTCTGCCTGGAATAGCATTTTGCTCATGCAAAAAATACTTAAGCTTCTTTCTTCTTGCAGCTAGAAGCAGAGGGAAAGATACATAACCACCAGCACCAATACACCCAACAACATTTAACTTTTTAAGTAGGGATCTAGCTTGTCTAAATCCTCTTGAATTAATCAATGATGTTTCTATATAACCTTTTATTGTTTTACTATTTAATCCCCAAGCTTCCATCCAATAAAATTCAAACTCACTCTTGCCAACTAAACTAGCTTCTATTTCACCACCGTTTCCACAAAAAACAATTTGGAAATTAGGATTTAATTTTGACAAAGCTCTTGCAATTGCTAAAGCTGGATTAACATGTCCTGCTGTACCACCTGCTCCTATAAGAATAGTTGGTCTCGTTTTAGATAGTTTTTCAAGTGTTTCTAACTGTGCTGCTCTGAGTTGATCTTTGTTAACTTCGTAAGACATCTTACAACTCCTCTCTTACTCCAAATTTGGAAACATTAAGTAAGAGTCCAATTCCTATAAGGAAGAACATATTAGATGTACCACCATAACTAAAAAATGGTAACGAAATACCTGTTGGTGGAATTGCTCCTACATTAACGGCAACGTTAAGCATCGCTTGAACTGTTATCAATGTTGATATTCCTGTAGCCACTATCTGAGCATAAACTGAACTAGATTTATGAGCGATTCTCATTCCCAACAAGAAAAATACTAAAAATAGAAGTATTACAACTAAGCCACCAATAAAACCAGTTTCTTCAACTAAATTACTAAAAATATAGTCATTATGAACTTCAGGTAGGTAACGATTTTTTTGTTTACCTTGACCAAGCCCTACTCCAGTCCAACCACCTGATCCAATAGCGATATAAGCTTGATTAGATTGATAAGCCTCATCCGCAGTAACTGTACTATCGCCTGTAAAGATATCCAAACGAGTAAAGACATGTCCAAATCTACCTGTAATTTTCTCAGGCAAAAAGTCCCAGATACTAAAAATAAATAATGCAAATAGAGCTATGAAAATTATTAAAATGACCGCAGCTGTTAACCAACTTCTCCAAGGTAAACCTGCAGCTAAGAGTGTTGCGAAAGAAACCATAAGGATAATAAAAATACCAGACATGTGAGTTTGTAGTGACATGATACCTACAGGTACAGCAACAATCAAAGCTGGTATAAGTATATCCCAGCCAGCATCTTTCAAAGCACCTCTAAGTCCTGCCTCTCTCTGAAATCTACCTGCTGCTCTCTGTTTAAATAACCATGACTCATAACAAGCGATAATATATACAATAGCAACTTTCATAAACTCAGATGGTTGGAAAGTACCAAATATAGGTATAGATAGCCACCTTCTAGCACCATTTATAGGTCGGGTAAACAAAGTCAAGAATAGTAATATTACACCAATCATATAAATTACGCCTGCAAAAGCTAAACGATCAAACATTTTCAGGTTAAATTTACTCAACCAAACCATAAAGCCTATTCCAATAATGTTCGCTACCAATTGTCTTACTAAATAACTTGTACCAGTTTCGCTCTCTATAATAGAGTCAGACATACTTGCACTGAAAAGCATAACCAAACCAAAAGCTAACATTAACACTACAACAATAATTATTGTCGTATCAACACTATTGGTTTGTTGCCACTTACGAGAGTCATTCAAATTTCGCTTTGAACGTTCTATCAGTCTTTCTCTTTTTCCTACATTGCTCTCCATTATTTTTCTCCGTAATATTATCTCAACTTATTCCAAGCATTTCGATCTATTGCAATAATTATATAACGACTAAACAAAAGGCCAAATCATCAACGCTGCCAAAACAGCTCCGATTAATTGAACTGCAGTGAAACTTAGAACAACTTTCTCCTCTTTCCAGCCTCTTAGCTCAAAAGCATGATGTATAGGAGTCATTCTAAAAATACGTTTGCCACCTGTTGCCTTGAAATATGCAGTTTGCAAGAGCACAGTCGCAATATCAATTACATATATAATCCCTGCAAAAATAAATGCCCATGGCATATCTAAATACAAGAATATTGCAGATACCAAAGCCCCTAAAGCTAGTGAACCCATATCTCCCATGAAACACTTCGCAGTGTGCCAATTGTATATCAAGAATCCAAAAAGCGCACCGATCATAACTGTACTAATTAAAGTCAATGCCATACTACCTGGATTGCTATTAGCTTTATATGTAATATAGCCTGTAATTGCAGTGAATATTAATGTTATTATTGTCACTGAACTTGCTAGACCGTCTATACCATCGACTATATTTACAGCATTAGTACAAGCAAAAAAGTAGAAAATCAAGAACAAGGCATAAACAAACTTCCAAACACCTTCAACTTGAATTGCATTCCATCCAAAAGGCATTGCAATTGTAATTGGATTATTTGATCCGTAAACAAAAATAAATACGAATATCATTTGGACAATTAATAAGAGTAAAGCTTTTTGTCCATCACCAAGTCCATCATTATTAACTTTAATATTGAAGTAGTCATCTACGAAACCAATTATGGCATGAGCTAAAACAAATAAAGTAATCATTAGCACCGTTGGATTATAGTCAAGAATTAGATAAATTATAGATAATACAAAAAAAGATCCTAAGAAAATAAAGCCACCAAAACTTGGAGTACCGGCTTTAGCTAAATGTGTTTGTGGGCCATCTCCTCTAACATGTTGACCTAGTTGAAATTTTCTTAATAGTGGAATAATAAATCTACCACTTACCGCAGCAATTATAAATCCTAAGATTAAAGCTGCACAAATTTTCATAACTTCACTCATTATAAACTCCTCTTCACTTTCTAAGCATCTAATTATTTTTAAAAGCGTTTGCTACTTCATCTAAGGCAAAACCTCTTGAACCTTTAAATAAAATTATACTGTCTTTTATGTCTTGATTTAATAAATGCTCTTCGATTTGCTCATTACTAGTAAAAACCTTAGCAACTTTTTCCGGACTTTTATCTGTAATAATTTTGCTCATATGCTCTGCTTCAGGACCAATTAAATAAACTTCATTTATCTTGCTATTAGCCAATGCGGCGGCAATATCAGCGTGTAGCTGTTTTCTATAAGAGCCCAGTTCATTAACACCACCAATAACAGCTATAATTTTCTTGTAATCAGATGTTTCTCGCAATTTATCCACTAAGATAAAAGCTGTTTTTAAAGATTCTGGACTTGCATTATAGCTGTCATCAATTAGAAGATTATGGTTCTTTATCTTACTTATCTCTTGGCGTCCAGAACTTATATTTAAGCCATCAGCAAAACTATATTTAACTTTTTCAAGATCTCTACCATAAATATCAGCCACTGCAACAGCAAATAATATATTCTCTGTCACTTGCGGTCCAAGAGTTGGCACTTTTATTTCAATTAAAAGCTTAAACCCATCAGATGAGCCGCCAGTTTTTTTGTAAATTTCGAAACTACTTCCACCAGCTTCTATCTTTAAGTTCTTAAGTTTATATCGTGTACCAGAGATATTTTTCCCAAATTTCTTTGCTTGTTTATCTAATAATCTTCCGCATTCAAATGCTACATCTGCTAATCCATTTATACTATTTTCATTAGCTTCTATTGGCAAATCAGCATCTTCTGCCAAAACGCTCCTAATTCCTTGGCTTAATCCGTTTGTATCTAAAAAGATTACTGCACGTTCTGACTTAACTTCATCTGCTAAAGTTAATAAGTATGGATCCTCTGCATTTATGAGAAGAGGTGCCTCAGATTTAGCATCAGTAAGAATTTCGGATTTTGCCTGTAATATATCTTTACGTGAACCCAGTCTCTCGATATGAGATGTACCAATATTAGTAATTAAACTTAGGTCCGCCTTTATTGCTTTCGCACACTCTTCTATTTGACCCTTACCATCCATACCTACTTCAATTATGGCAAAATCGATATTTTCTGGGATATCTAGCAAAGTATAAGAAACTCCAAAATTGTTATTCAAATTTTTGGCTGTTTTATATACTTCAGCAGAGCTTCCAAGAGCCTGAGCAATGCAATCTTTAGTACTTGTTTTACCTACAGAGCCAGTTAAAGAAATAACTTCAGTTTTCAACTTATCTCGATAAAGCCCCGCAATATCTAATAGTGCCGCTGTTGTATTATTTACTAATAGAACAGTTATTTTTTCTGACCATTTTTTTGCTAGTTCTCTATTGGAAATTACAAGTACTTTATTACCTTGTTGTATAGCCTCTTCCAAAAAATTATGAGCATCAAATTTTTCACCTATCAAAGCAATAAAAATAGCATTATCTAGTCTTTCTCTAGTATCTGTTGAAATATTCTCTATTACAAAATCGCTAGGAGCTTTTCCCAATTTTCCCAAAGCAAAAGTCTCAGCTCCAATAACGTCTATTATCTCTTGTAAGTTAAATTTTTTTCGCATCTTCTCGTCTATTTCTCTATTAAAAATTAATTGTATTATTTCATATTTATCGTATCGCAATATTAACAATACTTAATATCCATAATATCCCCCACTACCATCACTATAGCCATAATGAAGAGAATTATCCTCACGTGGTCCTGGTGCATCTGTTCCTTCAAAATACAAGGTTATTGCGGTATACTCTCTTACTTTAGCACCAGGTTCTGATCCGCCGGCATAATCAGAATTTATCACATACTGAGATGTAACTTTTCCGGCCCTATTATATCCTTGTAGGCTCAAATTAAGATTTAAGCTTCTTGCTAACTTCTTAGCTTCGGGGGCTGTCATGCCAGTAAAATCTGGTAATTCAACATATTTCTCTGGCAAAACTCCATATTTATTAGAAACCCAAACCTCCTGATCTGTTGATAATTGTACGCCCGGAAGTGGATATTGACTTTGAATTATGTCATTCCACCCAGTTGACTCATCTTTTACAATTTTACCACCAGTAAAAGCATTATAATATGCAACATTACGAGGCGTGTCTCCTATTGCTTGGCGCACATAAATTGGTCTAAACATATGATTATAATCATATGCCTTATAGTTACCTTGGATATTATCTCTATCGATTAAATATCTAGCTACATTACCAGTAGTAATGTGAGGAATATTTGAAATTGGCGATTCAACATCATGAGTCGTTGTTAAAACAATGTATTCTGGATTATCTGCAGGTAAAATTGCAACTGCTGTCAATGTAAAAATATTATCATCTTCAGAACCATTAATTGCACGAGATGACGTACCAGTTTTGAAAGCAATTTCGTAACCAGGAACATATGATGCTTTAGCAGTACCATATCTACCAACTCCAATCATAGTTTGACGTACATAACTTGCCGATTCTGCAGAATAGACTTGTCTTCTGACCTCTGGATTATATTTTTTAATTATATTGTTATTCTTATCAACAATAGCATCAATAATATGTGGTACCAATAGTTGCCCATCATTTGCCAAAGTTAAATAAGCTTGTGCTTCTTGCATTAAAGTCATTGTAACCTGCTCACCAAAAGCAGTAACCGCCATATCAATTTCTTGTGGATTCTGATGAAATAGGCCCAAGGTTTCATTAGGTAAATCAACTCCAGTTATACTCTTAAAACCTAGTGCATTAATATAACTGTAGAAAGTACTAATTCCCATGCGTTCTGCAATTCTAACAAAAGCAGGGTTACGTGAATCCCAAATGGTCTCTTCAATTGTTAACATGCCACGACTTCTACCATCATAAGAACTCATAGTCCATCCATCTACAGTAATAGGATCATCACTTAGTTGCTCACCAGGTTTAACTGCACCTTCATCTAGTCCCATCGCTAAGACAAAAGGTTTAATAACTGATCCAACTTCATATGGATACCTAATAGCTTGATTAGACCAAACAGTACCAGTTGTAAAATCGAGTTGCTCTTTATTATTTAATGGGTCCCAGTTTTCAGGATCAATTGACTTGGGCGCACTATAAGGTTCGTTTAAGTTATAACTCAAATTATTAGCATAAGCTAAAACTCCACCAGTTTTTGCATTAAGAACCAATATTTGAGAACCATTTAAAGGATTGGTTGCTCCATGCAAATATTGCACCGCTTCCTCAACAAAAAGTTGTAAATCTTCTTGAATTGTTAATCTAAGATTCTGACTCTTTACTTCTGGGACAGAGGCTTTGAGCGTTCCAGGTAAAGGTTGATTCCAATAATTATCAACTTCTTGGTACACGTAAGCGGGGCTACCACTCAAGATATCATTATATGCCAGCTCTATACCAGAAACACCAGATAGCTGCTGATCCTGCTTATTTGCAAATCCTATAATAGATGAGGCAAAATCCCCCATTGGGTAATAGCGAGCTTGATTAGCATCTTGTCTAATGCCTGTAACTCTAGCTTTATTGATAAAAGCCTTTAATTTGTCATTCATATCCGGATTGATATTTTTCTTAACAACCATATAGGCAGCATCTTCGTTATCTTTTAATCTCTGTTTAAATTGCTTTGAATCAATTTCCAATATTTCAGAAATTTGATTTATGACCTCATCATCGGAATATTCAGAGAATCTATTTGGTCCAAATACCTTTGGAGTTACACCAACTGTATAAGTAAAAGTAGAAACAGCGACTTCAGTACCATTAGCGGCATAAATGTTTCCTCTTTCAGGATAAATTTTATACTGCTCTGAATGTGTACTTGCTGCCAATTCGGTGTATTTTTTGTTATTTAATATAGCAAGGTTAAAAAACAACACCAAAGTCCTAATAACCAGAAGTATTAGAATTACCCAGATTAAAATCGTCTGAATTTTCATATTTTTTCTGGATTGACCAGTTATTTCACGAATATTCTTTCTAAATTCGGATCTGGTAACAAGACGTCTAGGAGTATTCTCTTGTTTAAAATCATTATTATTCATTATTTTCTCCTTCTGTCTTGTTTTCAGCATTCGATTCAATATTTTGCTCTGAGCTATCTGATTCAGTCATCTCTTCTGTTTCATCTTTTTTTCCTTGGTTTACAGAGTTTGCACTGGACTTTTCTTTTTCTATAATATAATTTTCAATATTATTAAATACCAAATCCATATCAACTTCGCTACTAACTATTCCGATGGCATTATTATTTTCATCGAAGTAAATCACTTGATCTAGCTTGTCATCTTTGACTTCAACTTTTTGCTGACGATTCGGAATTTGAAAACCAAAGCTAGAGGCTTTTTTGGCAATATCATTTAAATCTGCTTCTCTTGCAAGTCTCTCAATTCTTTCTGCATTGTCTTTTTCCAAATGTGCAATCTGGCTCTTTATCGCAGCATTTTCATAACTTACTTCCATCACTCTCGATTGATTCAAAAGCAAAAATATCAAGGTAATGAAAAAAATAAAAATAACCACAACAGCAAAAATTAAGAAACTACTTCTTCTGCTGGCAATATTTTTCTTAGTTTTGCTTTTTTCTTCAGTAATTGGAGTAACTTTTACCAGCTCTGGAGCCTTCTCTAACTCTTGACTGCTATAAAGATCATCACCATATAACTTACGGCCTTTACGTGGTTTAGGATCATAAAATTGTTTTTTGTTATCATCTATCGCACTAATAAATTCACTACTAGCATCTTGATCCATGTAGTAAACATCTACATTTCTGGAATTATTTCTATTTCTAGACCTGTCAAAATTAAAGTTGTTATTCTTCAATTCTTCTAAGTCATAATTATTGAACTTGTTATTATAAGATCGATCTGCGTTAAACTCTTTGGTTTTAGATTTCCCTAAGTCAAAATTCGGATACGTTCTTTTCTCTGGATTATCTTGTCTAGTATTCTTGAAATTATTTCTGGACAGATTATTAAAACTAGAGCCATTATTTCTACCAGATCTGGACCTATTTCTATCATTATTTAAAATATCTTCTATGTTAAAAAAGTCTTGTGACATTTTCTCTCCAAGCTATTCAATATACCAAATACCAAAAACAAGTATAAATTTTTGAAATGTATTTTGCTCCTTTATATGAATAAATACTAATACTTCTCAAAAACTCTCAATCTAGCAGACTTGGAACGAGGGTTTATTGACTTTTCTTCCTCATCTGCAACAACTCCATTTCTTGGGTATGCTCTTCCCAATGCTTCTTTACCACATGTGCAAGGAAAATTCGGAGGACATACACAAGGATCTTCCCACTTTCTAAAATTCTGCTTAACCAAGCGATCTTCCAAAGAATGGAAACTTATTATACAGATTCTTCCACCTGGATTCATATAATCTATTATTTCCGTTAAGAATTTATCTAAATCATGCATTTCTCCATTTACATAAATTCTCAAAGCTTGGAAGCAACGTTTCGCCGGGTGTTGTTTCTCTCGTCTGCTCTTAGCGGTTTGGGCCTTTGTAATAATATCACTAAGTTGTTTGGTTGTATTAATCGGCCCAACATTATCTCGATAATTTACAATTGAATTTGCTATTCTATAAGAATTTTTTTCTTCCCCATATTTGAAAAATATATCAGCTAATTCTGTAGAATCAATTCTTGCGATAAGTTCTGCAGCTGATTCTCCTTTGCTTCTATCCATACGCATGTCTAGAGGTCCATCTTTCATATATGAAAAACCTCTATCTGCTTCATCAATTTGCCAGGAGGATACACCAAGATCTAAGAGAACTCCATCTAAACCATCTACGCTTTCACTACGTAAAACATCTGCAAAATCAGCAAAGTTGGCATGAGCTAATTTAAAAGCGGCAGGGCTATCAACTTTGGATAAACGTTCTTGAGCTGTATCTAAAGCATCTTGGTCTTTGTCTAGTGAGATTAATAGACCACCTTTACCTAGAGCACGTAAAATCTCACTACTATGCCCTGCACCTCCTACAGTCCCATCCATATAAACGCCACTAGGTTTTATATTTAGGGCTTTCAGAGATTCTTCTAATAGTACACTTACGTGTTCAAACCTTTCTGAAATATGCATTTTTTCTTTTCTCCTAATTCAACTGTCAAACATTATACTATCAATCTACCAATCCGCACTCATAAATCTCAAACATTCTGGCAAATGGTCTCCCCAATATTTTTCATTGTGCTTCTCACCGATATAAACATTAAAATCTATATTTTTTACATCAGCACCATGGGCAATTAATTGTTTCTGATAGTAAATACTACAATCTAAATAGTCTTGCTTAGCTGCATTCTCATCATTACCTGCATTTGTGATAACTTCTTCTGTTCCGACTTGAATATATATTTTTTGATCTTTAGAAACATTCTTATTTGAAATAAACGCTGAAAAAGCATTCTTAAACAATTGATTTGCTAAAGAAAATACACCTAAACTACCAAATATATCTGCATATTCAATACCCATATAGGCCGTCATAACTCCTCCCAAGGAGCTTCCTATTAGACCTGTATGTTCAAAATCTTTTTTAGTTCTATAATTTTCATCTATAAAAGATTTAACTTTATCAACAATATAATCGGCGTGATATATTCCGCCACCACCTTTACCTTGATGTTCATCAGGGAAATTAAGGTCTGACTCTATTTGCC
The DNA here is from genome assembly GCA_947253875.1 of uncultured Fastidiosipila sp. Lineage (GTDB taxonomy): Bacteria > Bacillota > Clostridia > Saccharofermentanales > Fastidiosipilaceae > Fastidiosipila. The sequence goes on along the minus strand of CAMYAM010000007.1, from coordinate 4,782 downwards.
ATGGTGAATATTCGTTAATTCTATCAATGCTATTATCTATTGCAACAATTATCATTGCTGGCAAATCTGGATAGTGTGCCAACGCTTCTGACACTCTCCAACTTATCCCACTAAAAGATTCTTGATCATAAAACAAGTTCTGACCATCAAACATGTAAATCACAGGATAGCTTTGCTTATTGTCATTTTCATAAGATCTTGGCAAAAGCACCTGTACTCTTCTCGCATCTCTTATCTTTGCGCCAGGTATATAGTGTGTTTTCAGAGTAAAGCCATTTAATTCACGATCTGGATCTGTTTTAATCTTCGTCATATGCGCACCTCTCAAAATATGAATCTCTCATATAAGTTTAACAATTTGACTTTAGCTTAAAACAAACTTTTGATTAATAAATTGTCACAATAAACACAAACTTGTTTTAGTCTTGTAATACATAGCAAATTACTAATCTATAATCACCATTTTCAAAATCAAAATCATTACCTACAGATATTCTGGAAAGACTTTTGAATGTTTAACAATAGATTTCTCTATAACTTTTTCCGCAAAGTCTCTAGATAAAGCATCAGATAAAGATGTATGTTCATCATGCTCTAGTTCTTTGTATACTCTAAAGAAGTGAATAATTTCTTCTGTAATATGTGGTGGTAGCTCGCTGACGTCATTGAATATATTCCAGTTAGGATCATAGAAAGGTACAGCAATAATCTTATCGTCAACCTCATTACTGTCTTCCATTCTGATTACACCAATAGGATAACATCTAACCAGGACTGAAGGGTCTAATACCTCTTGACATAAAACTAAAACATCTAGTGGATCATCATCATCTGCATATGTTCTTGGTATAAAACCATAACTAGCAGGATAGTGAGTCGACGTATAAAGAATCCTATCTAATTTCATTAATCCTGTATCTTTATCAAGTTCATATTTCTTTTTACTGCCTTTAGGAATCTCAATCACAGCATAGAAATCATCTTTTTTTATCTTGTTCTTGTCAAAATCATGCCAAATATTCATTTTTATTTTTCCTCCTAAACTCACTTTATTAGTATTTACAATACTTTAATCTAAAACTTTAAACTTTAAATTTCTGTCTAAAAGCTGCAACTATCTACTACATTTCTCCCATAACAGCTCACCGAACAAAGGGAAAAACAACAAGCTTGTAACAATGAGAAAAATACTTAATAAGTAAAAGAACCTATGTCTAGCATATAATATCTTGTTAAAACGTATTTCTCTATCTTCTTGTACATAGGCTTGTAGTAATAATTTTTCTAGTCCAGCTTTATCCCAGTCTTCTTTAAAAATTTTTTCAATACGTTCTACTCCAGAATCATCACCTGAATCTAATGTTTCGGAGTTATTTTCTATTTTTTCATTTTTTTTTACACTATCATCTTTATCATCGCCATCATTAACACGTTCTACACTTAGTTCGATAATATCCAACCCACCTTCTGCATAGAAAATCTCAATATAGTTATTGTAAGAAGTTGTGTTAAAGCGCATCTCAATCTCTTTAGTCTCACTACCTTTCAAGGTCAAAGCGGACTTATCACTTTGATTAATAGTAATAGCAATATTAGCTTGCGCAACACTACTCAAGTTTGACTTTGCCGTCATTCGGAAAATGTAATCGCTAGGTTTTCTACTTTCAAAACCTACATAAGTCATACTATTCTTTTCGGCTTCAATCTTGCGTGTATCAGCATAAGCAATTCTTTCGATTAAACCTAGCTCGATTCTATCTTCGATATTATGGCGAATTTCTGGTTCGTTTAAGACTTTTAACTCAATCTCGTTATATCCATGATAGATTTCTTTAACGGCCTTACATATGTTGCGAGCATTACGAACTAAATGTCTTCTACTAATTCTACCTTTTTGTAAATCTGCCAAACCTTTATCCCTGTAAACATTAATATCAGCGCTAGGATTTGGCATATTTATATCATTTTGTGCATAAATCATCGCACCTAAATTACGTCTACTTGGTCTCTTCAATACTCCCCAGTTCATCTTGGCCCACCAGTCGGTCATTACAACTCCATCGTAGCCCCATTCGTTTCTTAAAATTTCAGTATTAAGTTCAAAGTTAGATGCAGCGAAAATTCCATTAACTGGATTATATGAAGTCATAATACTGAGCGCCTGGCCACTTCTGACTACATATTCAAAACCTTTAAGATAAATCTCTCTTGCAGCTCTTGATGAAACAATTGCATCAACAAAGTTTCTTCTAAACTCTTGATTGTTAAGTGCAAAGTGCTTAATAGTTCCAGCAACATTCCATTTCTTCAATCCCTCAACTTGAGCAAGACCTATCTTACCTGTAACAATTGGATCTTCAGAGAAATATTCAAAGTTACGGCCGCATAACGGATGTCTATGAATATTCATACCAGGGCCTAGAAGAGAATCAATCTTATTCTTTCTTATTTCTAATCCTAGATATTCGTATAACTCACGATTAAGCTCTGTATTAAAACTTGATGCAAGTGCTGTGCCTATAGCAACTTGGAATGCCATAGAGCCATCATCCATACGAATTCCTGAAGGTCCGTCGGAGCAAGCTACCAATGGCATACCGCTATCTGCGAATACTTTAGCAGCACCACCAAAGGCCCCTGCTACACCGGCAGTAACTCCCGCTGGAGACATTCCAATACCTCTGGAAAGCTTGATAAAGTCTTCTGTTGGGAATTGACTCAAGTATGTATCTACATCAATCTCACCGTTAACATACTGTGAGAAATTATATTTATTATTGTCTTGGTAATCTAAATCTTTATTTTCAAATTCAGCAGACAATTTTGCTTCTTCTATTTTGGCAAAATGATGCTCTGAAACAGTCTTGGTTGGCACATCTTCATAAGAGATTGAGAAATTATCTTTCTCAAATTTTCCTGGTTTAAGCCTAGAAAAGTGATGAACTGGCGCCAATACTTCTTCTAACTGTTGTATAACTTCTAGATCGCTCAAATCAAAAGCATAAACTTCTTCATTATGTCTAACATCTTTACCAAGATAAATTTTGTACTCGCCGGCCTCTAATACATACGCATTTTTGTGACCTGTTTTGCCACTGTCATCGAAACTTGACATAGCATATTTATCAATGCTGAAGTTAATCTTTTCACTCTCTCCTGGAGCGAGCGTCTTTGTTTTTCCAAAATCTAATAGAACTTTGGCAGCTTTTCCTAACTCACCCTGAGGAGCTCCTAAATATATTTGCGGAACTGCTTTAGCTGGGAAATTCCCAGTATTTTTAACATTAACCTGAAGCTTTAAGCTATCATTTGCAAATTCAGCGGAATTTAATTCAAATTCAAAATCACTATAGCTAAGGCCATAGCCAAATGGATATTGAACTGCTGATTTATTGAATGTCTCAAAGTATCTATATCCAACATAGATATCTTCTGCATAGAAGTTCCTATCCTTGTCACCAAAATTATCATAAGCTGGATAATCTTTTAAGCTATATGCAATAGTGTCAGTCAAATGACCTGACGGACTTACTTTACCACTAATAATATCTGCAATGGCATTACCTGTTTCAGATCCGCCTTGCCAAACAATCATTAAGGCATCAGCTTGGATATCTACATTCCAGGATAAATCCATGATATTTCCTACGTTTAGTAAAACTATTAATTTTGAAAACTTGTCTCTGGCTTTGCGCAATAAATCTAATTCATCATTATTTAGATAATAGGAACCAGCCTTATCATTATGATCCTTATCTTCACCTGCAGTTCTTGAAATAACTACAACTGCAGTATCAGTATAACTTGCAATCATATCAAGTTGTTTACTTTCGAAGCGCATCTCAACTTGTGCCCAAGGCTCTTTGGCCCAACCTTCACCTTTATCAAAAGGATGCTCATTCAACCAAACTTTATATAATTGTTGACTAATTGGTTCTAAATCATAAATTTCATCCAAAGCTTCATGAATATTTACAACATAAGGGTTGTGCACAAGTCCACCTGAACCAGTACCTGTAAAATATGTATCAAACTGCATCCTACCTAATAAGGCAATTCTACTACCTGTTTCCAAGGGAAGTGTTTGATTTTCATTCTCTAATAAAACTATTCCCTCGGCAGCTGCTTGTCGTGAAATTGCTGCATATTTTTTGTAGTCTAAAACAATTGATTCCATTTAAAATTCCCCCTCAATTCTTTATATCTATATTGTTGGATTATCTTAATTATAGCTTAACTTGTCATCCTCTAGTTAAGTTTATTATTTTTATTTGATTTTATTTTCAGCAAAACCAAAAACAAAAAAAGTAAGGGGCCAAACGCCCCTTACTTACCTCACTTAAACTGATCTTCTTAATATCTATTCATCTTTATCCAGATCTTTTACCTCTAAAACTTCTGCAAATATTTCTCCATTATTATTTTGTCCATTTTGATTAGTACTATCAGCATCATTATTAGTTTTATAGCCTCTCATATCCTCTTGCTGATATCTGCCATTTCCCTGGTCATAAGCATCTTTATAGTTCCTACCTAATTGATCCTTAAAGTTTGCAAATTTTCTACGTATTACTAAAAATACAATAACTGGGGCTAGCAAAAATAATAGTGAAGCAATTAGCCTTACACCTGGAATAAACATGATAAATCTAAAAAAAGCAGACACTACAACGAATACTATTATGCTCAATATTAGTGATTTTATTGGATTATAATTTGGTCTCAATTAAAACTCTCCTTATTTTTCTTATTGTATTTTCAACTGTTTTTTCTGTTTTATAA
>CAMYAM010000006.1 GCA_947253875.1 uncultured Fastidiosipila sp. | reverse complement strand
TTGATAGAAACCAGTTATAAAGGTTTTGTCCAAAATTCATAAAAATGTTCTCCTTTCTGTATGCAGTGAATTTGTATTTAAGTTATTTTTTTGTCGTTATCACGTCCTGTTCTTTTACCGACTGTTGCTTTAAAATCTGCTTGTGTCGGTCTGTCAGTTTCGCATGGTCGAGAATGTCTTTCACAACCTGCGTCTGGTTAATTTCATCAAGTGTAATAGCAACCTTTAAGGTCGGGGCGACTTGATGAGATAGCCAGTTTAGTGTCCTTTGGAAAGAGTAAGGCTCTGGTTTTGTGGTTAGCTTTAATCGTTCACGATTGTTTCCAATAAACCATGCCCATTCTTCATTGAGTTTCCAATCGGAACGTGCTTTTGAATCGTCCTTATCCACAAAGCGGATATACCGATTGATAATCTTAAAAGCTGTATGCTCTGGATTATCATAGACAAGTAAATCACGTACTGCATAATAGGCACGCTCATTTTTTAGTCGGATTTCAAAACGGTTTTTAACCTCTGCGTCTTCAATGGGAATATCATTTTTCTTGTACTGCTCATAGTCCTTTTCATAGATACAGAAATAGACTTCGCTTTGTAATGAACCGATATAAAGCGTGTTTCCCATACATTCCTTTTCATCTTTGCGTACCAGTTCGCCACTGCGATAGCTCTTGAAACTGCGGAACACCGAAATACACTCTTCCTGTAGGCATTTTTCCGTCAGTGTGGGAATATTCAAAATCCCTGTTTTATCGTTGATGGCAAGGTCAAGGCGTTTCATCACGCCACCAGCCACCAAAGCGTCCATAAAGAACTCATACCAGCTTCTTTGTTGTGCTAGAAGATAGCTTTCAAATTGTCTGCACCCACGACCTTTTAATTCCACCAGAACACCTTTGTCTATCTCATGAGAGCAGAGAACGAATATATCGCCTAAGGCATAATGTTCTGAATAAGAATAAAAGCCATAGTCTTCATGAAGAAAATAGGAAAGTTTCAATTGCAATATTTCTTCAACCACATGCTGTACGTCCATTGTGGGAAAGCGAATCCTTACATAGTCAAAGAGCATTTCAAGTGGGGCATCGGGATTGAAGCGTTCCAGAGTTTCCCAAAGGGATTGTTGCAACTCGTCTGATGGCTTAACCTTGCCAGTTTCAATGTCGCTAAGATATTGCCTTGTAATGCCTGTAGCAATAGCCAGTCGGTTTTGAGATAGCCCATAAGCCAACCGTTTTTCCTTTAAATGCTGTATCAAAGTTTGTTCATTCAGTTAAATCCCTCCAATTAAAAAAGGTATGTCAACTATTGAAGCTCATTTGACATACCACGAAATTTTCTAAACTCCTTGTAACCAAAGAATTTTCTGCTATTTTTTTGACTGTTTCCTGTCGATTTGTACCCCCCTGTTAGATACGGGGGGTTAGGTGCTGGCGTGGCTATCGCCACACCAGCCAGCAAGATCAGTCCACACCTGCGACTTTCGCTTCGCACGTCGCCTGCGTGGACTGTCTGCTGTTGGTTAGTTTTTTTATTTCCTCCAAAAAGTCATGACCTTTTGGTACTAAGGGAGTGTAAAATTCTGATATGACACTTGTTCCCACATCAACATAGCCACGACCTTTGATTTGTTTTAAGAAGAAATCTTTTTGTACATCACTGCCAAACATCATGCCATAGCCCATTTCAGACATTCTTCCAAGTGCCACTCTGAAATTAAACTGGTCACGGATTCCGTCGCCTAAATATTTTGCGTCTGGACGTTGACAAGCCAGTATTAGAAAGAAGCCAGCTTGACGACCTAACATGACAATCTGTTTCAGCTTATTCATAACTGCGGTGTTTTCTTTTGTTCCCAGCATTTCCATGAAAGCGACGTATTCATCAAAGATTAAGAAGTGTGCCGGGAGACCTAAGTAAGCATAATTTTTGCCAGTCTTATAGTTCTTCATCTGCTTCATTTCCTCACTACGTTTCATCATTTCTTCATAGAATGTTTCAATGCAAGAAAGCAAGTCTTCTTTTCTATAGTAGACATTTGCCATCACAGAACCTAAGTCCGCAAGATCAGCATTTTTCGGGTCAAGAATATACAGTTTTGAATCTGTATGAAGCAAGGCTTCAATCAGTGTCAGTATAAAGTAAGTTTTACCGCCACCTGTACCACCAGCAATCAACATATGAGGGAGCTTATCATATTCCCACCATACGTTTTTCATTAAGCGAAGTTTACCATCTTTAGCTTCTACTTCATCAATAGAAATACGACTGGCTATGGTGTCATAGAGCAAAGTATATTCCACATAGGAATCCTTTAACTCTTTATCCGTCAGCTCACAGTACAAGCCACTCTCTAATTTCTTTTCCAAGTGTAAGAGTTGGTCTTGATATTTTCCCAGCGTGATTTCCACCCGTATCTGTATCAAGCCATTTTTAAGTCGATAATACATTTTAGGGAAGTAGGTTATCTTTTCCTTTGTACGACCAGCACTATCTTTAAAGAAACCCTCTGTTTTGACCTGTTCAGATTCATACCACTTGTTTTCAAGTATCATCTTTGCCAGTTTTTGACGGTGGTAAAGTTGTTTAACCGTATCATAGCGAACCCGTTTGAATACAAACGCTACCAGCAAGCAGATAAGAATTGCGACACTGAAACTGATAATTAAATAGGGAATGTCAATCTTATCTGCTTGTGATAGGTTAAAATCCTGCCAGTTGATCTGCTGGATTGTCTTCACATGAAACAGTCCGACAACCAGCAGGAAAACAGGCAGGAGTGACGCTATCGTAAAATGAAAGACTAAATCTTTACCAGATGGGCGAATCCTTTTACCACGCTGTTTCATGCGAAAAAGTCTCCTTTCTACCTAGCGACTATTTGTCTTGTGTCGGTTCTTTCTTTGCTTGTGGTTGAGCTTTGAATGAACTAGAATCCTTTGTCAGCACAATATCGTCTGCCTTGATATACCAGTCAACATCTGCTCCTTGATAGGTGGCAGTAGCAACGGTGTCCGCAATGGGATTGATAAGTTCCACCCGTGCGTTATAATCAAACTCTTTCAAAGGCACGCTGGCAGGAATACTTACTTGAATCATGCGTCCTTGTCCTTTGGATTTTAAGTCATAGGTACGTTCCTTGATTTCATCTGAAACCGACCCGTCTTCATTTTGGATTCTCACTTCACGACGTAGAGCAGAGAATTTCAATTCTCCAAAAGTCGTGTCTTTATCTAATACAATGCCATTTGCTAATCTCATCATTTTTCCTCTCTTTCTTTATTCTTTTATCATGTCGTCAGCATGTAAAAGGTAATTTGTAAAACCACGAGTGCCGATTTTGTAGCCCTCTGCGGTAATACGTGGATTGACTAACTTCACACGTTCCTCAAAGCCGAAATGTTTTTCGCCAGCTTCAGCAGGAAGCACCACCACAATATCATCTGCTCTTTGAACATCAGAATAGAGATTATAGCTTCTTGATAAGACAGTTAGCCGTCCGTTGATTCTTCGCTGAACGACTTTATCCTCGCCAGCAAATTCTAAATTGCCGAATGTTTTTTCCATGTTGGGAATCACAAATTTAAGTTCCATATTTTTACCTATCCTTTCTTTTTTATTGGCTGAATGAATGTTTGATGGTCTTAAAGAGTGGGGAACGACCTTTTGATTCTTGATTTTTTGTTTTCATAAGTTCACTTCCTTTCAAAATCGGGTAAAAAAATAGACACCTCATTTTTTGAAGTGTCTACCTATTAAATATTCAAATTTTATTGGAAGTATCTTTATATCTTCACTTTTCAAGGATAAATCGTCGTATCAAAGCTCATTCATAAGTAGTAAATTAGTAGTAAATTGAGTGGTTTTGACCTTGATAAAGTGTGATAAGTCCAGTTTTTATGCGGATAACTAGATTTTTATGCTATTTTTACAATAAAAATAATCCCTTTTTCTAAAGCTGAAAAAGGGATTATTTAATTTTCAATAAATCATTTTATAATCATACTTAGATTTTAAGAAGATTTTATTATTCCATTACGTAGCTGATTCCTAATTCTTGGTATTCTTTCATGCCTTCAATAAATCTATTAATTCCATCTTCCAGCATTTCTCTTGGACAAGCATAGTTCCAACGAATAAATTTGTAACCAGATTGACCATAAATCTCACCAGCTTGAACAAATAGACCTGTTTTATATCTCATGAAATCAGCCATATGTTTACTATCTTGTGCGTAATTAGATGTATTAATCCAAGCTAGATACGTAGCATTAGCCGGACTAAATACTAAGTCTGGTAAAGCCTCTGTCAATCTAGTTTCTAGAAGTTTTCTGTTTTCTGCCAAGTATTCATTCAAGGCATCCAACCACTCTTCACCTTCCTTACTGTAACAAGCTTCACTAACTTTTACACCAAAGGAGTTAATCTCCATAGCTTTATCCTGTTCAAATCTTCTTTCCAATTTAGCTTTTAGATCTTGATTTCTACAGATAACATAAGCAGCTTTCATACCAGCCAAATTGAATGACTTCGTTACAGAATTAAATACTAATAAATTATCTTGAGCGTCTAAAGCAACATTGCTTGCTGAGAAATGTTCTTCTCCCGGATGGATAAGGTCAGCATGAATTTCATCACAGAACATATAAACGTCATGTTTTTTGCAAAGTTTAGCAATTCTCTCTAAATCATCAAGATTGTAGTTCATACCAATTGGGTTTTGTGGATTACAGAATAAGAAAATCTTGTTCTCATCTTTTGACAAAGCGTCTTCCAATTTCTCCCAATTAATAGTATAAACACCCTCTTTGTAATCTAATGGGCAATCTACTAATTCTAAATTATTGTAAAAAATTGAAGTATAAAAATTATTATAAGTTGGAGTAAACATTACCACTCCATCGCCTTCATTTGTCAAAGCACGTAAAGAAGAGCGTATAGCAGGTATAACACCATCGGTGTATATTATTTCCCAAGTTTCTACATCAACATTATGTTTACGCTTTAACCAATCTTGAACTGATTCATAAAAGCTTTTTGGAACGTAATCATAACCAAAAATTCCGTGATCGACAATTTTTTGCATAGTTTCAATTACTACTGGGGCTGCCTTGAAGTCCATATCCGCAACCCACATTGGCAATTCACCTTCATTAATATTCCATTTAGAAGCTGTAGTACCTCTTCTATCTACAAGCTCATCAAAATTAAATTTGCTAGACATTTGCGTTTTTCCTTTTCCTTTTCCTTTTTATTTTTGCGTTTCTTATTATCTTTTATTAATTCGTTTTTTCTCTAGGTATTCTATCACTTCGGTATAAGTTATTACAAATGACATTTAGTTCCTATACCTTTTTTAAGGACAATTCTCCTGTTGATATTTCCTGTTGACGAGTTTAGACTTTAATGTCTTTAACATCCACAGTCTCTGCAGGAATATAAATTATGTGATCCACTTCACGTCCCTTTAAATCAAGTAATTTCTCCACTAAAAAGCAAGTCTCTTTAACAATTTTATTAAGGTCCAAAAGTAATACTTCACTATTAGGGAATAACCTGACCCCACTCTGGCTATAACACACAACAATCATTTGCTTTGCATCAACAAACTGCTGAACTTCAAGAGCCAATGCTTCTCCTACAACAATCATCTTATTATTTTGAATATTTTCCTTGTCAAAGAAGTGCTTTAAACTATTCTCATTGGTATTAACCAGGATATTATCTTGTGAAATAAATTTACTAGCCAATTCATAAACTCTATCGTTTACATAATCCTCTATACAGAGATATTCTGCTTTTAGGCTAAGAGCTTCGAACAAGTGCAGAAAATCAAAGTTTATTTCATGAAACAAAATATTAAAAAGAGGAGTTTCTATGCTTGCAACCGGAACGAAAAATTCTTGAGTCAGCGCTTGCGCATCTTCCAGTGTCAGTTCATAAATAAGGATTAAGTCAAAATCATGTTTTTCTTTAAGTGCCTGATCTACATTTTCATAAAGAATTTCAACCAGTTCATAGCCACTTTTTTTCAGACCAGCTGAGAGAAGGTTAAAGAGTTCAAAGTAAATGGATTTTTTTGACCAAGAAGTATGTTCATCAATATCTACGATTAACCCAACTGTACCTTTCTCATGCTTTACATCTTGATATCTCTTAAGGGCAAGACTTCTCGCAGATTTATCTGTAACATAATTCAACTCTTCAGCAGCTTCAAAAACTTTCAGCCTGGTTTCATGACTAATTTTCTTTTTATCTGAATAGTTCAAAACATAAGAAACCGTTGCAGTTGAAACATTAGCTCTTTTGGCAACATCTTTCATTGTAGCTTGACGATTTTGACCTTTATCAATATTCATTGCACACCTCAGTTTGATATTAAATTTAATTATAAATTACTTTTGCTTTCATGTTTTACAAACTTTAATTAATTAAGTGCTACAATTGTCTTATCTTTTAATTACAGAAGGAGTATGAAATGCCAAATAACGATACAAAAACCCCCATCCGTCACAGAGATACTCATTTTTATCGCATCTTGAATGAAGTTCTAAACTCTGTAACTCATGGGTTTGGATTTGGAGCAGCTGTAACTGCAACTGTATTCCTTATAATTAAAGGTGTAGCTCATGGAAGTGCCTTGGAAGTAACTGCATATACAATCTACGGCGTTAGCATGTGTTTAATGTTCTTATTCTCAACTTTATATCACAGCTTGAAATTTACCAAAGCAGAAAAAGTTCTTCATGTCCTTGACCATAGTGGAATTTTCTTCTTAATCGCAGGAACTTATACCCCTTACACATTAATTAGCATTGGTGGAGCACTCGGAATCACAATTTTTGTCATTGAATGGGTTTTAGCGATCACAGGTATTTTAGGTAAAATTTTCCATTGGAAATTTGTAATGAAATACTCTACTTGGATTTATGTAGCCATGGGCTGGGTTGCGCTCTTTGCGCTTAAGCCTATATTTGAAACCATGGGTCTTGGTGGTGCTCTTTGGCTATTTGGCGGCGGCTTAATCTATACTTTAGGAATTATTTTTTATGGCTTAGGCAAAAGGCGAAATATTCCATACGCACATGTAGTCTGGCACATATTTGTCTTCCTAGCAGCTGTAGCAATGTTTATCTCGATTTATGTATACGTGTAAACAGAATTTATTAACTCGAAAAGCAGAAACGGAGCTTTGCAATATCGTAAAACTCCGTTTCTTATTGCTTAACTTTACCTTGTAAAACATTCTTAATCTTCAACAAAAACTTTAAATTCAGCTTACATAGGAGTACACTTGAATGTGCACGTATTTCTCCAGGCATATAACTGTCATGGTTTAAATACTCAACTGTAATTATTGAGAGGCAAAGTTTATGACGAAAGAAAATTTTTCAAAACAATTGAAATATCTTAGAACCGTTTTTATTTTAGTTTTAACAGGAATGGCTACTGGTATTGTGATAGGTCTTTTCAAAGAGGCGATACACTTTATAGCAAAACACGTTATGGAGCTATTAAAAACCTCTTCAGGTAACATTCTTTATTCAGTCCTTATCGTAGTAGCTTTCATATTGCTTGGTACATTAATCTACTTTTTAACAAAAAAAGATCCAAATATTAATGGTTCTGGTATTCCTGTCGTCTACGGTATGATCGATGATAAAATTGAAGTCAGTCCCCTTAAAACTCTCATTAATAAATTCGTAGCTAGTACACTTACAATAGGTTCTGGACTAACTTTAGGTAGGGAAGGTCCTTCTGTTCAAATAGCTGGACTTATTGGTGATATTTCTCATAAATTTAGCCAATCAAAAGAAAACAAAAGATACTTTATCGGTTCATCCGCTGGTGCCGGAATTGCAGTGGCTTTTAATGCTCCTATGGCAGGATTGCTTTTTACTATCGAAGAAATTTTCAAAAAAACTAATAGAAAGGTTTTTGTATTCTCAACTTTAACTGTATTCTCTGCCGTTGTTACTGCTGATCTTTGCTTTGGTAATAGACCTGCACTTATAGATATTCCGAATTTTGAAGTAATTGATATATCCATGCTTGGACTTATAGTCATTCTTGGTATTTTTGCTGGTCTTTCAGGAGTATTGTTTAATTATGTTGTTATCTCTTCCAAAAAAGTTTTTGCCAAGATAAAAATTCATCCATACATTAAGTATCTTATCCCTTTTGTACTTACCGCTGTTGTCTTGTTGCTCGATATTGAACTCTTTTCTTCAAGTGAGCCTTTTATATTCTTACCATTAACTGGAAATAAGAAATTGATAGAACTTATTATTATATATATTCTGAAAATTTTGCTCTTATCATGCGCTTTCGGCGTAGGTGTACCTGGCGGAAGTCTTGTTCCACTGCTAGTTATAGGATCTCTTCTGGGAAACATAGTTGCCACAAGCTTTGTAATGTTAGGCTTACTTGATGCTTCATATATCTTAGCTTTTACAATGCTAGCTATGTGTGGACACTTCTCAGCTATTGTCAGAACACCGATTACAGCAATTATATTAATCCTCGAAATGACTGGAGGAGCATTTAATTACTTATTAGGTCTTGCTGTAGTAAGTCTTGTAGCATATAGCGTTGCTGAAGTTTGCAAATCTAAACCTTTCTATGACAAGCTATATGAGCTTTTATTGAAAAAATAATTCCTATACTCACAAATATATTTTTGTATTTTGAACAAACAAGAAGGTGTGCAAGATAATCACTATCTTACACACCTTAAATTTTCTAAACGGCAAAGCTGCTTTAACATCACAGCCTAAGTTCCTTAATTTTTCTATTCTTCAACTTCAATTGCAATTACACTATCAATCTTGTCTAACTCATCTGTATATAAATATTCAATGAATACATGTTGATCGTAGCCATTAGCTGCGTTCCACGGTTTATTGTTATGTAACTCCAAACCATCACGTACTCTTCTAATCCTCTTAATCTTTTTGTCGAAATTCTGAATAATTACTGGACCAATTGGCTCTTCAAATACGTGAGCATAAATAGTATTGCCTTTTTGCGTGAAACGTCCCCATTCAGGTTTAGCAAGCTCTGCTGCAGCACATCCGTAAATACTATCTGAATTACAGTACATCCACTCTCCAATTTCTTTTAGGATCTGTTTTTGTTCTTTCTGGATTTCTCCTTTTGCATTAGGTCCCACGTTAAGGAGCATATTTCCATTCTTGCTTACACATTCTACTAATTTACGTATTAGTTGCTCTGAAGATTTGAAGCTTCTATCCCAGGCATTATATCCCCAGCTATTATTAATAGTTAAACAAGCTTCCCAAGGGACAACTCTACCTGAATCTGTAGTCATACCTGCAGGTGGAATAATCATCTCTGGATTGGCAAAATCACCTGAGAAAATACTAGGTTCATCGCTCAATATTGACCCATGAGTTTCCCCACTACCTTCTAGTCTTCCATTAACGATAATGTCAGGTTGTTTAGAACGGATCATGTCAAGCAGCTCCTTACCCCTCCAAGCTTCACCAAATTTATCTCCATAAGAAAAGTCGAACCAGAGCAAATCAATTTTGCCATAATTACTCATTAACTCCTCTACTTGACCGTGCAAATAATCTAAGTAGCGTGGGAAATTGCCTTCATTTTCATTCAAACCTTCGTGGTTTCTTTCTGGATGGAATTGGTCTCCTTTGACCGGGTAATCAGGATGATGCCAATCTAGAAGTGAGTAGTAAAATCCTACCTTAAGGCCTTCCGCTCTAAATGCATCCACAAACTCACGTATTATATCTCTTCCAAACGGAGTATTAGTTGACTTATAATCAGTTAATTTACTATCAAATAGGCAGAAACCATCATGGTGTTTAGTCGTAATAACGGCATATTTCATGCCGGCTTCTTTCGCCAACTTTGCCCACTCTTTCGCATCGAAATGATACGGATTCCATTCTTCTGCATACTTCTCGTACTCGGTTCTTGGGATCTCATGATTGGTCATATACCATTCACCACGTGCAGAAATTGCATATAATCCCCAATGGATAAAAAGTCCAAACCTAGCCTTCATAAATTCTCGAGTGCGTTCATCTCTTATTCTCATGTATTCTTGATAATCCATAAATACCTCCACAAAATTTGAGTTGTTTTTATTATCACACAAAAATAATTATTTTTTAACATAAATAACACCATAAGCTTCTCTGCATTCGCTAAAATTATATTACACAGAATTATATTGGTTATTATACTAAAACTACTATTTAACAAGATAACACCAGCATGCAACTGCAAGTTGACAAATTGACCGCTCCAATTGGTGGTCTGCAACCCCTTGAAACTCTATCATTAGAGCATATTAATCATATGGGAGGATAATAATATGATTTTTGCAGATAAACTTATCTTATTACGCAAAAAAGCTGGCTGGTCACAAGAAGAACTAGCTGAGCAAATGAATGTCACGAGACAATCAATATCCAAGTGGGAAGGTGCTCAATCTATTCCAGATTTAGAGAAAATAATTAAACTTTCACAACTTTTCGGTGTAAGTACTGACTATCTCCTAAAAGAGAATATAGAGATAGAAGAAAATGTAAATATTTCAGATAACTTAGATGTAAGAACAGTTACGTTAGAAGAAGCAAATGATTTCCTGAGGATTCAAGAAGCTGGCTCTAAACTAATAGCACTAGCTGTATCCTTATTTATTCTTTCCCCTATAGTTCTACTTATACTTGGTCAAATAAGTGAGTCTAATCCTAACTTCATGAACGAAAACGTTGCCTCTGGTATTGGCTTAATCGTACTATTTATATTTGTAGCGGCAGGTGTGGCTTTACTTATTGTCGGTGGCAATCAGAGTGAGAAATATGATTTCTTGGATAAAGAAGTAATAGAAACTGCTTATGGAGTTAGAGGTTTGGCGAAAGAAAAACAAGAAAATTATAGAGATACCTACAATAAATTGAATTTAACAGGAATTATGTTGTGTGTAACCTCAGTAATACCTATCTTTATTGGGGCCATTATTGATGAAAAAAATGATATATTAAGCGTTATCATGCTAGCGGTTACTTTATTACTAATAGCGATTGGCGTATATTTCCTTGTTCAAGCAGATGTCAGATGGAAAAGCTATGAGAAATTATTAAAAGAAGGCAATTATACAAAAGTCAAAAAAGCTAATTCATCCCTTAAAATCACAGTGTATACAAGTTTCTGGTCAATCTCTACAGCAATCTACCTTCTCTATAGTTTCTTGACTAACGCTTGGAAGATTTCCTGGATTGTACTGTTAATTGCAGGTGTTTTATTCCCAATAGTTATTACAATTACTAATTTATTAAGTAAGAAAAATAATGATTAGCCTACAAATATAATAGAATATTAATAAAGAAAGTGTAGTCTTAAGGCTACACTTTTCTATTTCATAAAAACAACTAATCTCTGCTCAGGTTCAAACTTTCTCCAATTCTAAGAGCCTTACTATTTGCTCCATGACCTATCTCGTCAGTACTTGCTATAGGAATTCTATCTGGAACTATCTCCTCAACAATTTCAAGCAATGAAGTCTTGCCATCTTTTTCGAATAGTTCTGTAAAACTCCCCAAAATCAGTCCAGAAATCTCTGCAAAAACTCCCAGTTGCTCCAGTTGATAAAAATAACTACGTATCCTTGCCGTTCTACCACTGTAAGATTCTAAGAAAAGAACTTTACCACTGAAGTCCGGCATGAATTTCGTACCTGCCAGCTTCAATAAACAACGAATATTACCACCCAAAACTACTCCCTCAATCTGACTGCCTCTTATAAATTCATAGTTGAAATCAAAAAGTCTATCTTCTTCAACGAAATTTTGCGTTTGCTGTTCACCAGCTTCACCAATTAAATTTCTAATCTGATAAAGAATTGAGGACTTACCTGTCATTTTGTAAATAGCATTGATAACCGTTGTATTGTCACTATAACCCCAGTACTTAGCTGGACTCGCCTTAATCACATCATAATCAAGATATGGCAGAATTCCATTCGCTAAATCTCCACCAGAGACATCGTAGATATTTTTAATTTCAGAATTAGCAAAGTAAGTGTTAAGCTCTGCAGCCTTTGCTTCTGGACTTCCTGAACAGACAGAGGATAATTTTTCCTCTGAGCATGTAGATTCCGTAAACAAAAATTCCGATAAGATAACCCTCTCGTCTAATCCAGCTAATAAATCTCTTAACCTGTAAATATCTTCCGTTTGACCTGGCTTCAAAGCATTAGATGCTGCAAACATCGCAGCGTTTATATTTTCTTTCACTCAGCCTTCTCCTTTTCTTTATAAAATAAAGGCTCCCCAATAGCAGTAAGTTAAAATACTCTGGGAAGCCTTGTATTAAGATTTTTTCTCTATCTACATCAGAATGCGTACAAAATTACGCATATAAATTGTATACACAATTATTTTGCTAGCAAGTTGTAGAAAGCTTTAACGTGAACACCTGTTGCACGCTCTGGTAAGTAACCACATGGTTTGCTCAAATATGCTGTTCCTGCGATATCCAAATGGATCCATGGTAGATCCTTATCAGCCAAGAACTCACCTACGAATAGACCTGCTGTAACTGTACCTGCTCCACCACCTGCAGAGTTTGTGAAGTCAGCTACCTTAGATTTATTAGCATTCTTGAATGCATCTGCTATAGGTAATTGCCAGACTTTCTCACCTGCTAAGTCTGCAGCTTCAACAAATTCATTATAGAATTCTTGATTATTTGTAATAGCACCTGTGAACTCTTCGCCTAAAGCTGATAGACATGCACCTGTCAATGTAGCGATATCAATTACACGTGTAACATTATCTTGTGAGGTTGCATAGTAAATAGCATCTGCTAGAGTTACACGACCTTCAGCATCTGTATTTTGGACTTCAATTGTTTGTCCTGACATTGAACCAATAATATCACCAACTCTGTAACTTGTTCCAGAAACTAAGTTTTCTACTGGAGCGAATGTACCAATTACATTTGCTTTTACTTTATTCTTTGCTAAAGCTAAGAAAGCCCCAATAACACTTGCTGAGCCACCCATGTCAGATTGCATTGTGATCATGCTTCTTGATGGTTTCAAGCTGTAACCACCTGAGTCATAACAAATTGCCTTACCTACTAAAGCTGTTCTTTCCTTGGTACTGTCATCACCGTTATATTCTAAGACTACGAATTGTGGTCGGTAGCTAGAACCTTTACCAACTGCGTAGGCAGCTTCCATGCCTTTTTCTAGCATTTCTTCTTCGTTAAAAATTGTTACCTTAACACCTAGTGGTTCCAATTTTTCTTTTGCGCAGTTAGCCAAGTCTGCTGGGTGCATATCGTTCGAGGTCAAGTTTGTTAAGTCACGAGCTAGGAATACACCTTCCATGATATTTTTAACTTCTTCTAAAACTTTCTCTGCATCTGCAACTTCGGTTTCTACACTAATTGTAAGATCGTGCTCTTCTTTGTCTCTTGTACCTTTGTTGAATTTATATTCAGAATGAATTAGACCTTCGATAAATGCTGCTAAAACTTGTTCTGCGTCTAGCTCTAATTCTGGAAGTTTTACGCTAGCCTCTTTAACTTTGTGTAATTCCAATTCTTTAACAATCTTGAAAGCTAATGTACGCAAGTCATCTGCTTTTAATTCAGATAATTCACCTAGACCTGCTAGCAATACAGATTCTGAATTTTCTTTTGGCCAGAAGAAAAGTTCACCTTTCTTTGCTGTAAAGTTTGAAACTTCACTTGCGAACTTAACCATATCACAGCCACTATTTATTGGACGTAAATGAACTTTTAGTCCAGTATCTTGATTTAATTTTACTGTAAGCATCGTTTCTTCCTTTCTTTGCTTTAACTATTTTTTGTTAGATAACAGTATAACAGTTATATTTTTAATTTGTTTTTGAATTGCACTCGAAAAAGCAATCTTCAACCTAAACTAGAATAACGGTACTAGACCATTTGCTGTTTCGGCGTAAGGCAGCATAATTACTGCTAATACTTTGACATTAATATTACCTTTTGTTGGAGCTATATCAAACTTACCAATATTATTAGTTGTTTCTTTGAAGTTATCACTTAACTTCTCCAATTCAGCGCTTAATTCTTGTTCAAGTTTTTCTAAATCTGCCTGGTATGTTTCTAAATCTGCTTCAGCTCTATGAACATCAGCAGCTTGTTGATTAGCTCTTCCCACTGATCTTGCAGAACGTGCAGCCTTGTTCATGGTAGTTTTCCCAAACTTCTTACGTCCGAGGAAACTATCTAGCACAGTTGAGCCTATATCTATCCATGAAGATAATTTAGATTGTTTTGCTTCAGCTTCTTCTCGCTGTAATCTAGATTCAGCTTTTCTAATTTTCTCTTCAGCCGCTTGAAGTTTTTTCTCATACTTTGCTTTTAGATCTTCTACAGCCTTATCTCTTGCTTCACGCACAGATTGCTCTATTCGTAGACTAAATTCACTCTCTGATTCACCCGGTCTAGACACTAAACCACTTGCATCATGAGAGAATAACTCTAATCTTGCATCTCTATAAACCATATCCTTAAGATCTTTTTCCCATTGAGTATAGCTAGTTTTCTTGCCAGCAGAATCTGGAATCTCAAGGAATTTTGCTGAACTGGCTGGAATATTTACTGTTTCTATCTTGGAATCTTCAGCTAGATTTTCTGACCAATCTACAGCAATTACTTCATCTTTAAGTTCACTTATGAAACTTAAACTCTTGACCTCGCTAATATTATGTTTCTTATCTACAAAACTTACATCAACATGGGCAAGCAAGCCTGGTTTATAAATAACTTCTTCTTGCTCATCTGACTTTTGATAGTAAATATCTATGTTGTCAGGGACTTTTTTCCTGATATTATTGGCATTATTGGAACTTGCTAAAGAGCTGTTCTCAGCAGAGTTTGTATTCTCTCTGACTTCCACTTTACCAGCAAGTTCAGTCTCTGAAACACCTAAACTATCATTTCCTTCTATCGCCTTAGCAGCTTGCTCTGTAACTACCTCATCTGCAGGACTTAATCTGCTTATAGATTCTCTGGTCAAAGGTCCGGCTAAATAAGACATAGTCCAACGTGTCTTAAACAGCTCTGGTCCAGACTCATGCACATTATTTACTAAGAAAGTTCTCTTTGGTAAAGCTGATATCAACTCAGATAATTGATTCCTATCGAAGTTCATTCCGGATTCATTAGACACACTTTGTAGACCATCAAGTAATCTGTTTTTATCCTGCTCGGTCTGCAGTCTTCCTATGAACCACGATCCAATATTAGATAAACCTTTGTAATCTAAGTCGACTGGGTTCTGAGTTGCCAAAACTACTGCCAAACCAAAAGCTCTAGCCTGTTTTAACAGAGTTAGTAAAGCTTGTTTTGAACTAGGATTGCTGACTGGTGGGAAGTATCCGAAAATCTCATCCATGTATAGAATTGCACGCAAACTAGATGTACCAGCTTGAGCTCTTGTCCAAGAAATAACCTTATTAAGAATAGCGGTTACAATAAACATTCTATCTTCATCAGATAGGTGGTTAATTGAGATTATAGATATTTTTGGTTTGCCTGCTTTTGTGTATAAGAGATTTTGAACATCTAGGGCTTCACCTTTTAGCCAAGAAGCAAAACTTGGTGATGCCATTAAATTATTAAGTTGAACTGCAAGTCTGAATCTATCTTTTTCTGGATAAAAAGACTCCAAGTCCAAGGCACCCAACTTATCAAAACCTGGGTTCTGTATTGCTTGAATTAATTCCGTGATATCTAAACTCTCACGTTTTTTATATTTGTTTAAGAAAATATATGATAATAAAATATGCTCTCTTGAGGTCAAAGGATCACTATCAATCTTTAAGAGAGATAATATGTTAGAGACGGTCGAACTTACATAGTTATTAAGAGCCTCTTCATCATTTAAGATTGCATCACTAGGTAAGTCTGTCACATCAATTATTGATAATTGCTTACCTGCATTACTGCCTGGTGTGTAAATATTTAGTTCAACACTATCTAAATATTTTTGAACTCTCGCAGCGTCAATGCCTGAATCTGCCAAACCATTTTTCCAGTTAGAGGCTACTTGTGCTGCAGCTTCTTTAGCAGTTAATCCTTGTCTACTTGCTTCTACTGTGTCAATCCAAGGTTCGAAGTTTTCTGCTAAAAAATCCGGAAAGGCTAACATGAGATTGCCCATATCACCTTTGGGATCAATGACCAAAGCAGGAATACCATCTATGGCTGCTTCCTCCAACAAGTCTATACATAGACCAGTCTTACCTGAACCTGTCATACCCACGCAGATTGCATGGGTAGTCAGATCTTTTGATTTGTAAAGGTAATACTGCTCAGTGCTCTTCATTGTTTCTAGGTCTACTACTTTACCTAAATAAAATTCTCCTAAATTCTCGAAGCTTTGCATATCAACCTCTCAGCATTTTTTTGTGCTCATTTACTTTTAGCCAGTTTATTAAATTTTTATCTTCCAAGCATTGCAGCCATACTAATAACTGCACCTGATATTAGTCCTAAACCTAGAACCCCGACCAGTACTATTGAAATTATTTTTGCAACTTGATTTCTATCATTTCGTTTCATCAATGAAACTACTCACTTTCTATTCTGATTTAACAGTGAAGTTTTCTTCGGCTAAATTATGGAAACTTCTTTCGCCACGAATTTCTCTAACTACAATGTCACCACTACCAATTACATTAGCTATAACGTTATTTACGCTGAGATCAGATTTGAACTCACCAGAACCACTGATAGAAATATCCAAATCTTCCATAACACTGTCACCTAATCTTACGTCACCAGAACCTTGAATTCTAACATTACCATTTCCACGTGCGTAGTTTATCTTAACATCACCAGAGCCCAAAATATCCAGATCAAAGTTATCCACTTTATCTACCTCTATATCAGCTGCACCATAAATTGTGCTAATAAAATCTGTAACTTGATCTGCTTTAACATCAGCTGAACCACTAATTTCAACTTCTAATTTTTCTAAATTGGTCTCAATTTCTAGTTCTGGAGCGCCAGAAATACTAGCTCTTACTACTTTCTCTACCTCTTCTGGTAATTCTACTACTACGAGATTGTTTGAACCACTACTTGAGAAGTCAAAGCTAATGCCTAAGAAAGTGCCCTTATCAACACCACTCATAACCTTAAGTTTAAGTGTATCTTCATCTTCAGAGAATGAAACTGCATCTCTAAAATCATCATCACCATATACGTGTAAGCGAGATCTACCATCTTCTGATTCTCTAATTATAACTTTGTTAGAGCTATCTAGGATTAAGTCTACATTCTTGATCTCATTGATTAAGTCGATCCTATAACGATCACGTTCGTCCTCTGCGTAAATGATACTTTTGTCGCTAACAGAATGAGACTCAGTTTTTTCTGGCTCTAAATTTTCTCTAAATAAATCATCAATATCTACCGAAAGAGCTTCAGCTATGGCAGGTAAGATTTCTAAGTTAGGTAACTCAGTTCCATTTAACCAGGTCTCTACGAGAGTTGGATCTACTTGTAATTCTTCAGCGAAAGATACTGTATCAATACCCTTCTGCTCTAAAACTAACTTTATATTCTTATTAATACTTTTTGCGTTTCTCATATCTGTCTCCTTGATATTTTTTGGATTTCATGAAAAATCTAACATCTTATGTATTTTACCCTATTGTTCTAAATAAAATTCAAGTTATTAAAACCAAGACAGGTAAATCTACTCTTACGATTAGAACTCATTATACTATAAGTTTATTTCGCTTGTGCATGCAAAAGTTCGCTTTTTCCTGCTTGATGCCTTGGTTATAGGCATTAAATCGTATTAAAAAAAATATATCTTAAGATACTTTACAAAGATATTTTACAAATAAAAAATCAAGCAGGTTAAAGATGCTATTATAAATCCTAACAAGCTACCAACTATTACATCTAAAGGATAGTGTACTCCAACATAAATTCTAGAAAATGCCATTAAAACTGCCAACACTAGACAAAAAATACCTATACTACCCCCAGCAGTGATCATTACTACTGTGGCACAAGCTATTGATGAAGCTGCGTGTCCGGAAGGGAATGATGTATCTTTTTGAGTTCTAATTAACAATCTTACTTCTTTGTGTTTCTCATATGGTCTAACTCTCTTCAGACTTGTCTTAATAATATAGCTACAAAATAACCAGGTTGTTATTAAAGCTCCGATCATTAAAATTCCTGATCTTCTGGTTTGTTTAAATGACATAAACGCTAAGCCTAGAACAATCCAGATCGCTCCTGCATCTCCTAGGTGAGTATAATTTTTAAAAAACTTGTCCAAATATTTATTCTTGAACAATTGTTGGATTGCTATTAATAGTCTTGCATCATATAATTCTAATCTTTCCACTCATAACCTCGCATTATTTAATTACTTGAGCTATTTAATTACCTGAGTTATTTCATTACTTGAGTATTTGCAGCTAGTATTTCTCGCATAAATTTTACATCTGCAGGATAAAGTTCAATAGATTTTTGCATTTTCTCTATTACCTCTGCATTTGTAATCGTATCATTTATTTTAGCAATAATGAAAATATCATTTTCAGCTTTTTCAGCATCGCCAAGCAAAATCAAATTCTCTAAACCTTTATCTGCGTACAAGTAGGAATACCTTGATTTGACTTGCACCTCATTATCTACAATTTTAGAATTAGCCTCCAAAGCAGCTTCTACTCTATCTGTTCGGTTTGTTGTTCCAGGAAGTTTCGCATTTTGCAAGTCACGATTCTGAATATAGATATCGTAAGCACTTTGGCCAGTAAACATTAAGCTCTTTTGTTTCGCTTCATCTGCATCTTCATATAATGTTATATGACCATTTATTTCATTTTTGCCAAGCAGTTTATATTCTTGCCAAATATTAAGGTAGACAGTTATTTCTTTATCATTAATAACATCGTAGGCAGTATAGGTTCTCTGAATCTCGCCTTTTTTTACTGGAATTGTAAATATTAAAAATGCTAAAACAAAAATTACTAGTACAAGTAGCAAGAATCTTCTAGCTCTACGCTTCTTGAGAAATTCTTCTAGAACAGGATTAGTCTTTTCATAATCTGCATCTGTAAATTCAACTGCATCCATCTTTGAATCGAATCTCTCTTCACTATTATGTTTGTAACCATCCTTAGCCATTTAACAAGTCTCTCCTATACTTAAGCTAGTCCATTATACAATATATTGAACTATAAATAGTTTAAGTAAAGATTAAACATATCATAGACAAAATAAATTCATTGCAAATAAAAAGGAGCAGTTCAAAAATCTGCTCCTTTCAACATCTAATTCAAACTAATAACTATTGATTTTCTTCCTATTGGTCTTCTTCTCTATCCATATCCAAACTTACATTAGGAATATGACTCTTAGATGTGTCTTCTTTGAGCTCTTCTACTGCAGATTCGTCTAGTTCAGGATCTGGAGTATCTGCTATAGATTTCACTGCAGAAACTAAACCTGCCATATTTTGTAGCTCTGATGGAACAATAATCTTAGTTGCTCTACCATCAGCGACCTTCTCCATAGCTTCCATAGCGCGTAAGCTTAGAACTGCTTCATCGGCTTTAGCTGCTTTAAGTAATTCCATACCTCGAGCACGTGCTTCGTAAACTTTAAGAATAGCTTGGGCCTCACCTTCAGCAATACGAATTTGTGATTCCTTGTTAGCCTCCGCTCTCAAGACTGCAGATTCTTTTTCACCTTCAGCTCTTAGAATTGCAGATTCTTTCTCACCTTGGGCAATCAAGACACTCTTACGTTTCTCACGCTCAGCCTTCATCTGCTTCTCCATTGCATCTTGTATCTCTGGAGGTGGCAAAATATTCTTCAACTCAACTCGATTAACCTTAATGCCCCATGGATCTGTAGCATCATCAAGAATTTCACGCATCTTAGTATTAATAACATCTCTAGATGTCAAAGTCTCATCAAGCTCTAAATCACCAATAATGTTACGTAAGGTTGTTGATGATAAATTATCAATAGCGTTGATTGGATTATCTATACCATAAGTAAACAATTTAGGATCTGTTACTTGGTAGAAAATAACCGTATCAATCCTCATAGTAACGTTATCTTTTGTAATAACCGCTTGTGGATTGAAATCTGCAACTTGCTCTTTGAGAGAAACTGTGTGAACTGCCTTATCGACAAAAGGCATCTTGAAGTGCAAGCCTGCCTCCCAAGTTGTCAGGTATGAACCTAATCTCTCAATAATCTTGACGTGTGCTTGTGGAACAATCTTTACACAGGATAAAACCAAATATACTACCAACACTAATAGTATCAAGAGGAATATATCCATGGCACCTATTCCAAATATTAATAAACTCATTAATTACCTCCTTTGCTTCTCGCTCTTTGTTTATGTTTCTTTTTACTTTTGTTTCTTCTCTCTTTTTTACTTCGAAACTATTAATTTAACCCCTTGTATAGATAGAATTTTAACTATCTCACCTACTTCTATTTCCTCAGATTCTGGGTTTGCAACCGCTCTCCATTCTCTGCCTTTTACTCTTACCAAACCTTTATTATCTAGTGCATTAATCTTTTCAATTACAACAGCTTCTTCGCCGATTAGAGCATCTAAATTAGTTGGAACGTGTGAATTTTTGCCAATGTTTAGCTTATCTTTAACCATCAAGAAAATAATTAAACCTATTCCAGAAACAATTAGCATCAGAACTATTTGCCAAGTTAGACTCATGCCTGCAAGAGCAGCGCATAAAGCAACTACACTTCCTAGTACAAACCAGATACTTACTAGTGCAACTGTTCCCAGTTCAACTGCTAAAAATATCAGACTTAAAACTAACCAAAAAATCCAAGCTTGATCCATAAATAACCTCCTATCCTAAGAATTAAGGAAGAGTTTTGTTTTCCTTGTTTAATTATATTTTACCATAATAATTTTGGCAATAATTTCTGGAGATTAGTGCGGTTCAGATATTTTACATTTTCTTTAACAATTGTGAAGTGAGTGCAAACCAACACTAATAGCATTCACTCTATGTTAGAATTCTCATTAGTATTTTATTTAGAGGAATCGACGTATGAAGCTAAACAATCTTGAAGAATTTAGAGAAGCTCTCCAGCAAGTAGCTACTAACAATGGCTGTAGTTCTGATAAAGAATACTTAAGCTCTGGAAATATTGAGGATTACTTTGCTCAAAAGAATCTGCTTACTTACCAAAAATTTCATATTGAATCTAGTCAGAGTGACAACAAAAATAAAGTTCATCTAGCTTATATGTTTTCTTTTTTCGAAGCAATTGCAGGTGAGCACAGCGAAAGCGTTGGCATCCATTATGCTGACATGCGTGACAAAAACCAGACTTGGATATTGAATAGAATTGCTTTAGATATTAAAGATTTGCCTAATAAATATGATGATATTGCAGTATACACCTGGCAATCTAAGCAAAGTGCCGTTGGCTTTTACCGTGAATTCTTGGTCATTAATGAGAATAATGAGGCAATAATTGCCGCTAGAAGTTTCTGGTCAATTATGGATCTAAACTCTAGGACAATTATTCCAAGTAACGAGATAATCGCAAACAAAGAGAACCCGTTCATCCTCCCCATCAAAACTACAAAAGCAAAACTAAAAAGCATTAAAATAACTTTACCAGAGACTGACAATAAAATTAGCTATAAACACCTAATCGGTTACAGTGATCTAGATGCCAATAACCACGTAAATAATACACGCTATATAAATATGGTTACAAACGCTGTAGATTTCCTCAATATAGGCTTAGATATAGAAAGTATCGAAGTCAATTACACTAGTGAATTGGTCAAAGGCGATCTAGTTGCAGTGGAGGCAGGCATACTTGAAGAAACTGATGAACATTATTCCCTTGCAGTCTACATTAAATTCTTAGATAATCTAATCGGAACTAGCACTCGAGGAATCGAATACAAAAAGCAAAAGACACACGATTCATTTAAAGCATTGATTAAAATTAGAAAATAAATTTAAATATAAAACAATAAAAGGCGTTGAGCTCTTAGAGAGCACTTAGATGATCTCTAAAAGGGCAATTAAAACAGGTAATTTACAAAAAACTTATGGAGAAAATTATGTTTAGAAATGATGAAAGAATATATAAATATCCTTTGCACCAAGTTACTGAATTGAATGACTTACGTGAAATGGCTGAGAACAGCGCTGAGAAATTTGCAGACAGAAACGCATATTTTCTCAAAGATCCTGTAGCTTTGCGTGAACTTGACCCTAGATCGGAAGAGGCACAGAAATTCAAGATCAATCCTAAGGATGAATATCGAGGTATAAGCTACTCAGAGTTCAATAATGACAGACTTGCACTTGGAACATCTTTGCACAACCAAGGCCTCAATATGAATGAAAAAGTTGTAATTTTATCCGAGACTCGTTACGAATGGTATGTTAGTTATTTAACTGTTGTTTCTGGGCTCGCTGTTGTCTGTCCAATGGATATTGCTCTAATGGAAAATGAGTTAGAAAACTTACTTAATAGATCTGAAGCAAGCACTATATTCTTCACACGCAAGCAAGAAAGCAAGCTTAAAGCCATTAAAGATAAGCTTAAATTTGCTAAACACTTCATTTCTTATGATTTACCAAGTGAAGACACCAAGGCAGCTTTGCCTGAAGGTGCCAAGTTAGACTTTTTCTGGGATTTAATTGATGAAGGTAATTTACTCCGTGACAAGGCTAACTTTGAATATGACAAACTTCCAATAAATAGAGAATCTCTGGCAGTACTCCTCTTCACATCAGGAACTACATCAACTGCCAAAGCGGTAATGCTCAGTCACAAGAACTTAATCACCAACATTATGGACTCAGTTAGAATGATTCAGTTTGATGAGAATGACTCCGTACTTTCTGTATTACCATTGCACCATACATATGAAGCTACAGCTGGGTTTTTAATCCCACATTATTTCGGCGGTACAGTTGCTATATGTGATGGTCTGCGTCATATTACCCACAACATGCAACAAGCCCAAGTAACTGTCATGATTGCAGTGCCTTTACTATTAGAAACTATATATAAGCAAGTCAAAAAGAAAATTGAAGCTGACGAAAACTTAGAAAAGAAATTCAACCTAGCCGTAAGAGTTACAAGATTCTTAAATCGTTTCAACGTTGACATTCGTAAAAAAGTTTTTAAAAACATCCACGATACTTTTGGTGGTAAGTTACGTTACATAATTTGTGGTGGTGCAGCAATAGAACCACAAATTCTACGTGAGTTAAATGAGTGGGGCTTAAATGCTTTCCAAGGCTATGGATTAACTGAATCCTCTCCAATTTTCGCAGTTAACAGACCTTATTATCATGAAGATGCAGCTACAGGATTGCCAATGCCAAGTACTGAAGTCAAGATTATTAATCCAGATGACAGAGGTATAGGTGAAATCATTGGTCGTGGTCCAAGTATAATGATTGGCTACTATCAAGATGAAGCTTTAACAAGAAAAGCTATTGACGAAGACGGCTTCTATCACACTGGAGACTATGGATATATAGATGATAGAAATTTCGTCTACATTACAGGTCGTGAGGCCAATATAATTGTTACCAAAAATGGTAAAAACATCTTCCCAGAAGAGATTGAGTCTATCATGCAACAAGAAGATCCAATAATCGCTGAAATAGTCGTTTATGGAGAGCGTGACGCTTCCGGTGATCAAGTTATCACTGCAGAAGTTTATCCAAATGCAGAAATTATTGAGAAAGACCCTCATCTTAAAGGCGAAGCTTTGACCTCAGATAAAGTAAGGAAAAGGGTTCACGAAGTTATTAATTCGGCTAATCTAAACCTAGTTCCTTACAAGCGCGTCAAGGCTTTAGAACTAAGAGATGAACCGTTCCCAAGAAACACATCCAGAAAAATTCTAAGAAATAAAGCTCAAAGAAATGTTGATACAGTCGAGCCTGCAAAACCTGAGAATTAATTAAGTCAATATAGAATCAATAAATTCAGTAAAATTAGTTGATTCCGGCAAAACCAAAGATTAATATAAATCTAATTTTAAGTACTAAATTGTAATTTTAAGGAGTATTGTATGTCATACGGTATTTATAAATATCCTCTTATGGATTTACGCCAGGTTAGAGATTTACGTGAGATGCTAAATACATCAGAAGAGTTGTACGGAGAAAGATCTGCTTTTTTGGTCAAGGACCCGGTTGCACTACGTGAAGTAGAGCCTAAATCTGAAGCTGCTTTAGCGTATAAACCCAACCCTAACGATGAGTATAGATCTATTAGTTTCAAACAATATGCAAATGATGTCAGAGCCTTTGGTTCTTATCTAAAATCTTTAGGCATTCAAGCTAGTGATAAAGTCGCAATCGTCGCTGAAACGCGCTATGAATGGTATATAGCATATCTTGCAACAGTTAATGGTTTAGCTATTGTTGTGCCACTCGATAAAAACTTAGGCTCAGCTGAGATTCTAAATAACCTTGAGAGAGCCCAATGCAACACCGTAATCTATTCTAAAGCCACTTCTGAAAAAATTGAGGCCAACTTAGGTAAGATCGATTTTGTCAAAAACTTCATAAATATGGATTATGTTCCTGAGAAATCAGAAGGTAATGATAATACCGAAGTTTATTTCTGGGACGCACTGGCAAAAGGTTACGCAATTAGAGAGCATGATAAATCCTACGATGAACTAGAACTAGATCCAGAAGCATTTAGTATTTTGCTTTTCACATCTGGTACAACTTCCAAGTCCAAAGCCGTAATGCTTAGTCACAAAAATATCTGTACAGTTGTTAATGGTGCCCCACGTATGGTTGACCTAAAAGAAGCTACTTGCTTATCAATTTTACCTTTGCACCACACCTACGAAGCTACTTGTGGCTTCCTTATTCAGATTTATCTAGGTAACACAATTGCTGTAGGCGACGGTCTGCGACACATAGTCAAAAATGCAGCCCAAGCAAAAGTAACATTGTTCCTGATGGTTCCTGCAATCCTTGAAGCTATCTACAAAACAATTCAAGGCAAACTAAACGCTGATCCTAAATTAGCCAAGAAATTCTCATTTGGTTTGAAACTAACCCGTTTCCTAAGAAAATTTGGTATTGATATCCGCAAAAAAGTCTTCAAATCCGTTCACGATATGTTTGGTGGCAAATTGACACACATTATTATCGGTGGTGCGGCTATTGAACCAAAAATTTTGGACTTTTTCAATGATCTAGGTTTTGCTGCAATTCAAGGATATGGTCTGACTGAGTCATCACCTATATTTGCTCTAAACCGTGAAAAGTATTACGACTCAGCCTCTGCTGGTTTACCAATCCCATCAATAGAAGCCAAAATCATTAACAAGGATGCTAATGGTATTGGAGAAATTATCGGTCGAGGTCCAAGCATTATGTTAGGCTACTACCAAGATCCTGAGAGAACCGCAGAAGCTATTGACACGGAAGGTTTCTACCACACCGGTGACTACGGCTACATTGATGACAGAGGTTTCATTTTCATCACAGGTCGTAAGGCAAATATCATTGTTGCCAAAAATGGTGAAAATGTCTTCCCTGAAGAAGTCGAATTTGTACTAGAACGTAACGAGATTATTAAAGAAGTTGTAGTTTATGGTGAGCGTGATGAGAAAGCAGAGCAAATTATTACTGCCGAAGTTTTCCCAGATGCTGATTATGTAAAATCTGTACTTGGAACAACAGATCTTAATGCTCCAGAAGTTAAGGAAACTATAGATCAAGCTATTAAAAATTCTAATAAAGAATTAAACACACAACAAAAAGTTCGCGACTTCCATGTTAGAACAGAACCTTTCCCAAGAAATACTTCTAACAAGATCTTGCGTAATAGACATCAGAAAAACGTTTAAGATTAAGTGATTAACCTCAACTCCATATTTATTAAATTTTCATGAATTTATGAGTATGGAGTTTTATTCCGCATGAAAATTACTTTGATAGTCAAAGTAATTTGTTATAATTATATTTAGAATAATTTAAACATTAACAATAAATACTTTAATGAATTAAAGACCTACGAATTTAAGATAATTTTTCTACCAGAAAGAAGGTGAACCGTGTTCCAAAACGACGAAAAAATATATGCATATCCATTATATGAAGCCTATAGATCAAGAGATTTACGAGAAATGATAGAGAGAAGTGCAAACTTATATGCAGATGAAATTGCCTTTCTGCTCAAAGATCCAGTTGCCTTACGTGAATTAAATCCTAGATCTGAATCAGCAATGAACTTCAAAGTAAATCCAGATGATGAGTATCGTGCTCTAACATATCGACAATTTAATGAGGATCGTAAAGCTTTGGGCTCTGCTCTACTCAACTTAGGCATAAAGAAAGATGATAAAGTAATTATCCTCGCAGAGACTCGCTACGAGTGGTATGTTACTTATCTGGCAACTGTCTGTGGGTTGGCTGTTATTGTACCGATGGACAAAGAGCTCCCTGCTAATGAAGTTGAAAACTTGATCAACCGTTCAGGTGCAAACACAATATTCTTCTCACGCTCACAAGAGGATAAATTAATAAACATTGCTGATAATATTAAGCAAATCAAAAATTTAATTTCTTATAACCTGCCAACAGAGAAAAGCTCTAGCTTGGCTGGTGCGGACAAAAATCTATTCTTCTTCTGGGACTTAATTAATACCGGCAATTCAATAAGAGAAAACGGAAATACACAATACGATAACTTGCTTATTGACCCTCGTGCCTTAGCTGTATTGCTATTTACCTCTGGTACAACTGCTAAATCAAAAGCCGTAATGCTCTGCCATGATAACCTCTGTGTTAATGTGTATAATGCAAGTCAAACTGTATATTTTGATAAAAATGATACTCTATTGTCAGTTCTCCCACTTCATCACAGCTTCGAAGCTACAGGAGGTTTCCTTCTACCACTATCAATTGGTTGCAAAATTGCAATTAATGATGGTTTACGCTATATTGCCAAAAACTTAAAGCAATCCAAAACTTCAGTCCTAATTGCAGTTCCTTTGTTGTTAGAAAATCTACACAAAACAATTTTACGTAAAGCTACAGGCAACGCTAAGATAGCTAAGAAGTACAAACTAGGTTTAACCTTGGCCAAAGCTTTAAATAAAATTAAACTAAATTTCAGCGATAAAATTTTCGCAGAAATCCATGAGGGTTTAGGTGGACATTTACGCTTACTCATCTGTGGTGGTGCAGCGATTGAGCCTCAAATCTTAGCAGATTTCAATGACTGGGGAATTACAGCAATTCAAGGTTATGGTGTAACTGAGTGCTCCCCTCTAATTGCTAATAACCGCCCTGATTACAAAGATCACGCATCAGCTGGTTTACCAGCACCAAATGTCGAAGTTAAAATAATCAACGAAGATGAGAATGGTGTAGGAGAAATTATCGCTCGTGGACCAAACGTCATGCTCGGTTACTACGAAGATCCTGAAAAAACTGCAGAAGCTATTGACTCAGAGGGTTTTTACCATACAGGTGACTACGGCTATATTGATGATAGAGGTTTCATCTATATTACTGGTCGTAAGGCAAACATTATTGTTACCAAAAACGGTAAAAATATTTTCCCTGAAGAAATTGAATTCGTACTTCTTAAAGAAAAAATTATAGAAGAAGTAGTTGTCTATGGCGAAAGAGATGAATACGGCGAGCAAATTATTACTGCAGAGGTATTCCCTAATGCTGACGAACTCGCTAAGCTTCTAGAGTTAAATACTAGAGATATAGACATTGCCATATTAACAGGGAATGTTGCCAGAGAAATAGTCAAAGCAGCAGTAGACAAAACCAATAAAGAACTACAAAACTTCAAGAAAATTAAAAATATAGTCCTACGTGCAGAACCTTTCCCAAGAAACACCTCACGTAAGATACTTAGAAATAAAGAACAAAGAAATATTTAATCTAAATATCATTAATATCTCAATGTAGTTTTTTATATTAAAAGAATGAGGAAGCTCAACTTGTAGGTTGAGCTTCTTTGTTTTTGCTAATAGATATGTTGGAGAAATTTTGTTGAGCTACACAAAATTAGGATATGCTATAGAAGCTCTTGAAGTAATTGTCATTAGCAAGTAACTCTTCGAAACTTCCTTGTTCTACTACTTTTCCATCTCTAAGAACTACTATCTGATCATACATTTTCAATAAGCTTTCATCCAAAGTATGTGTAACCATAATTCTTGTCTTCTCAGTCAAGCTTAAAATATCCTTGGTAATTTGGTAACTAGTTTCTTTGTCCAAGGAAGAAGTAGCTTCATCAGTTAGAATTATTGATGAATCTTTGAGCAAGGCTCTCGCTATAGAAATCCTTTGCTTCTCACCACCGGAGAGATTTTTACCATTTTCACCACAAAGGTAATCCATACCCTTCTCTGCAATCAATTTATCTAGAGAAGATCTTTTAATAACTTCTTGAACTTCAGCTGCAGGGAAATCCTGGAACATTGTAATGTTATCCAATATAGAAGCGTTGAAAATAAACACGTTTTGTTGGATCATACTGATCTCTTCGTAAACTGAGTCAAGTCTAGCAGTATTTAAATCTATATCGTCATAGAGAATTCTGCCTGCATCTGGTCTAACTTCGCTCATTAATAGCTTAAGCAACGTTGATTTACCAGAGCCACTCGCTCCTACCAAGGCGTAACTTTTGCCTTTTTTGAACTGCAGATTAACATTTTTGAGAATTGTCCTATCTTCTTCATAGGCGAAGTTTACATCTTCTAAGCGAATTGAATTTTGTAATTTTTCTAGATCTTCATCGCCTTCAACAACTGCACTTGAATCAATTAAATCAGCAGCTTTTTCTACCAGTGCTAAGGCTGCTTTTCTCTCAGAAATAATTCCAGGAAGATTAGCTATAGGCTGAATTATATAGTTCATTAGGTTAACGAAAACTATCATCATACCTAGAGTGAAACCATCATTCTGTAGAACTAAGTAAACGGAAAACAAAGCTACCCCTAGTTGAGAAATTATTCCCGCGATACCAGAAATTGCTCTTACATTAAGTTTGGTAATATATCCAGACTCTTTGTCATTTTCTAATTCGATATTGCTTTTCAGGAGATTATTTAAGACTGGAGCTTCTGCCTTGAAGTTTTTTACAAGTGGGAAACCTTTGGTAAAGTCTGAAATTGTAGCAATAAAACCCGCATTTCTCTGAGAAATATTTTTCTCTACCTCGATTAATTTGTTACCTGTAATCATGGAAGCAATGATTGGCAAGACCGTTAAGACTGCAGAAACTAAAGTCAATAATGGTGAGTAATAAATCATCATTCCCAAGGCACCAAAGAAATTAACTACATATGTCAAAATGTTAATGTTGCTCTTAATGTACTTATCTTCTATTGAGGTAGCATCTGTAGTCAACGTTGTAACATATCTAGATGAATCTTCGCTACTGAAATCTGTAATGCCTTTGTTCATAATCCTTGCCAAAATATAATTCTTATAATTAACTGAGGCATTTCTTACATATTTAGGAAATATGCGAGCATCGCTAAATTCAATAACTACTACGAACAGCACAAATATCGCTAAAACTATAATCACTTGCTGGAAACTTAACAATGAGGAATTCGTTGCTACGTCAGCTAATTGTTGCAATATCCAAGATAAGATAATACCTAATGATGCTGATAGTATTGCTGTTAATATTGATGCAGCGTAATATTTTTTATTGCTCCTATAGAATTGACTAATTAAAGTTTTCTTGGTCGAAGTATCTTTTTTGTGTAAAGATTCTTGAGCAGGCTGATTTGCTTTTGCTTTTAAACTTTCTTGAGAAAGCTGATTTGTTTTTGTATTTAAGTCGCTTTTTCTCATGGTTTTCTCCTTTTCTATGTGGATCTAGAACTATTCCTCGCTGGTTGTTGTTCCTGTCTTTTGAGTTTTTATGTCACTTAGATAAATTTATCTTTACAACTGTTTTATTGTCTTTAATTATATGCGATTAAAATTTTTTAAAAAGCGACTGGTAATTTAATTTTTGAAATTTTTATCAACCTGGAGTTGATTTTTCTATCGAATTGGGGTGGAGTGAGGTGTTTTTAAGATACTGGGAGAAACCAAGTGAGAAATAACACATCTCTCAAACACGGTCAAGACCGAGCCGATAGATTAACCAGTTTAAGACCTACTAGAAATAACACATCTCTCAAACAAACCATATAGATAGAACAGGATACAACGAGTTTAAGACCTATTAGAAATAACACATCTCTCAAACGACTTTTTATCTATCTCTCCCTCTCTCTCTGTTTAAGACCTATTAGAAATAACACATCTCTCAAACAGAAAAAATTTCTATTGTCAGTTGGATGTGAGTTTAAGACCTATGTCAGTTGGATGTGAGTTTAAGACCTATTAGAAATAACACATCTCTCAAACCTGCAGCACCAGCTGGACCCATCTTATCAAGTTTAAGACCTATTAGAAATAACACATCTCTCAAACACCAAATGCAAGAACAAATTAAAGCTAAAGGTTTAAGACCTATTAGAAATAACACATCTCTCAAACTAGTTCCATAACGTATGCATTCCTGCCATTGTTTAAGACCTATTAGAAATAACACATCTCTCAAACAGAAGACCAACTTCTAATTTCAGTTATAGAGTTTAAGACCTATTAGAAATAACACATCTCTCAAACGATTCCTGCCACCCTCTTTTAACTCATTAAGTTTAAGACCTATTAGAAATAACACATCTCTCAAACATGTTTAAAGATGGTGTGGTAAAAGATAAAGTTTAAGACCTATTAGAAATAACACATCTCTCAAACTATAACGAACACTACCAAGACACCACTTACGTTTAAGACCTATTAGAAATAACACATCTCTCAAACAATCTTTTTCATTATCCGTTTAAAACAGCTGTTTAAGACCTATTAGAAATAACACATCTCTCAAACTCTGCTTCAAGTAGCTTACTTAGTTTTGTAGTTTAAGACCTATTAGAAATAACACATCTCTCAAACAAATATAGACGTCTAGCATAAGGTGTACTGTTTAAGACCTATTAGAAATAACACATCTCTCAAACAAAGCCTTCTTAGATGATCCAGAAAGAATGAGTTTAAGACCTATTAGAAATAACACATCTCTCAAACTTAGAGCGTGACAATTACAAAATAAACTTAGTTTAAGACCTATTAGAAATAACACATCTCTCAAACTACGAAAGGCGATTCAGTGGAGAATGCGATGTTTAAGACCTATTAGAAATAACACATCTCTCAAACCTCAAATAAGAGATTGTTAAAACTAATAGTGTAATTATATCTAGCTTATATTAAATTTTCAAGGTTCAGTTATCTCTATATAACAGAGATCTTCATCAACAATTAAGCCTCTATAGCCACTACTTAAAGTATTAAAATCAAATTCAGAATCTAAATACAAAATACTAATATCTTCTCTATTTGAGAACATTTGTAACTCTTGAATCTCTTCTATATTTAAAACACTAGATGCATTATTTAATACAAAAAGCTTAATGCTAGAATAATCTCTGTTTAATATCATAAAGTTTTCTAATCTATCTATTAGGCTTTCATCGAAATCATCATAGAATTGAACTCCCATAAGCTCAAGAATTGGAGCTATTCCTAGAAACTCATCTTTGCTTTCTAAGTTTCCTTCTAGGATAATATAATTATTTATAAGCTCCTCTATATTCAACCATAGATTCAGAACCTTTTCATTTAATTCTGTACGATTAATATTTTGTTCTAACTCAGCATAGAGTTTCCTTAATCTAGTACGAGAGTTAACTTCTAAATCAAATAAATTGTTAATCCATAAAGATTCCTTCTCAAGTCTCAAGCTCTTATTATTTTTGGATAAATTAAAACACTCACCACCTCGATTATATTGAGAGTACAAGTCTTTTAAAAACTTATAATAAATGTCTTTGTCTTCTATTTTTAGGACCGTGAACTTATCTTCTTCTAGAAGGATAGGCTTATCAAAATCACTATAAATCAATCTATAACTCATATAATTACCAATCTATCACCAGTATCGAGTACTTCTTTCTCTACCTCTCCAACAATATTCTCTATCCTTGAATATTGTTTCTCGGTGATTATCATTGCTTGGACTAGACCTTTTTTAGGCTTATTATTCTTTATCTGTTTAATTACAACATCTGCACTAGTAGTGTTCAGCGTCAGTTTTATATAAACAGATTCTTGCATCATCTGAAATCCTGAATTTATTAAGAACTTCCTAAAATTAAGGTATTCTTTTTTATCCGTCTTTGTTACTGAAGGTAAATCAAAAAACACTATTACTCTCATATATCTAGCCATAAGTTATAACTGGCATATAAGCCATGTCCTCTTTATCCAAAACTTTCATTACTTCATTTACATACAGTTTGATTGCATCAGGAAGTTTAAATATCCTTCCATTTATCATTACTTCAGACTCTAATACTCCAACTAGATTAATTTTGTCTTCAACAGTTAATTCGGATCCATCTTCAAATCCCATATTGAGAATATAATTGTCTATCAACGGTCTAAAAGCTTCCATTAAGTCTGAAGATAAATTGAAATAGTTAAAGGTGTTATCATGCCATATACCTAGCTGAGTGAGTCTACCTTTTGCCACAACTTCTTTATTAAAACTTGATAGCAATAATGAATATCCATAGTCTAAGGCAGCATTAATTATTCCATCTTCATGTCTTACAAAATCTTGACCAAATATGATATTAAAATAGACTTTCGCAGCATGTCCTTCCCTATTGCTTTCATCCCCTGGTTCGACAAAAGGTATATACGATTTAATTAATTCAGACTCTGACAATAGATTGTGCCTCGATAATAGTTGAGATTGTTTTAGTATTTTATCTCTAACTATAGCTTGCCATAGCTTTCCCTTGATATCTTCTGACCATGCTAATTGTTTTCGTAAAGCTCTACTAGAATCATATGCACCATAATAAGGCACTAATTCACCACTTGGATTATGAGCTTCATCACAAAATATGAGCTTAACCTTAGCCTTAATTAGCTCGTTAATTAAAGATGTGGTCATTGATACAGCAGTGCTATCAATTAAAAGAGTACCTATCTCGCTTATATGGATCCTCTTAATATCTTTTGTCCTTATCACCATGTATCCCATACGATACTCAAGTTTACAGTGATTACTAATGTATACTGTTCTCCAAGACATGTTAAACTACTCCAAACTCA
This sequence comes from uncultured Fastidiosipila sp., assembly GCA_947253875.1. GTDB lineage: Bacteria > Bacillota > Clostridia > Saccharofermentanales > Fastidiosipilaceae > Fastidiosipila. The sequence goes on along the minus strand of CAMYAM010000006.1, from coordinate 65,420 downwards.
CCTCTTCCCAACTACTATAGAATCCTGTTGGTGATTGGTGTAGGATACGTAATTTATTCCCTTTAATTGTTCTACTTCTAGCCTTTCTCCCTATTGTTTTCTTCAAATTTATCATTCTTAAATCTGTTTCTTGATTAATACCACTAATAATTTGTACTATTTTCATAATACATTCACATTTTTCTTTAATAGTTAATTTATTAAATATACCTTTATTATCTAACATATCGTTATTCAATTCTTCATAGAAACTATATTTTTTTAATTTTTCAGAGTTTAACTTTAATCTAATTCCATCATAAATATCATCCAAGACTTTATCATTTATATCGTTCCTTATTGTTTTGCCTAATGTAATTCTCTCAATATCTTTTATAATTTTTTCTTCCTTTAATCCATAATGAGCTACACAATATTCAGGCGAAATAATTCTACTTTTATCATGATCGCTCTGTATTCTATATAAATTTTCTTCAATTTCTAGTATCGTATTAATCTTTATATCATCAGTTACAATTTCAGCAATATTTTCTCCTTGATTTTTATAATATTCAATTAAAGTTTCACCATTTATACTTTTCCTATTTTCAAAAATCATTGGTACTGTTAATAATTTATACTCAATCTTTTTACCTTTTTTAATTTTTGCTAAACAATAATGACTTCCCTTAGTACCATTGTAACCACCATATTTATCTAAGTTCATAAGTCTTTTATCCGAAGTTTTTATAGGATATTGACCGCTACCTTTCTTATTTAAATTAACATCGTAAAGTTTGCCTGTTCTCTTGAAAGTCCTGTATGTAACAAAAATATTATTCCTGTTCATGAACTTCTTAACAGTTGCAACTGTACCATTCTCGCCAGCAATCCAAACCAGTTCACCATTTTTGTCAGCTATATTTTTGTCATAAATTCTTTCTAAGTTATATTTAGGATGTTCTTTGTTTCTCAGACTTTCGAAGAATCCTTCAGTAAATTTAGTATCATAAACATTACCTACGACAATATTTAAGTAGGCATCTTTAGCATGGTGATAACTATTTAGATCTCTAACTTTAGGGAAGTTTAGATCTGAAATAACCTTAGATTTTTTACCATCGTTATATCTAAAATCTGAGACTAGATTTGCTTTGACAAATACCAATTTTGACTCTGGTAAAATTCTATTAAAGATAGTTGTAATTGCCTTGGTAGATTGACCAGTCTCTACAATTTGTCTGTTAACAAATGATCTTAACTCTTCACCATCTAGCTCAGTTTTTCTAGTTAAGCGTCTATATTTCTCTTCACTCATGAAGCCTTTATCTAATAACATCTGCCAGTAGTCTTTATTTTTATTCTGAATTTCTTCAGATAATACCTTGTCCCCTTTCATCGCATTAGATTTCTTGGATACAAGAACTAAGTTATTCCAGCTATCATCCTTGGTCTTTGATCTTGGATAAATATGGTCAATATCATAAGCCTCTAGATTGCGAGGTTCATCTATAACCTGTCCACTATACATATCTCTACCCGCCTGCATCGCATATAGATAAATACTTTTTGCTTGATATTCACTATCATCAATACTCTTTAATTTATCTTTCCAAATTGAATACCAATCCTTAAGATCTGTTTTTATACTTTCATATAATTTTTCAATCTGTTTTTTTCTAGAAGTGGTTCTCTTGCCCTTTTCACCTTCTGACCTTGTCATTTCGACAAATATTTTCTTAGGCGTTCCACCCATAATCTTGAAAATATCTTCGCATACTAATAGAGTTTGATTAATTGACCTTCTTACAGGAGCAGACAATCTTAGAGAGTCTAGTAACTCCTCATCTACAACATAAGGATCATTTGTTTCACCAAGGTTATGCTCTTCAATTAATTCAGAAAAATTAAATTCTTTTAAATTGATAATCTGCATTAGATTCAATGGACTATTTGGATTTAATGGATTTTTTCGTAATATATCGATTATGCTGTATTTTCTTCCATTATTTAATTCTGTTTTAATACCGGTTAAAAACTTTTCAGACAATGGAGCCCAATCTGTATATCTTAAGCGAGAGAGCTTTTTGATTTCTTCCTCTGTCAGTTTGTCAGAGAATTCTTCCTTGCGAATAAATCTAGCCACCATTTCACTGTCATCAGGGAATACTGTTATCTTCTCTACAATCTTATCTATTTCTTTATTGTTAAGTTTTCCAGAACATATTCTATTGAAATCTTGTAGTGCCTTTAATTTATGAGGTATTTCTAAATCCATACCTCCAATTGAATCACTTGTAATATCAGCGAAAATTGAATTATAGTTCTTCAATGTATTAGCTATAGCTTTTTTAGTTACTCTTACACTTGTATTCTCAACGAATAACTTTTCATACAAATATTCTATTGTCTCATGGTCAAAACGTTTAATGTCTTTAGTCACAGGACTTACGTAATTTAATGTATTGAGCTGATTTCTAATCATGTACTCTGAATAAAGGATTGAATTTTTCGCCAGAACATCTTCACCTATCAAGTAAGTACATTTATTGGTCATTTCTTTAATAAAACGTTCTGAACTCAAGTCTAAATCAACAACTTCATTGAAATTCCAAGGCCTAATTGATTCGAAACTTTCTCTCTTTATCCATGAAAATTCTGACCTTGTGTCAAAAGGTCCTACATAGTAAGGTATCCTAAATGTAAATATCTGTTTAATTTCATCAGCTTTTTTCTCATTTAATTCTTCAATGTATTTTTTAGCATTATCAAGAATTTTCTCTAATTCATCTAGATGCAGTTGATAAGGAATTACACCATTATCGGTAGTTGTAATTTTAGGCAGAAAATTATTTAGATCAAGTTGTTCGATAATTTCTTCAATTCGTTCATCTTGCTTTTCATATTTTGACAAGTTATTTTTTAGGAACTTAGAGAAATCTTCGTATGAAGTTTTTTCTTCGACACCTATTTTCTCTTTCTTATCATCAGAGCTGGTATGTCCTGAGTAGGCAACATAGTTTTTATACTTTTTTGTGTTTTCTTTGAATATTTTGTTGTATAGACCTTTGGCTGAAGGGTTCTCTTTTTCAATCCCTTTCACAACTTCTTTAAGAAGCTTTAAATCTTTCTTATGTTGATTATAAGTATCAATTCTAGCTTCTGAAATTGTGCTGAATTTGTGACCGCTCTTGTTGGATAATAAATCTTGCAAAATTGCAGCGCTGTAAATTTTATATGCTTCATCAACAATAGCTAGTTGTTCTTCATTCAGATTTTCCAGTAAGTAGTCCTGAGTATCAGGCTCATCATAATTACCCTCAGAGAATTTAGGTTTACTTTGACTTTCCTCTATTTCAAGCTCTTCTGGGAAAAGATCTTCTATCTTTGCCAAATTTCCAACTAGCAGATTGCAATACTTTTTAGCTCTTTTATCTTTATCATTCAATAGACCTTCTAATGTCTTAGCCCTACCTGATCTGCTAAGATTTTTCTCAAGAATTGCGCTTTCAATCTCATAAATTTTTTCATCATTAAATAATTTAATGTCAAAGTATTCATAATATAACTCGTTAAAGTCTTTAATACTTTCCTCTAACAAAGCTTCGGTATTAAATTTCTGTGCACCGTAAAGGAAATGTCCTCTATTTTTAAGTATATGAGCACATGCTAAATACACTAAGCGTGGATCATGATATTTAGGATTATCAATCAGTTCTTTGCGTAAATGGTAAATAGTTGGATACGCTAAGTGATAATCTTTGTCTGTGAAACTAGAATCATTAAAAAGAGTATTTTTCTGTTGCTCAGTCTTATCTTCTTCATAGAAGAAACTATCTTTTAATCTAATATAGAAACCTGGATCTATTTTTGAAATAGCTGGAGCAAAATATTCTTGAAGAAGTTTAATCCTTTGATTTCTTCTATTTAGTCGTCGTCTACTAGATCTATAAGTTCTTCTACCTGCTGCAGTTTCTGCTTCTTCGAATAAACGAGAACCCCATAAACTCTTTTGAGATTTTTTAATAACATTATAGTTAGTATCAGTAACGGCCCAACCAACTGAACCAACACCCATGTCTAATCCTAGATAGTATTCTTTTACATTTTTCATTTTATCTTCATTGAATTTAAAGAGAACTTTATTATCTTTTTTCGCCATGTCACCCTCCGCAAAACTCTATTTGTCAATTTCACTAATTTTAATTTTATATTAACTAGAAATTTATGCAAGAGAACAAACTTGACATTATTAAAATTATGCTTAATAATAAACATAGAAATACACATCGAGTTCAAATAACAATTTTTGGAAATCGCTGTTTTTCAGTAGCTCGTTGGAGCATTTTAACTCCTCAAACTTGAGGAGTTTTATTTTGTTCAATTTTTAGTGAGCGTGGAACGAAAACGTCTCCACCCTACAACATCTCTCTAATCTCATCTTCAACAGAAGCAATATGCAGCCAGAACTCTCTTGCTGACATACGCAAGGCTCCTGCACCAAACACAATCGCCTGCTCCAAGGCATCAGAGCTAGCAACCCTAACAATAGCGTTTTGCTTAACTTTTTCATGAGTAGCTCGTTCAATATACTTATCTGCTGTTTCGGCTTCTTTGGTGTAGACAACGGATAGTCCGGAGTAATCTTCAACACTCTCTCGACCACCTCTGACCTTGTAGGCATTGAATACTAAGATGACCTTCTCCGACCTGAAGCCTTGGTAGTTTATAAGAATGTCAATTAACTTGTCTCGAGCAGCATTGATATCAGTCTCAGATAATTTCTTAAGTTCTGGCAAAGCATGCAAAACATTATATCCATCAACTAAAAGATAAGACTTTCGGCCTTCATTAAGTTTATTAGCTAAGGCAGCTTTCTCTTTATCGTTGAAATTTCTTGCAGCAGTTTTTGCCGGCTTATTTTCTCTTCGCTCGGGTCTTTTCTTTGGCTTATCTACTGCTCCGTAGGTCCTTTCGAAAATCTGTTTAAGTTCACTATCCTCTTTGACTATACGCCTTTGACGCTCAGCGTGATCTATACCAGCTTCTTTTGAGGTACCTTGCAATGGATTTCGTATGATATTTGTAGTTGGATATGACTTTGAAAAATCCTTGTCATTTAACTCAGCCAGCTTGAATTCTCTAAGTTTATCTTTAGAGTGGAAAAACTCTTCCACCTCATCCCATGGCACAATAAATCCTGCTCCATTCGCACAAAAGACAGAATCTACAGGGTTGTTCAAGTCTGCTTCTGGGTCATAATTATGCGCTTCAACTATTGACTCCGCAGCTTTTAACTCAGAGTATCCCCCTAACTTGAAAGAAATTCTAGCTTCATCTCCAGTATATGCTTGCAGGTCTCTGGTAAACTCTCCTAAATTTCTCGCAGGAATACTGCCCTTAACCGTAGCAAAATCTCCCTCTATTTCAGGTGCATCCAAAGTTCCACCTAAGAGGTCAATTTCTGTCATGACTTTGCCCAAGTAATTCTGAGGAATGTTCAAGTTCAATTCATACATTGGTTCTAGCAAAATAGATTCAGCCTGCATCAAGGCTTGTCTTACAGCACGAATACTTGCCTGCTTGAAGTCCCCACTTGAAGTATGTTTCTCATGAGCAATACCATGCATTAGAGTGATTTTCACATCCGTGAGGTCACTACCAGTCAGTACACCCTTGTGTCGTTTACTTTTGAGAGTTGAGAGAATTAAACTCTGCCAATTAGCCTTGAGTGTATCTCTAGAGCACTGATTCTCTATAACTATCCCACTACCTCTCTCTAATGGTTCTAGTTTCACAATTACTTCAGCGTAATGTCGCAGTGGTTCGAAGTGCCCAATACCAAATACAGGTTCTCTTATAGTTTCTTTGTAAATTACATCCGGATCAGAGAAGTCAATTGCTAAATTAAACTCTTCTTGAGCTCTACTCTGCAAGGTCTCCATCTGCACCTGCCCCATAATATTGACAGTTATTTCTTGTGTTCTTTGCTCATACTGGAAATTAAGTGATGGATCTTGATCTTCAAATGTCCTCAACAACTTAAGTGCTCTATAAGCATCTTCTCCATCCGTAAGAATTATTTTGTATTTTAAAACTGGACTATTGGTAGCATTTAAACGTTCTTGTTCTCCACCAATATCTAAACCTATATATGAATCTTTTAATCCAGTTACCGCAACGACTGCACCAGCTTCTGCAGTTTGGATTGCTTCATATTTAGTGCCTGAATAGACTCTGATTTGCTCGACTTTCTCGCTAATCAATTTGTTCTGCTCTGACTCATCCTGATTCTCAGCACTATCATTAGTTAAAGCAGGATATTCAAGATTCTTCTTGGTCTCAAGTCTACCACCAGTAATTTTCATCCAGGTCAATCTAGCATTTTGCTCATCTCGACTAATCTTAAATACTCGTGCGCCAAACTCTCGTGGATATTCTCTAGGCTTCATGTAACTTTTCATGGCATTTAAGAAAGTCTCTATGCCTAACTCTTTTAGTGCAGAACCGAAGTACACTGGGAAAAGTTTACGTTCTTTGATAAGTCTAGCAATGTCTTGTACTTCTATTGCTTTTGCTTCCAGATATTTCTCTAGCAAAAGCTCGTCATTGACTGCAATATCTTCCCATTGCTCATCAGTGAAATTTCCGAGATCATCAGGGAAGGCAATGCACCTACTACCTAATTCAGTCTGTATTTCTGCAAAAATTTTGTCTCTATCCATGCCATCTTGATCCATTTTATTGACAAAAATAAAAGTTGGCACTTGATAGTATTTTAGAAGCTCCCATAGATCTTTGACCTTGGGACTAACAGATTCTGGTGCACTAATTATCAAGATGCAGTAGTCCAGGACGAACAGGACTCTCTCCATCTCGGTAGTAAAGTCAACGTGCCCAGGTGTATCTAAGAGATAAAAGTCCTTATTACTTAGTTGAAAAAATGCCTGTTTAGAATAAATGGTAATTCCTCGCTGTCTCTCCAGATGATCCGTATCTAGATGTGCATCACCATGATCAACACGACCTTTTTCCCTAATTACTCCAGCATGATAAAGGATAGATTCAGACAGAGTTGTCTTGCCCGCATCAACGTGAGCGATTATACCTAGTGCAATATTTTCCCTGACCATTGCTATCCTTTCTTATTGTCTAAGTTTTTTGCCTTTATCTAAAAAATTAAAAGTTCTAAGAAATTTTTAATTCACAAAGTGAGTGTGTTTAGTTCTCCATTTTTTCAATTTAATATTTACCCAGAAACCATAAATACCAAAGGTTATGAAAGATAAAATTAGCCATTTAATCCATTGCCCAAAGAGACCTACTGCACTTCCTGTAAACGCTAATCTTCTTCCGTCAATTACTGTATGCTTTGCCTCCCAGCTATATACCCTACAATAAGCCCATGGTAACAATATACCTAAACTTAACACTGTAACTATTGTCCCTATAATGCGTAATACTACCAACTCAAACAGTCCGCCGTCAAAGTATGAGACTCCATTGTTTACGGCATAGCCTGGATAAAATCCACTATTATTAGAATATTGATTATTATTAAAATTATTATAATTATCTTGCATTTATTTTAATATCTCCTTAGTTTTACAGTAAAAAGTATGTCACAGTTCTTTGAGTAAATCCAATAAAATGTCTCGCTTTGCCAGACTATAGAAAACCCCCTTCATCCATATTTCAGATTCAGAGGGTCAGTTCAATAACTAGGTTTTTGCCAACTTTACTAGGCTTCTTCTACTTTAGAATTTAGCAAGACTATTGAACCAAGCATTACTAAAAGACCTATGACACTTACTAGGTTCATGTTTTCTCCCAACAGGAACACACCCATAAATGTTGCAACTATGACTTCAACAGATGAAAGTATACCTGCTTTTGGAACTTCTATATCATATGACAGACCTTGCAAATAAATCATATTAGGTACAGCTGCAGTCAAAACTGAATTTATAACTGCCCAAAAAATAAATTTGCCATTAAATATAACGTCTAAATTAGCCATTTGCCAAGGTTTAGCCACAAAGAATAAAAAAGTAGTACTAGTCAACATCATATAGAAGGATGCTACCAGCGGATCAGCATTTTCCCCTGCAACTCTTCCCAAGATAGTGTTCAGAGCATAAGTAAAGGCTGAAATTAATCCCAGAACAATTCCCCAACTGCTTAAGTTAAATTCTCTAAAATTCCCTCCTGTAACTATTAAAATTACGCCTATAAGGTTCAATGCCAAAGCTATATAAGTATTCCAACGTACTTTATTCTTCAAAAATAACACTGATAAAACTGTTACAAAAATAGGAGCAGTATAGAGTAGGACACAAGCAGTACTTTGCCCTACCTCAATAGTAGCTGCATCATAAGCTATTTTTAAAATACCTTTACCAAATATTCCTAGCACTATTGCAAAGATTAGTCCACGTTTAGATATCTTAAATCCAGAAATCCCTTTCTTAAATAAAATAGTTAATCCAATAGGAATTAATGACAAAAGATGTGCCGAAAGTGAGGTCATTGCAGGTCCAACACCAAATGCGTTTAATTGGATAACCCAATAACCACCTGTCCCCCAAAGAATACCCGATAAAAGTATTAATATATAACCTTTCATCGCCTCATTTTTTAATGTCTTACCCATTTTTATTTTCTCCACTTAAAAATATTTATTTTCACAAGTCAGTATAACTTAACAAAACGGCTACTTTTTAGCAGCCGTTTTATTTCTTATATTTATATATTTAAATATGTTATAAGTCTAGTGTTTTTTATCAGCATGAATAAATTTACTAGAATCTATCCATATCCAAAGCTACATCATACTCTGTGGCTTTCTTCTTGAACAAGAATTCACCATCACGAACAGATGCCAATACTTGAACTCTTCTTCTAATTGAATCCCAGGCACTATCTCCATCTAGAACAACAAAGTTTGCTCTCTTGCCAACTTCAATGCCGTATTCATTATGAATATGTAAAGTCTTAGCACCATTATAAGTAATGTAGTCAAAAGCTCTATCAACTTCTGCGTGACTCATTGTTTGAGCTAGGTGAATACCGTTATCTAGGACGTTCATCAAGTTACCGCTACCCATTGGGTACCAAGCGTCATTAATGGAATCTTGTCCGAATGATACGTTTACTCCTGCTTCTGTTAAATCCTTAATTCTCGTAATACCTCTGAACTTATTTTCTGTATCTAAGCGCCCTTGAAGATATGCATTTTCTGTAGGGTTAGAAACAATATTAATACCTGATTTCTTGAACCAGTCTAACATTCTATAAACGTAGGCATTATTATTTTTACCAAATGAAACCACATGGGAAGCAGTCGTCTTCTCGCCTATACCTTCCATCCAGGCTAAAGCATTGAGCAACTCAACAAATCTAGCTTGATCGTCATCTGTTTCGTCTGTATGAGAGTCGATTAATTTATCATATTTAACAGCTAAGTTAACAATATCGTGAACAGATTTTTCGCCGAATTCTCTTGCTGGTTCATAGTGTGGAATACCACCGACAACGTCTGCACCCATTTTCAGAGCTTCTTCAACTAAGTCTCTACCAATTACACCATCTTCAGTTCTGTAAGCGTACATACCATTTTGTGGGAAAGCTACAACTTGAATATCAACAATATCTTTCATTTCTTCTTTGAGTTCAAGCATAGCTTTTAGGCCTTTGAATTCTGGATCAGTTACGTCTGTTTGAGCTCTAATATATTGTGTACCTTGAGAAACTTCATCAAGAATACCTTTCTTAGCTAGACGTTTAACACTATCCATGGTCATTCTTTGGTTCTTGTATTTTGGCCATAACTCTATAGCTTCGAATAAAGTACCTGAAGATGCACCAATCTCAGCCATATCACTGAGTGTATACACATAATCTAAATGCAAGTGTGAGTCTACATAAGGTGGCAATACAAATTTGCCTTCTAAATCAATGATCTCATCTGCTTCTCCAAGATTAGTACCAATTTTTTTAAATTTACCATCTTCTACCAAAATTTCATTAGCTTCTGGATGTCTGTAAATTACTGCATTTATAAATTTCTTTACCATACTTGTCCTCCTATTTTTATTTGTATTTTTTATTTCTATCGCACTTTATTTTACAACTTATCACATAAAATTTTCATGCATTATAAACTATAGCAGTTTATTTAAATATTTCAGTCTAAAAATTTTTCCTATTATTCAATTCTTTGGTTTAGAGACCCTAATTATTCAACTGACTTACTTTTCTTAAGATTCATTAAAAGAATCGAAATCACCATTAGAAAAATACCAAAGATTCCAACCAAATTAATACTCTCGTTTAACAATACTACTCCCATTAAGACAGCAATAATAACCTCAATAGATGAGAATATAGGAGCTTTGGAAGTATCGATGTCATGGGATAAACCACCTAGATACAACATATTAGCTGCTGCTCCAGTTAAGAAAGAACTAACCAAAGCCCAGAATAAGAACTTACCGTCTTTTAGCAATGCAATAGTTTCTGCTTGCCAAGGTTTTGCGAAAAAGATTAAAAATATACTACTAGACAATAACATGTAAAAACTTGTAGTAAGTGGGTTATCGCCTTTACCTACTAACCTGCCAAGAATAGTATTCAAGGCGTGTAAAGCTGCTGCTGTAATTCCTAAAATCACTCCCAAAGGTTGTAAATTCAACTCATGTATATTACCACCAGTTACCATTAGAAATACACCAACTAGATTAAGTGCTAAAGCTACATAATTAGTGAGTCTAATTTTCTCTTTCAAGAAAACTACTGACATAATCGCAATAAATATCGGAGCTGTATAAAGTAAGACTGCACCTGTGCTCTGTCCGACCTGACTAACTGAGGTGTCATAGGCCAGCTTAAATAGTGCCTTGGTAAAAACACCCATAATTATGGCAAAAATTAAACCTTGCTTAGAAATCTTGAACGCTTCTTTTCCTCTAGTAATTAGCATAACTATAGCAATTGGAATCAGGGCAAAAATATGATTAGTAAATGCAGTTATGGTCGGATCACCACCAAGCCTATTCATCTGCATAACATAGTAACCACCTGTACCCCAGATCATACCTGCCAACAAAATTTTCAAGTATCCTAGACTAGCTTTGCGTCTTCCTTTTGACTGATTTTGCTCACTCATAACTTCATTTGTATTCATCTTCGTTTTTTCCATTTTGTCTCCTAACTAAAGATGCTCCTAAATCATCTGCAGCCAATCTATTAAGCCACAGTTATCTAAGAGCACTTTAAATAATATCTTTACTTGGTAAAAGCTAGTATAACAGAAAATATTTTTTCTAACTAACTCCTTGTTTTCTAACTAAGTCCCTGTTAAATTCCTGCGTAAAACAACTCTGCCAGAACATCTATAACTTTTTGGTCTGCGTTACTTGCATAGAGATTGCTCAAAGTCTTATTGCTATTACCATTACGTCTATATTCGTTGAAAATTCTACGTTTCATTTCATTATCGATTTGCATTCTATTAAGAATATTGAACACATCTTCTAACGCAGATTCATCAGAAACTTCTGCTATTTTGCTATTAGTAAATACTAGCTCAAATGCTTCATTACCAATCTGTCCAAGATTAACTAGCAAACTTTGTCTATCTGCTTTGTATTCTGTATTTTTGATTAATTCACCATTTAGATATACATCTGTATCGCTCACACCAACTAACTCTACTGTTATATTTCTATTTGCTGGGATTGCAGCAAAATCACCACTTAAGTCGACTGAGAGAACTGAATTCACACCATCGTTGTAGGTATATTTAATCTCTGTACATGCATAGTCATTTTCACTTGGGTCTATTAGCTCGTAATTATCTTCAATTAAGTTGAACTCTCCGTCTGCACCAGTAAATACTTTTAACAATAAATTCTCTGGATTTGCAGTACCATTTTCTAACTTCTCTGCATTATCTAATGGTAAAATCGCACCTGCTTTGGCAAACACAGGGATATCATAAATATTTCTATAGACATTTATATTCTTATCACCCTCATAGCAACGGTGGTTAAAGATATCAAAGTACTCACCTTCTGGTAACCAAACTGAGAATTTAGCCACTTGAGTTTCCGGATCTATTGGACTAGTTATTGGACAAGCAATTAATTCTGAACCGAAATAATACTCATTTGGCACCTGATAAGCTGCTTCTTTCTCCGGATGAACGTAGTACATTGGCATTACTATGGCTTTGTTTTCCAAGGCAGTTCTATAGTTCATTGTGTAGAGATATGGAATCAACCTTTGTCTCAAACGCATTGACTCAGAAATAATTGTCTCAAACGGCTCACTATAGTTCCAAGGTTCTTTGGACATAAACGGATTATCACTACTATGCAATCTGAATATTGGAGAAAATACAGAGTACTGTACCCAACGTGATGTAAGTTCGTCATTCTTGACCCCTAAGAAGTGACCGCCAACATCGTGACTCCACCAAGTGTAGCCTACATTACTTGCAGTAGCAGTGAAGTAAGGTTGGAAATCTAAACTCTCCCAACTTATAACTGTATCGCCTGAGAATCCAACAGGATACCTATGACTTCCTAAGCCAGCATAACGTGAGAAAGTTAATCCTCTTTCACCAGCTTCATTATCAATAAATTCAGATTTGCAACTATCCAAGTAATAGAAATGGTTAAGCGCCCATAACGGATCTAAGCCTTCCATTCTAGAAACTGTACCTTGTTGCCAATCAATCCACCAAAAATCTACACCAATCTCTTCATAACGATGATTAATCTCTTCAAAATACGCTTCGACAAAATCCTGATCTGTGAAATCAAACTCAATTATTTCATCATCTGCTGGATTTTTGCCAAGACGTTTACACATGTTGTCATACTGAACTTCAAAAGGTCTTATACCCTCCGCTGGGTGCACGTTTAAAGTTGTCTTGAGTCCTAAATCATGGAGCTTAGCCAGGAATCTCTCTGGATCTGGGAACAAGTCTTGATTCCAGGTATAACCTGTCCAACCGGTCAAATATTGCGGCTCAACTTCGGTAATATGCCAGTCCATATCGATAACTGCAACAGATAAAGGAATGTCTTTGTCAGCAAACTTCTGCATCAAGTCCATATACTCTTCTTCATCATATCTATGGTAGCGGCTCCACCAGTTACCAAAAACAAACCTGGGCAATAATGGTGTAGGACCTGACAATCTATAGAAATCATCAATTGCCCCTTGGTAATCTCTACCATGTCCAAAGAAATAAAGATCGACTCTAGCGTTATCTGAAGCTTGGAACCAACCATCACCATCAATCATTGCAGAATTAGCATCATCAATGACTACATAACCAGATCTTGAAATCACACCACGACCAACATCTACAGCACCATCTATTGTATCAAGAGTCCTTGCTGTACCACCGAGATTACCGTCTTCTTGTTTACCATAGTTCCAGTTAACTGCACTACTTAGAACTCTTATTTGTAAGCCATATGCTGTAGGTTCTTCTTCATCATAACTGAGCAACAAATCGCCAGTATCAACATATAGAAGTCCGTCTTTTCTGTAGGTTTTAAACTCTACTTCTGGGAAATCTCTGTTGATTACCATTGTGGTAACTTCATCTTGAAAATTTCCATCTTCTTGATACTCGAAGCGGAGTAAATTCTTGCTCAAAACAGTTATTCTATATTTGTCGCCTTGAATTACTGAATTAGCCCTTGCCATTGGATTGAATTTATCGTGATTTAATTTAAACATGTCCCTCGCCCTCAAAAATTTTTTTATGTATTTTATTGTATATCAATAATATGTTAAATGCTCGGATAAATATATGCTAAAAGTTTCTATAGAGCAGTGTATTTTTAGATTTTTCTAACCCAAATTCAACTTCAAATCTTCCGACTTAATCCAGGACTTCTTGCGCATTGGGTATGCAAATAATAAAGTTAAAATAGCAGGTAAAATGAAACCAATTAATAGCATTCCACTATACTCCCAAACTCCTGGGGTAACTATAGTTGCTCCATGTGCTAGCGCTGCTTCAGATGGATTTATCCAGCCTGTAATAAGACCTATTTGACCTACTAAACCAGATGTACCCATACCTGAAGAAATTGGCGCACCATTCATCTCCAATTTAAATAAAGTTGTAGCTAGAGGCCCTGTTACTGCTGAGGCTAAAATTGGTGGTATCCAGATTTTTGGATTTTTTACTATATTAGGCATTTGCAACATTGATGTTCCAATACCTTGAGATAATAAACCACTCCAGCGATTCTCTTTGAAACTCATTACTGCGAAGCCTACCATTTGAGCACAACAACCTGCATATGCCGCTCCACCAGCCAAACCTGTTAAACCAAAAGCTGCTGCAATAGCTGCGGAACTTATTGGTAACGTAAGGGCAATACCCATTAGAACTGAAACAACTATTCCCATCAAGAATGGTGCTATATTAGTGGCTTGAATAATTGCTGCTCCAACTAAACTTGCTAAATAACCTACTGTTGGGGCAATTCCATAGGATAAGCCCACACCTGATAATATAGTTACTGTAGGTGTAACAATGACATCTACTGGTGTAGTTTTGGAAACTAATTTACCTAACTCAGTAGTGATAATTGCAATAATAAATACGGCTAATGGTCCGCCTGCACCACCTAATTGATTGGCTGAAATCCCTACTGCAACCATTGAATACAACACTAATGGTGGAGCATTCAAACTATATGCTATTGCAATACTCATCGCAGCTCCAGAAGCTTTGCTTGCAAACTCACCTGCTTTGATCAGGAATTGAGCAAACTCAGTATCCCCTGGCAATAGGCTACCTACTGTATTCATTATTGTACCAATTAATAAAGAGGCAAATAGCCCCAAAGCCATTGCCCCCAATGCATCAACTAAATAATGTTTCCAAGAAAGCTCTATTCCTTGCTTCTCAAGAAACTTTTTAAATCTACCCTGTCCTAAACTACTATTCTTTGTCATTAACTTTCCTCCAATCTAGTAGTCTCTTCAATTTAAGTCAAGCATACTTCCCTTGTTTGATGATTTCCGATTACGTTTAAATTACGAAACTTTTTCAGTCAATTCCTCTAGCTCTTCCTCTTCATAATGTTTAGGGTTCCAAATGTCGAGTTTCTTATAAATTATCAAACTAATAACAAACCTTGAGACCTGGTCAATTGCAACAACAAACCAGATTGTCCAAACAGGCCAAGAAGTAAAATTATAAATCATTAGCGAGAATGGCACTCTTATTAGCCAAATTCCAATACCTGCAATAATCATTGGCCAAATAGTTTTGCCAACGCCTTTCAAAGCACCTGTATAAATTCTCTGTAGATTTTGAGGTATTTGGATAAATCCCATTATTCTTACATATTTACTACCTAAGTCTATAACTTCTTGATTGCTTGTTAATAGTCCCATTAACTGTTCTGGGAAAGTTATTAATACAAAAGTACCAACGGTCATAACTGCAATAGCCATGTTACGAATTTCTTTGGTATACTCTTTGCCCAAAACAAATTGTCTAGCACCTATTAAACTTCCAACTAAAGTTGTACTTGCAATACCAAAACCGATAGCTGGCATATCTGCCAATCCTTCTGCTTGAAGTCCTAATTGGTTAGCAGTATAGGCAGTCTTTCCGAAAGACATAAAAATCGATCCCATAATAATAGAAGATACTTGCCAGAATATAGTCTCAAAACTTGAAGGAAGACCTTTGCTCCAAATTTTTCCTCCACCTCTCAAAGAAAAAATAGGATTAATAACATCTCTACTGATCATTTCCAGGTTTAAAATACCACCTGGTCTAAACATTCCCACGAGAGCAAATGTTGCCGTAGCGTATTGTGCCACTATTAGCGCAATTGCCGCACCTGTAGAACCAATTCTTGGGCCAAACGGTAAACCTAGCACCAGCGGAACCGCTACAATTATATTGACCACGTTAAAAAACAAGGTCAGGAACATTGGGGTCTTGGTATCTCCACGTCCTTGATAAATACCTGTTGTAGATAGCATGACAGCCAAAGCTGGGAAGCCCATTACAGATATTCTTAGATATCGAGTACCCATTCTTAAGACTTCAGGATCGGGATTGTAAAATGCTTTAAGTATATTTTCTCCGAATACAAATAAAAATATTGCAGCAGGAATCGAGAATAAAAGCAATGACTTTATGACTGTACGACTCAAGTTTTGCATACGAATCTCGTCTTCTCTACCTCTCGCCTGGGCGATCATGATTGTTCCACCAATAGAAACACCTTTGAAAAGGTGCCAGACTATATTTGTAACTTGAGTTGAAATCCCTTGAGCTGAAACTGCTGTAACACTAGACATGCCAAAATCATCTAAGTGTCCAAGCATACTCGATGCAATTAAAGCTGCAAGCATACTCAAAACATTTTCCAATATAACTGGCAAAATAATCTGTAAAATATTTTGCCTTATATCTGCCTTGTCATTTTGCCATGTTGATGTCAACGCATTACCCTCACTCTCATTTTTAATTTAATTAAATAGCTTCAATAACTTAACTTGTTTAATTTAATTGACTTAATTCACTTATTCATTAACTAAATTTACTTAATTATCTTCATTCAGCTTTTCAAATTCAGTTATAGTCATTCCATCATGTTCTGCCATAAAATCTTCTTTACGCTCAGTTCTATACTTGCCCATTAATTCTTTAAACAGTTCTGCATTTGTAGGTGGAGCGAAACTTATTGCATTTGCACCAGCATCGATTGTTTCTTGAATTGACTCATCATTACCACCACCTGTTGCTATAATTGGAACTGTTGGGTAATGTTTACGAATCCAACGTACTAGGTTGGCTGTGTTTTTTCCATTAGCAACATTCAAAATATCTACACCAGCAGCTAATTTACCTGCGATATCATCATACTGGCTAACAACGGTAGCCACAATCGGGGAGTCTACCATTTCATCTATTAAAGCAATTGTTTCTACTGTAGTTGGAGAGTTAACAACAATTCCCATAGCTCCACGAGCTTCCGCAAATTGAGCAATTGTAGCACTTCTACTTCCTTTAGTAATTCCACCACCAACTCCTGCAAAAACAGGTTGAGAAGCAACTCCTGTGATTGCTTCAATAATTGCCGGATGTGGTGTATGTGGATATACTGCCAAAATCGCATCAGCATCCGTATAGCAAAGTGTTGCAACATCGGTAGAAAAAACTAAAGATTTAATTCTTCTACCAAAAATATTGATACCACTAGCATTTCTAATAATCTTAGGTGTAGCCTGTCTGTTAGCTTTTCTAAGCCTTGAATATACTTCTGGAACAAACTTGTTATTTACATTTAATCTTGAAACTCTAGAAGAGCCTTCATCATTTATTTCTGTATCAATTACATCAGCAACTTCATTTATTTTCGTACCATTTTCTACGTTAAAATTATTCATTACATTACCTTTCATATAATAAAAGTTAATACTCATATTAAAGCATTTAAGAAGTTAAACTTATCCTATGTATTTTAACTGTTTATAACAATTCTGAAAAGCAAAATAAATAGGTAATTCATAGATTTTTGGATACAATTTCATGTTCTTGAAAAACATTCATTTCAAATTCTATATTTAACCAAATTCAACGGCTTACTTT
Source organism: uncultured Fastidiosipila sp. (assembly GCA_947253875.1). Lineage (GTDB taxonomy): Bacteria > Bacillota > Clostridia > Saccharofermentanales > Fastidiosipilaceae > Fastidiosipila. The sequence continues at coordinate 47,791 of CAMYAM010000006.1, read as the reverse complement.
TTCTTGCAATTCAGAGAATGACATACTAAATGTATCGCCATGTTCCAAATCTCCATGTTCGAAACCTAGCTTATACCAGTACATACGTTGAGCTGCAGAACCATGCGTGAAGTTTTCCGGAACTACGTATCCTTGAGCTTTCTTTTGAATTACATCATCACCAATAGCTTGAGCTGCAGTGATAGCTTCTTTGATATCTCCATTACTTAAATATCCTTTTTGATCCTGATACTTAGCAACAACTCCAGCAAAATAATCTGCTTGTAGCTCTAAACGGACACTAATTTCATTAGCTTCTTTCTTACTGACATTACGCATCATTTTATGTGCTTCTTCAAGAATCCCTAACTCATTTTGTACATGATGCCCTACCTCATGAGAAAGCACATAAGACATGGTAAAATCACCTGAAGCGCCAAATTTATTTTTTAATTCACTATAAAAAGACATATCTATATAAATAGTTCTATCGAGTGAGCAATAAAATGGTCCTACAGCCTTACTTGCTCCACCACATCCACTCTGCACATATTCTGTAAAGGTATGTAGGGTTGGTGCATTATATCTAGAATTATGCTTAGCAAATATTTCTTCCCATGTGTCCTCACTATCTTTAAGTGAAACCGCTAAGAAATGACGCATCTCTTCTGCCGTCTGAGGATCACCTTCTTTGCCTGTAAAATCCTGATTCTGCTCGTACTTACTTGAATTTGGCTGAACTCCATTATTATTTTGAGCAACACCACCGCCGAATCCATCTGAGAGCATGAGAAAGACTACAAGTAAAATAATTAAACCAATGCCTCCGCCTCCACCAAGCAGACCACCTATAGGTAGTGGTATTCTACCGCCGCCTCTTCCGAAACCCCCATTTCCTCGGGGCGCTCTACCACTGCTTGACTGCACATTCTTACTACCTTGTCTATCTCTCCATCTCATATATATTTTCCTTTCGAGGCTTATTAATACATCTAATAATATCATTTATATGTAGCTTACATAGTAATTCTAAACATCTTATCTCAAGCAATTATTTTCTCCGAATGTTTAAAGAGATAGTTTCCTAGCAAATTATAATAATTGCTAACAGTTGAAATACTATAGACACAATATTACACTCCCCAACTATCCTAAAATTGCATAAAAAAAGAAGGTATGGAATAGTTTGGGAACGCCACACCTTCGACGGAGAAAAGAAATTAGTGAATAATTCTAAGAGTAAGTCCAAATTTTCAGTAATATAAGCATTTAAATATTTCTGTATAGGAGACAGTACATTACTCTGAATTAATCCTATGAGTAAATATAATAATAGGTTAACAAATCTTTGTCAAGGCGATAAATACAGTGTTTTTATAGGTTAACCGCTTAACCAAATTAATATTTAAAATTATTGTTTGCAAATCTAGCCACAGCTTGTAGTTAATCGCATAACTAAATTTTGAAGTTTTTATTTTAATATTTGCGGAAAAGAACCGCATCAATAATTCTTAATGCGGTTCAATATTTTAGTGGACGTTAATTTATACACAAAGCAAATATTATTCAAATTTAACTGTGTAAACACTTTCGCTAGTGTTTGCCTCATTCTTTATTAAATATTTTAGTTCATTATCATCCAGGCTTGGTAATTTTATTAGAACAGAATTATTATTACTGACCAATCTGAACCCTTCTCTCATCTCCTTAGAAAACACATAGGCATATTGCAGTGGATTCAACTCAACTTCACCAACTGGCGTAGTTGCTTTAAGATCAAAATTGTTCTTGGCTTTGGCTTCAAATGCATGAGCTCTAATTTCAGTTAAACTCAAACTTTCTTTACTTCTTATTCTAAACGCATATGTTTCAACAGGTGCAAAGATCAAATTATTCTCTTGTCCTGCTAACAACTGTTCTCTGGTTTCTCCATTCGATAAATCTGTAATCTTATAGTCTGTAATTGCTCGCCAATTATTTGAGTTATTTAGAGGGGTGCTCTCCTGCTCTACATTTGCGTAATTCTTGATCGTACCAGGATTTTCACCAACGTAATACTCAACATGGAAATCATCTACTAGATTTTCTCCAGCAAAATGAACTCCAATATTATCTATTTTTGTCAGTTCTAATTCTCCTGCTCTACCAAGCAAAATACCAACCCAATCTTCTAAATTATTACTATTATTGTTGTTCCATAAATCATTCAGTCCATAATCAATCTGGTTGTTATTCAACACAGAAATCTTAGTTTCTGGATTAGTGTGACTGGCAATTCCTGCAGGTAACTCGGACCCATTCCACTCCTGTGCCTTATTATACGAAAGTGTTTTCTCTGCAGTGATTCTGAGACTTAAGCGAGACTGCAAAACATTGCCTTTTACTTTCGCCACAAGATTAATAACTTTACCAGCAATTAAGTCCGCAATCTCTAGCTCTTTACCAGTTTCTAAATTAATCCAATTCTCAAGTTCTAGAACTTCACTCTGTCCCAACAAATCATAAACATGGGCACTCTTTGGTAGTTCCGGTAAATAATTATCTAGACAAGCCATTGAAAAATCTTCTACTTCCGCAAAGTCATTTACAATGAGATCTAAGTCATACGTATATTCTTGCTTATCAATATTCAAAGTTGCTTGCAGTTGCTTAATTCCTACCTGTTTAGCTAAGTCTTTAACTTCTTTGTTTGAGATGCTCCAGCTTAAATCATGTTCTTCTCTTAACCCATTAGCAAAAACAACTTCAGCAGTATCTGGCAACTGCAAATAGTCACCAAGATTAATAACTACTTTATCTTTTACAACACTATCTACAGTTCTATCTGAAAAATCAACTACATTAATTTTTACTTCAACAGGATATTGTTCGTACTCTAACTCTCCTTCAATAACAAAGCTACCAAGCTCACTTAAATTCTCTTTAGAAAAATTTTCCCACTTAACTCTTGATATAAAACTGCTTCCATCTGCAAATAAAAGCTCAATAGTTTCAGGCAAACTCAACTCACCGTCTAAATCTACAAACATTTCACTTAGATCGTAGCCCAAAATATCTTCTTTAAACTCACCAACTGCAGTCAATTTTATTTCAGCAGATTCTAATCCTTCTCCACTGGCTTTTAGGAGTATATCGCCAGCTTCTTTCTTGGATCCTAGTATTACTAAACCTTTACCACTAAACGCTTTACGCTTCCAATCAGATTCCAAGTACTTATAACGTTCTTGTGAGCTGGCATTACCATTATCTACACCAAGAATATCTGCTGCTCCAATAACCTCAAAATTAATTAAATCATCTGCATATGGAACAACATTACCTTTAGCATCCACTATTTCGAACTGAACGTAGGCTAGGTCTGCTTTGGCTATATTAAGCTCATCTGTTTCAGCTAATAACCTAATTGCTACAGGCACTCCCGCAGTAACAACTGCATCACTAGCTACTTCATTGGAAGCTTCATCCTTGGCTATAGCTAATAACTCTCCTGCTTCCCAAGGAATTATCCACTCAAGATAAAGCTCATCAGCACTTTGTCCTTCTTGGTACTCCCTACCAAAACTAGTAATTTTCTTCTTAAATCGCTTCTCGCCTAAAGATTCGCCATTGAGATAAAGTTCAACAGCATTGGCATTAGAGTAAATCCTAACGGGAATATTATTATCATCACGCTTCAAGTCTGTTCCTTGTGCAAAAGTTATCTCTCTATCTTCTTGGCTCCAGTTCCAATGAGGCAAGATATGTACCATTTTCTTATTCGGATTAGCCCATTGCGACTGATATAAGTAGTACTCACTCTTCGGGAAACCAGCTGTATCTACAATTCCAAAATATGAGGATTTAGCTGGAGTATCTGGCTCATTATGCCACGGTGTCGGTTCGCCAATATAGTCAAACCCAGTCCAGATAAATTGACCTGCATAGTCTTGATTATCTCTGTCAAATATTAAAACTGCACTAGCTGTTTTGCCCCAACCAACCCTATCATTACCATAGTCAGAAGTTTGGTAATTTCTTAATGGCTTCTCTGGATTACCTGTAATAGCTTTATCTTTAACAGCTGGTTCGTAATAAATTCCTCTACTACTTACTGCGGAAGCTGTTTCAGAACCATATATTTTCCAATGCGGATGCATCTCTCTAATAAGTTCAAAATTATCTTCTGCATAATTAATCCCTACTATATCTAGAAGATCTGCAATCTCTTGGAAGTTTTCATTTTCCAGGTCAAAGCGGAACTTATCTTCTCCCATAGTTACATATCGAGTTTGATCTATTTCTTTAACCCATTTGACTAGATTTGCAGCTTGTTCTAATCCATAATCTTCTGAAGTCTCCCAGATCTCATTCCCAATAGACCACATAAATACGGATGGCGAGTTCTTGTCTCTATTAACCATAGCTTTTACATCAAACTCTGCCCAGGTTTGTCCTGCTTCAGCATCTGGATGTGTAGCTAATTGGTTAAAGAAACGATTATAATCATAAGCTTTCTTAGGTTTTCCACTCCACGTATCAAACGACTCTTCTTGAACCAGCAAGCCTAGTTCATCACACGCTTCAATAAACTTCTTATCGTGAGGATTATGAGCAGTTCTTATAGCGTTTACTCCCATATTCTTCATGATCTTAAGCTGCCTTACAAAAGCTTTCTTATTAGCAACTGCACCCAAGGCTCCTTGATCTGAATGCATACAGACACCTTGAATATCTAAGTGCTGCCCATTTAAACTAAACCCAGTCTCAACGTCCCAATCAAAATATCTATAACCAAATCTATCTTTGCGTTCATCTAATAAGCTCTTGTCATTCGCATCATAAATTCTTGTAGTTACATAATAAAGCTTAGGAGAATCAATTGACCATAATTCAATATCATTAACCCATATGCTCTGGATTACCTTAGATTCTCTTCTGTCTAGTGACAACTTCATTTCTGCTAGTTCTGAAATTGCATTACCATCAGCATCTTCAATCGACTGTTGCAAAATTATAGTTGCGCCATTCTCTACAAAACCACTCTTCTCTATGCAACTATTAATAATCTTATTTTCAATTCGAGTTTCAACACCCGCGCCGCTGCCATATTGTTCAGCTATATTTGGTGTTGTAATAAATACTCCATTTTCTTTAATATGAATTTTGTCTTTAACTATTAAATCTACATCTCTATAAATACCTGAGCCTGAATACCATCTCGAAGAAGGTTGGGGATGCTCTACTTTGATTAAAATTAAGTTTTGCTCACCAATATTTAGGTACTCATTTATGTTATATGAAAAAGTGTTATAACCAAATGGATAATTTCCTACAAATTTCCCATTAATGTAACAAGTTGAATCCATGTATATACCACCGAAGCGGATACGAATATCTTTGTTACGCAAAGACTCTGGTACATCTAATACTTTGGCATAATAGGCAGTACCACCATCAAGTAAACCGCCTTCATTATTAGCTAGAGATTGCGAATTGAATTCAAACTCTATACTCCAATCGTGAGGAAGATCAAGTTTTCTCCACTCTTTTAACTCCTCTATATTCAAAGAAGTTGGATTTACTTTCTCGTTCAGTTTAAAGCTCCAGTTACTATTTATATTAATTACTGACATAGTTACATCTCCTCAATTTTTACAAAAACCTCTCACTTCTACTCTATCAACGATTACTTCTTTGATAAAATTTTGCTCTTAGAAAAACATGAATACCAAAATAATAGCCAATACTCCCAAGACAAAAGCTACAATTAGATCTATTTTGAAGATCTTTTCAGCTTTTTTTATTAATTCGTCTTTGTGTTCTACTTCAACTTCGAATAAATTGATACTTGGATCTGAATTCTTATAAAAAACTTTTCGGGTTCTCTCCGGATGAAACTCTTTTGGCAAAATAGTAGCTTTTACTCTTTCTCTATGCTCTTGTTTACCAGCTTTAAATTTATAATCTATATAAATATTATCATCAACAGATTTTCTAGCGGACATTGAGAATTTATTTACGTAATTAGCTTCTACTTCAGCTGTAGCTTCTTTCTGCTCTTGTTTAATCTCATCCCAACGTTTCAATCTATCTGTAACTTGTTTCTTTCTATTTAGTTCCAGAAGAAAAGTCCAAACCCAATAAATCAGGATTAAAATTATAATTAACTTCCTGCTATCTATTTGACCTACCCAATTAACAAAATCTTGCATTAACTTACCTCATTTCAATTTACATTATTTCATGAATAATTCTAATCTTTCGCCACTCTATAAAAAATATAGAAATTACCATCTTTGCAATATATAAAATATTAAGCTAATTGCTACAACTATCCCAGGTATCAAAGGTGATCTACTGATATATTTAAAAATCTCATTAATAAAACCCAAAGATGCTGTTCTCCAATCTGCCTTGGCTGGAATTCCTATACAATCCATATTATATTTTCTAGCAATAAGTAGACCTCTTTGGAGATGATAATTATTACTTACAATTGCAAATTTTGAACCAGCTTCCATTAAGTCAGCAGAATATCTAATATTTTCATTAGTATTTTCAGCTTTATCTTCAATTAAGACTCTTTCCGCAGGGAAACCCCTGGTAACGGCGTATGCTTTCATACCAGCAGCTTCACTAATTTCTGCTGTCCCTGAAACTGCTCCAGACATAATAATTTTTGTTTTAGGATTTTTATTAGCAAAATTAATCGCAGCATCACAACGATTTTTCAATTGTCCACTTACCTTAGATTGCTCATCTAATCTAGCCCCCAAAACGACTATATAGTCGATGTCTCGAGTTTCCAAATTCACAAAATTAATCAAAGCTGTAACAATGTAACTATGAGAAATAAATAGTAAAGCCTTTAAAATAACATCGATAGCACCTAGGCTTGTATCTATATACCAGGTAAAGTCATATGACTTTAAAACTTGATAAAAAGCCACAAAAAGCAAGGTTAATGCAGTTTTTAAAATAAGACCTTTCTCAAACCCTTGTAGACTACCATCCTTACGCTTGCGGAAATATTCCCAAACAGCTAAAACGAACAGGGTTAACATTGGCAAAACAAAGTAAGAAAAATTAATGAACCATACTAGGTGGTCATCCACATATGCCATTTGGTCAGCGTGTGCCAATGCGAAAATCACGGCACAATTTAGAGCGACTCCAGTAATAACAGAACGTCTATCATACTTTATCGCTAAAAAAAATAAAATTAAGCAAAATAATGCCAATAATATATTAATCACTTATTTTATTTGTGCCCAAGATACTAATTCTTATCCCAAACACTTATCTTTCTAATAAATTTTAATTGTGCACGCTCATCAGCATGGCTTTACTAACTTTTAAAGTCAATTAATATAACAGTTTTAAACTATTAGTAGCAATCTATACATGCATTAGCTATGTGAGTATGCACATCAATTTCAGCAGCTGGAACACCCAACTTCTCGCTCAAATAATTTTTGGCATCCGCAAATTGAAATGGATCAAGCATAGTGCTATCAATTTCTGCATATTTAGCTTCAATTTCACGCTTCTCTGCTTCTGTATATTTATCCTCTAAATACTCCAAACTAGTAATCATATCCCATCCCATTTCAGGAGAGCGCGTAATAATAATTCTAATCATATCTTCACCTCTTTTTATTGATAATAACATTTTAAAAGGTTAAACTATTAATTATTAGATACAAATGCAATTGACATCTGTACGCTAAATCTCATTATACTATTGACACCCTCAATTCCAAAATTAAATATTATGGAGGATATATGCCAGTAATTACAATAACTCATTTACCTGGTACTCTAGGAAAAGAACTTGCTAAGCGCCTATCGCTGAAGTTAGGTATTCCTGTATACGAGAGGGCGGACATGGCAAATTTATTTTTGCAAAATATTGCTACCGACTATGATCTAAAGCTCTTGGACGAGAGCCCCAAAAACTATGAGCGCAATGCCAAAAATGGTATTAGCTTCCGTGATAACATTCTACGTGGTCTCAATCAATTGGCTGACAAAAGCAATGCTATAATTCTTGGAACAGTTCCTGCATTATTTCTTGCGCAGCATCCAAACGCAGTACACATCCATGTAACAGCACCAAAAGATTTGCGTGCACGTCGTTTGGCAAGGACTAAGAAGTACAGCAAGGATGAAATAGCGCAAATAATGAACTTTTCAGATAAGAATTTCAAGCGTTACGGTAAGATATTGTTTGATGAAGAATCAAAAGATCCATTCTTATATCACATAACTATTAACACGGGAAAAGTCAGTGTCGATGCCGCCGTACTTATGGCAACAGAGCTATATAATGATAGTCTTGCTAGAGAATATCTCTATGATTCAGATGCTGAAAACAAAAAAATTCAACATCGCCAAGAAGAATCAACCCTAATGAAAAACCCTTCTGAAATAGCTTTTGCTAAAGTTTTAGATATGTACCATATTCGTTGGATTTATGAGCCTACTACCTTTGAACTAGAGCAGAATGATGACGGTACTGTAGCTTCTGCTTTCTCTCCTGACTTTTATCTGCCAGATTACGATATTTATCTTGAGTTAACTGTAATGAATCCTAAATATTCTACTGAGAAAAAACGTAAGATTCGTAGAATTAAAGAACTATATCCAAATATAAATATTAAGTTGGTACAGAAAAAAGATTTTGATCACTTCATCAGAAGCTTAGATAGAGCTAGTACAGTATTGCTCAGTCATAGTGATAAAAAGAAATTTAAACGTAAAATCGAAGAAGATATAGACAAAGCGGGAGGAATTTCTAATGAATTTTAGGCTGCCAACATCTGAAGAATATAATAGAAAAATCAATTTTTCAGCTGAGCAAATCGCTGAAAGAGTTAAAGAATTAGGTGCAGAAATTTCAAAAGACTATCCTAATGGAGTTACGCTTTTGATTAATCAAAAATCTTCATTAGTCTTTACTTCGGACTTAATGCGAGAGATTATTCCGAATGTCAGAATTGAATTTCTTCGTTTGGGTAGTATCAAACAACAAGATGATGCCTCGCCTTTACTATTTTTGCGCCAAAGCGAAGAAATTATTTTAGATGGGCAAGACTGCATTCTCTGCACAGATATAGTTAGAACAGGGTTTACAATGCATTTCTTACTGACTCACTTAAAAAGCAAAAATCCAAATTCTCTGGAAATCTGTACCTTATTACACAATCCTGAGCAGCAATTATTACCTTTCCCTCTTAAATACATTGGTTTTAAAACTGACTATGACTCGCTCTGCGGTTACGGTATTTCCTATCAAAGTCAAGGTAGACAGTTCAAAGACATAGTTCAGCTGGTACCTGACGAAAATCAAAATTGATATTAGTTTCATAAAAATATAGTTTCAATATGAATCAAAAAGCCTAAGCTCTAGTACAGACTAGAACATTAGGCTTTTTGTTTTTAATTGATTATTTTAACAAGCTAAAACCAGCTAATTCTAATTAAATCAAAACTGATTTTGATCTTGGTTTAGTTTCAGCAACTTTTTTACCATTATGATAACTATATAGTACTTCTGCATGAAGATTCATTGCTTCAAACCAGTTCTTAGCATTTAAGATGATAAAGTTTGCAGGTTTTCCAACTTCAATTCCGTATTGATCCTGAACATTCAATACTTTAGCACCATTTGTAGAAATTAACTTGTAACTATCCATTAACTGTTCGTAACCCATCATTTGTGTAACGTGAACACCCATTCTAACAACGTCCATAGCGTTACCATCACCCATTGGGTACCATGGATCCTGAATGTCGTCATGACCGAAGGCTACATTATTACCGTTTGCTAGAAGCTCTGGAACTCTAGTTGTACCACGGCGTTTAGGATATGTATCAATTCGACCTTGTAAGTGAGTGTTTACTAATGGATTACAGACGAAGTTAATTTCAGATAATCTTAGTAGTTTAGTCAACTTACTAAAGTAAGCATTGTTATAGCTATGCATTGCTGTTGTATGAGATGCGTTTACTCTACCTTTCAAACCAGATTCTAAAGCACGAGTTGCTAATGTTTCCAAACCTCTGGATGCTGGGTCGTCAATCTCGTCACAGTGAACATCTACTAGTCTGTCATATTTTAGAGCTAAGTCGATAATGAAGTTTAAGGATTCAACGCTATATTCTCTAGTAAACTCGTAGTGAGGTATTGCCCCAACTGCATCTGCCCCTAATTTTAGGGCTTCTTCAACTAATTCTTTTCCTCGAGGGAAACTCAAGATTCCTTCTTGTGGGAAAGCTACAATTTGTAAAACTACATCATCTTTGATCTCATCTCTTAATTCTAAAAGAGCCTTTAGCGCTGTTAGATTAGGATCTGTAACATCAACGTGTGAACGTACAAATTGTGTACCATTAGAAACTTGCTTGCGGATTGCTGCGAGAGCTCTTTGCTTAGCATCTTCATGAGTTACTCTAGGTTTACGTTCTGACCAAATATCAATACCTTCAAATAATGTACCTGAGGAATTAAATCTTGGATCTCCTGATGTTAAAGCACTATCCAAGTGTACGTGTGGCTCTACGAAAGGTGGTAAAAGTAATTTCCCTTCGAGGTCTAAAACTTCTTCCTCACCTTTTGCTTCTAGTTCTTTTGCTATCTCAGCAAATTTTCCATCCTCTACTCTTATATCTAATAGATCTTCACTATTCTCGATATATACGTTTTTTATCAACATTGTTGAATCCCCCTTCTTTTTTATTTAGACATTAAATTCTAAAACTACTTTAATTATTAGTTATTGTTTGTTGTTAGTTGTTTTTAATTGCACTTGGCATAACTTTTACAAGTACTAGATAAAATACTGCTGAAATTAGCAGGCCGTTTATTGCTGCAATACCTACTGGTATTAATAATGCCGATAAAGCTCCCACAACTACAGCTACAATAGCTGCAATGTTCAGTTTGTTCCCATGCTCAAACTTACCTGTGCTTACATCATCTTTATTCAAGAAGTAATGAATAATTATTACAGCACCAACTGGTGGAATGAATGTGCCTAAAAGAGTCAAGAAGCTTGTAAAGTTTTCATACAAGATAATCGCTGAAACAGTTCCTATTATGCCCATTATCGCAGTACTATACTTGATCGGTAATTTTGTAATATTTGAAACTCCTAAACCTGCAGTATATAAAGCATTATTATTAGTTGACCAGATATTAAATCCTAAGGTCAAAATTGCTGGAATCATTAAGCCTTGAATGATCAAAACATTGAATATATCAGCCTCATTATAGACCGATGCACCAATTGCCCCGAAGCTAATCATCAAAATGTTTCCAAAGAAAAAGGCGATTACTGTCGCCCATACTGCTTGTTTACTAGTTTTTCCAAATCTTGTGAAATTAGGAGTACTTGTCCCTCCACTTACAAAGTTTGCAATTACCATTCCTATTGCTACGGTTAAAGTTAATGGTTGTGCTGGGTTATCTGAAAAGATATTTGCCCATCCACCTACTTCTTTTATTGATAACGCACTAGAGTAAGAACCTAAAATTGCTATCAATGGCACTGCTATGGCACCGAATATACTTAACGCTTTAATACCTAAAACTGCTGTTAGAGTCATCAATAAGCCTGTAACCAAGATTAATAGATATTTATTAATCCCAAATATTCCAGCTACCGGTAAAGCAAACATCGCAACTCCTACTCCAAACCAACCAGTCTGGGTAAATGACACGAGAGCTGATGACAAAACTGAACCACTGCTTCCGAAAGTCTTTTTTGCTAAAAGGTCTAAGTTAAGACCGCTTTTCTGACTTATATGCGCCAAAAGGCCTGTATATACGGCCAAAAATCCATTTCCTATTAAAACTGCTAAGACGAAATCTCTGAAATTTAATCCTATTCCTAACTGTCCACCGGTGATCATGCTTGGAGAAAAGAATGTAAATCCAACCATTACGAAAAATAATTGCCAAAAACCTTGACGTTTATTTAATGGAACTCTTTCTTGAGAAAACTCAGAGTCTTGAACACTAACTGCATCATTATCAGAAAAATTATCCTGACTGAGCAAATTATTCATATCTTCCTTTTTCATTTGCAACCTTCCTTTTTGTTTAGTAAATTGAATAGCTAACCCCCTTGAGCATTTATAAAAACTCAAGCCCTTCAATTTCCATAAAAAGTTTTTTTGCGCAAACGTGCAAAGGCCAGTCACGAACTTTTAAATGGTATTTTATCACTATCGTTTGCATATTGCTAGTGTTTTTTTCAAAAATTCATAAAAAAATTTCCGCCCAGTTTCCCTGTTCAGAAATGCAGATAATATCTAAATTTAAGCAAAATAAAAAGGCACAAAAAAACTCCAGCGAACCATCGAAGTCTTTTTATCCTTTAGCTTAACTTAATACTTTCTTCTTTTCATCCCTCTAAATAGCTTCTACTTTATTGCTTTTCTTGCAATTCAAAGATCATTTTGATCTCTTATAAAACTTATCTCGTGTAAACTAAGAATCTTCACGTATAATAAATATCTTGTAAAGGTCTACACTTATTATTCTATGGATAAACCCTCAATCCATCTCCACTATTTAGTTGAACGTTAACCTCTCTACTCAAATCATCTCTACAATCTTGTGTAGTCTAAATTTTGATCTCCTTAGACTTAATTATTATGAGTTAGAGCTCTGATTAATTTTCTGTGCCGTAGTATCCACATCACGGTGTTAAGCATTTCTAGGATCAATACTCGTTCTGTATTCCCTGGAGCTTGGTTCAATAATAGCCTGATTTGTTTATTTCGTCAAGTAGTGTGAGCTAGATGAGCTAATTTTTGGGCAAGTAAACAAAAATGTCGCTTATTAAATGTTGAAACTGCACAAACCAGCTTTATTTTATTGATTTATGTTTATTTTATTGATTTATGTTATGACTCTTTGAAACAATTTTACTTTTTACTTCAAAAGTCTCTCCAAATTTAAGCACAAAAAAAGAGCCGTTTCCGGCTCTTAAAAAAAAGGAAAAAACGCATAAATTTGCTCCAGCGAACCTTCAGATTATTTGCACTCTACTCACTCTTTTCAACTCAACATTTTTCGTTCTAATAACTTTTGTTTTTATTACTTCTTTCTTTTGAACGTCAACCCTTTTTGCCTTTTTCAAACTTCTATCTTTAGTTGTTTATAACTTATTGATTTTGTTTGTTCTGCTCTTAATGTTATTTACTATTTTTTAGCTACTTGCTATTTTTTCGCATTTGACTTCGGCATTCTTTCGGTTGATGCAGTTTCTGTAGTTTTCAATTACAGTTGTAAGTCTCTGTCCACTAATACCTTCCGTATTCCCTGGAGCTTGATTTAATAATAGGTTGTTTTGTATATTTTGTCAATAGCTTTTATTAAAGTTTTTTCTTTTCTGTATATTCTGTATATAATATATAATTTTATTTATGCAAACTGACAAAACAAAAGCTACGTTACAACTATACATCGTACAAAATGCAACGCAGCTTTTAAATCTCACTCTTGATCAATATTTACTTAATCAACTTACTCTTCATTTGAAGTTTCATTTACTTCTGAAGTTTCATTTACTTCTGAATTTTTATTTACTTCTGAAATTCCATTTGCTTCTATTTCTTGAACATCTCCAGTCAAACTATCACTTTTAACTTTATAGTTTTCTTCAAAGCATGGTCTTTCGCCACTCATCTTACAGCAAGGTGCTGTTTCTTCAACAGATTTAACATTATCTTGTACCTCTGTATTCACACCAGAATTATTAAAGTTTTGATTAAATTTACTCTCATGGGCTTTTTCTTCTCCACTAGGGTTAGAATTCATTAATGCAGTTTTATTAGCAACCTCAATGCTAGCTTTCTTCTCTATATGTGAGAACACAGTCTGAATTAAAGTTACAACTACCAAGCCATATATACTAAGGCAAGCTAAGAAAAAGCCTGCTTGAGGGTTTAACATTTCTGCATAATCTCCTGCTTTTGTATAAAGGTTATTCAAAGTAATTGAAAATCCTAACGCTGTAAGAATTGATGTTATAAGACTTATCAGTCTCTTATTAAATGCAGTTAAAGCAATTACTATCAAAAGTAGAACTACATAAACAACTCCGTCACCGAAGGAATCACCTGTTTTAAACAAATATAATGATTCAGAGTAGGTAAATATATCTACTGAAACAAATGGCAGAAACATTGACAAAATTCCTAGAGCGCTAAGAACAAAAATACAAATCTTTAAAACCCAAGGATTTATTATATGGTTATAAATAGGTTTTGTTTGGACTTGATTTCTGTAATATGCTCCATTTTCATAGCTCGTTTGAGCATTTTTAGCTGCAACTTGCTCTACATGACTAAAATGAACATATTGACCTGATTCTGGGTTAATTTGATTATTTGTATTATCTGGATTATTCATATTTTTACTCCTATCCTATTAAATTTAACTTATACTAAATATTTACATTATAAATAAATATTACAAATAACTACTAATGTGTTTTATAAATCCCTTATTTGTACTTGCTTTCTCAATTTATAACATCTCCTACAAACTGGAAGATAACTTTCATTACCACCAATTTGAATTTGTTCACTACCTCCGCTAATACGTAAGTTCATGGTAGCTTTTTTGTCACAATACCAACAGATAGTCTTAACTTCCTCAATTCTATCGGCGTACACTAGAAGATAATAAGACCCAGTAAACAAGTTGTTTTGGAAATCATTTTTCAATCCAAAAGCAATGACTGGGATATTAAGCTCATCGACAACTTCAGTTAGCTCGTAAATGTGGTGCTCCTCTAAGAATTGAGCTTCATCCACAAGAATGCAATAAATATCTTTATACTTCTTTACCTCTTCAAAAATATTAAGATTGGCATGTATTTGTATCGCTTCTCTAGCAGTGCCAACACGACTATGCACTACCCCTTCACCAGCACGATTATCAATGGCACTTGTCATAACCAAGACTTTTTTGCCTTGTTCTTCATAGTTATGAGCAACTTTAATAATCTCTAATGATTTGCCTGAATTCATTGTTCCATGTCTAAAATATAACTTTGCCATATAACTCTCATTTCTAAAATTTAATCAGTGGATCCTTTGATCTCATCATCAGATAAATAGTTTCTAATTAAAGCTTGAGTTCCCTCATCTTCATGACCTTTATCCGCGAAATTTTCAAAAGTCTGTAATACTACGTTAAGCATGTTAAGTTCAATTCCTTGTTTCTCTATTTCAGACTTAGCAATCTTCATATCTTTGATAAAATGCTTAACGAAAAATCCTGGTGCAAAATCATGGTCTAAAGCTCTAGGTGCCATATTCTGCAATTGCCAACTTGCAGCAGAGCCACCGCTAACAGCCTGAAGCATTTCTTCAGGATCTAGTCCAACTTTAATTGCATAAACTAAAGCTTCAGTATAAGCAGAAGTTGCACCAGCTACAGCTATTTGATTAGCCGCTTTTGTGTGCTGACCATTACCTGCTTTACCCATATAATTTATAGTAGATCCCATAAGTTCGAATAAATCTTTTGTTGCCAGGTAAACATCTTCATCCCCACCAACCATTATAGTTAAAGTGCCATTTTTCGCCCCGCTATCTCCTCCAGATACTGGAGCATCAAGTACATGTACGTTATGTTCTTTTCCTTCAACATATAATTTTTCTGCTAACTCCGGAGAGGAGGTAGTCATATCGACAACAATAGCACCTGATTTGGCATTCTGAATTACGCCATTTGGTCCAGATAAAACACTCTCTACATCACTAGGGTAGCCAACTATCGAGAAAATATAGTCTGCGCCATCTATAGCTTCTAGAATATCAGCAAAAGCCTTAGCATTTACAGAATCTCCATATTCTGCAACGGCTTTCTTTGCCTTGGCAAAAGTTCTATTGAACAATCTCAACTCGTGTCCTGCTTTTGCTAAAAAGCCTGCCATCGGTTTGCCCATGACTCCAGTTCCAATCCATGCAATTTTGCTCATTAATTAACTCCCCTATCTATATATTTATTAAATATTTTCACACTAAATCTTTCTAAAGGTATATAGAGCATAACGCTCAAAGTAATTAAAACAACTACCAAAATCAAACTCTTTAGGCTTAGAATCTCCAGCATAAAAATTCTTGAAAAAATCGTTCCTGACATAATCGTCATTATTCCCATACACATGAAAAGAATTTTCTTCCTACGGTTAAATGGTTGACATACCTTGTATAACATTAAGTACGTAGAAAAAGCATATACATAAAAAGCAATTGTTGAAATTTCACTAGTTGGTAGACTAAACAGTTTAGATAGCTCCATTGAAGCAATGCTCATCACCAATCCTAAAACAGCGGTTGGTATTGCTTTATATAGCACATTAGCTAGGAACTTCCCACTAACTTTCCTGGTATCTTTTTCCATAGTTAAGAAAAATCCTGGCAGTCCTACCATTACCCCAGAGACTACAGAAATTTGAATTGGTTGCCATGGATATAATAAACCTAATAATATGCAGAATACGGTTATCAACAAGATTCCCATATTTTTGTTTAAGAAAAGAGATGCAGTACGCTCGATATTGTTAATTACTTGCCTACTCTCATCTAAAACTTCAGGCATCTTGGAAAAATCGGAGTCTGCCAAAACTACGTCTGCGATTTTGCTCGCAGCATCCACACCTGATGCCATGGCAATACCCATATCAGATTTTTTAAGTGCTAATACATCATTAACACCATCTCCAACCATGGCTACTGTCTTGCCATTGTCTTGTAATGCTTCAATTAAAATTCTTTTCTGTTCCGGTGTTACTCTGGCAAAAATTGTATAATTTGCAGCAGCTTTTCTGATCTTTTCCACAGTATCTAAAGATCTTGCGTCAATTGCTTTATCGGCATTTTGGATATTTGCTTTTTTCGCAACTGCTCTAACGGTTTCAACCGCATCGCCAGAGATAACCTTAATTTCTACACCTTCATTAGCAAAATAGCTAAAAGTTTCTACAGCTTCAGCTCTTACAGGATTATTTAAGCAAACCAAAGCTAAAACCTCTAATTTCCCTGCCAATTTAGCTTCATCTTCCACAAAAATATCTTCATTAGAATTCTGTTTAAATTGATATTTAGCTAAGGCCAGAACTCTTTCTCCTGTATTTGAGAATTCATCTGCTAGGCTCAAAAATTTACTTTCTTTATCTTTGATTAAAATCTCAGGCGCACCAATTACATAGGCTAATGAATTTTGACTACCGTCATTGTGAACTTGATCAACTTCTACAGCTGAAAATTTATTGGCAGAACTAAAAGGCAATATCCTTTTAATTTTAAAGATAGCACTACTCGATTCACCTTTGTTGTTATTTGAATCAATGACTGTCTTCTTTTGCTCAGATTTAAAACTAACAAACTCTCTATAATACTCTTGTAGACTAATCATAGTGTTGCTATCTTCGCCCATATTTTCTACCAAGCCTATTAGGATTTTCTCTATTTCTTCTCCCACCGGATTACCATTTTCATCTACAACTGTACGAAGTTTCATTTCGGGATCAGTTATTGTTCCGGTTTTGTCCAAACATAAAACATCCACCCTTGCCAGAGATTCAATACTGTTCATATCCTGAACCAATACACCTTTTTTTGCTAAGCGTAATGTCGCAGCAGTTAAAGCAATACTAGTAAGTAAATAAAGTCCTGACGGAATTAATCCAATAATAGAAGCAGACGTGCTCTCAACACTACTTTTTAGCGACGCACCGATGCGTACATATTGATTCCAAAAAAGTATACCTGCTACTGGAATTATTAATAACCCTATAAACTTGATAATATTGTCTAAAGAGCGCATCATGCCAGTAGCCTTAACTTCTTTAGTCTCTTTAGCCTCTGACTCTAACTTAGCAACGTGCGTATCTGAGCTAACTTTTTCTACAATAGCTTTTCCTGAACCAGTTACTACAAAAGTCCCAGAAAACAGTTCCTCAGCAACAGCTTTCTTTATATCTCTTGATTCGCCAGTTACTTGTGACTCATTCATTTTTAGTTCACCAGATAATAAGCTAGCATCAACAGATAACTGATCTCCTGCCTTAAGCACCAGAATATCATTCAAAACAATTTCTTCATTTTTAATTTTCTGAATTTTTCCAGAGCGCAAAACTGTGGTTTCTGACTGATTCAAGAAATTAATTTCACGCAGCTGCTTTCTAGACCTTATTTCTTGCACAATACCAATAGTTGTATTAACTAACGCTACCACAATAAACAGTAAATTCACATATGATTTAAATATTAGCAGGGTAACAAAAATAACAAACAAAACAAGGTTAAAGTAAGTAAAGAAATTATCTCTAAAAATCTCCCAATTTGATTTAAAATTTTGCTTACTGGCACGATTATAATTTCCAGCTTTAATTTGAGCCTCTACCTGTTCTTGGTTTAAACCACGATTCAAGTCTGGTGCAGGTACATTTAGCTTAGTTTTCTTTTTTCTTTTTCCAATTTTCATCTTCCTAGCGCTCATACTAAGACACTCCAAATTCTCAAATTTATAACTTAATATTATAAGAACTTTTTAGCAATATATTGAAATTTATTTTAAGCTTTCATTACAATTAAATTATCTACAACGGTAAAAACACAAGTAGCACCCCTGTAAAAAGTCCAGTCTGGCATTCTTGCGTAAGATTCACACTGTATTTCAAAAGCTTCAACTTCGATGTCTAATCCCAGGTCGAATTGCAGTTCTAATTTCTCAATTTCTTTCTTAGCACGATAATCACTAAGATCTTTAACTTTAAGCACTGTAAAACTAGGTTCTCCTGCTTTTCTTACTAAAAGTGTAACCTTCTTGGGGCAAATTATGCCCTGTCTATGGTTATACAAAAAGCCAATTTTTATCGAAGAAATTTTCTCTGGTTTTTCTAATTCTGCTTTTACATTAAAATTATCTAAAGTTCCAATCCAATTCCCATCAATAAAATCTAAGCTCCCTCGCTGATCACTCAACAAAGCGGCTGGTCCTTCTTGGTTAAACATATCACGCTTATCAAGCACAGCATCTGTGCTTAATTTCATATGCTTTAATCTACGTTCAGAATCTTTTTCTGGGAAATTTGTAGCTGACTCTAGTTCTTCAACAATTTCTTGATAAGCACGTTCTTTGTTTAGGTTGGTATTATTTTTCAAATTAGCAGATTCAAGAGCGACATTTTGGCTGCTTTCAGCAAATTCAGCATAAATCTCTGCTAAATCTTTGGCACTAATTTCAGCTTTGTCCAAATCACAAAATTTAATAATCAACTGCCCTTCCTCATTGCTTATTTTCACACTATCAGCAGAGACTTTCTCAAATACACCTTTATCTAAGTTCAGCTCATAGGAAAAATTTTCATATTCTAAACAAATTTTCTTATCTTCAACTGACTTTAATACAGGCAAATATTCAAATAGCAGATCAAAATCCCCAATAAATTCAACTTTATCTGGATGCATCTTAATTTCAACTTCATCCAAGCCATTCTTAGCATTAATCTTGCATGAGTAAGCATCTATGGATTTAAAACTGATATTTTCAAAATTTTGCAACTCTACTCCATCAGCATCAACTAACTTAATAAAAGGCCGACTTCCATATGCTTGTTTCCACAATTGTGGGAAAAGCAGAGGTGGGCAATCATAGAAGCTAGACGCTGTCTTAATACTCTCATTTAAATAACGAGATTTATAATTTTCTTCAAATTTAAAGAAGTCTCTAATCCTAAGTTTCTGATTTTCATATAAAAAACTTAGCCTATACTCGCTACTTGCATAATTTAAAGCTTCAAGCTGATCGGTGCTCCAATCTGTAGTTCCTTGGTACGACATTGGTGGAGTAAGTTTAAAGGACTCTCTGAAGAACTTCGCTGTCTCTGCCATAGTCTGAACCACCAATTTGCCTTCAGATCTTAACTTTTCTACAATCTTAATTTGAGGAATATATCCTGGAGCAATATTAGGCC
Source organism: uncultured Fastidiosipila sp. (assembly GCA_947253875.1). GTDB lineage: Bacteria > Bacillota > Clostridia > Saccharofermentanales > Fastidiosipilaceae > Fastidiosipila. Next base: position 27,827 of record CAMYAM010000006.1, on the reverse strand, counting down.
AAAGAAAATTATTCTCTTGTCCAACCTGCAAATAGTTAATCCCAACTGTATCTTCATCTGTGATTCTTGCAAAAGCCCAAGGTATTCTCTCTCCTCTACCACTTATAGAACTCGGCTCCAGAGTATGAACGCCAAAGATTGAATCTCTTACATTTTGCTCAAACATAAAAATAGGATCTGGCCCCAACAATCTAAAAGTTGGTAAATTAATTTGTTGTTCTTTTCTTTGGGCAGGTACATTAAGATTCTTGGCACTTGGATAATAAGGACCATTTGGATAACCACCCCATAAGGTGAAACCATCTGTAGCTATCTGATCTCTACACACTGCTGCTGCAACAATTCCATACTTTTCTGCAGCATAGGTTAATGTACATTCATCCAATACCCAAGCTCCAATCGATTCGGGATATACACCGTAAATATCCTTAAAATCTTGCATATAAGCATCGACTATTTTAATTCTTTCTTCCGGTTCATAGGCTATAGAATAGGCACTATCTACTCTATCGTCATATTCTTCGCCTCTTTCACCTCTGAATTTAACGCCAGCACGCTCACATAAGTCGGCTGTTATTTCCCACCACGCTGAAATTTCCAGTTCGTTATCTTGCTTATAGTTTGTAATAAGTTGCTGATATTCTTCATCCATTAGAGCATCATATTTTAATGCGACAGTAGAAGGCAAATTAAACTTAGCCAATACAGTCAGCTGCTTCTCCAAAGTCTCGAAATCATCAATAATAAATCTTGATGGCTCTTCGTGTGACTTTCTGACAAAATTATAAATATTAACTATAGCAAGTTTATTCATTGTTCCCCTTATCTTCTGCTTCTGCATCTAATAATTTCACATCGACATTCTCTGAAATATCTTCCTCAAGGGCAGCTTGCTCAAGTGTAGCAGCTTCTTCTGCTTCTTTAATTCTAAGCTCAACGTGCTCTTTGTCATTGTTCTCTGGTTCATCCTCATAGTGAATATGAGCTTCATCATCAGATAATAGTAATACTCTATCTCCTGGCAATAGCATTGTGTCCCCTTCAGCAGGGATTAAAATATCGTTTCTAGCAATTGTTAAAATTAATTTATTCTCACTTAAATTCAAATCTCTTAGCTTATGGTTGGAATATGGATGACTTTCACTCAAAGTAAATTCAATTAGATCTTGACCATATTCATCAAAATATTCAGCTCCACCAATGACAACTACGTCACCTTCTTTAAACTCAACATTACCCCTCGGAATAACTGTCTCACCATTTCTTTCTATCTTGGCAACAATATAGTCAAAGTTCATATTAAGATCTTTAACTTGCTGTCCAATCAAATTACTACTAGGTTCAATAACAGTCTTCAAGAAACTAATTCTACCTTTGTCAGAGTGAGCGTTAAATGAAGTATATTTAGTATCAGAAGGATCAACCATTTTTGTCCATTTAGCAACCGGACTCATTAATGAGCCTTGAACTAATGAAGAAACTAGACAAATTCCAAATACAATATGATAAATATCTATACTAAAATTAGCTCCACTGTTTACTGCCATAATAGCAAAAGCAATCGCAGCTGCACCTCTTAACCCTGCCCAAGATAAAGTTAATAGCTGATTAAACTTAAGCTTAAATGGAAGCATTAAACCAAACACAGAGACTGGACGACTTACAAAGGTCATAAACAACATAATTACTACCGCTATTGGTAAGGTCGCCAAAATTTTCTCCGGAGTTGCCAATAGACCTAAGATAAAGAACAATCCAATATTCATAAGCTCAGATAAACCATCGAAAAAGAATACAATATCTCGTTTACCTAGGAATTGCTTATTACCAATAACAATTCCGAAGATATATACAGCTAAGAAGCCATTACCTCCAACTACTATAGTAAATGAGTATGATAAAAGTGCCATTGCTGACATAAAGACTATAGCTAAACCATCTTTTGCTAAGTTAACAATTTCAAATAATTTAGCCACTAGCCAGGCAAAAGCAAATCCTAATACTAAACCTAATGAAATTTGTTTAATTATCATTAGAGGAACTGAAATCTCTGTTCCTACAATTAATGATAAGAAAATCATAGTTAATGTATAAGCAAAAGGGTCGTTAGAGCCACTCTCAAGTTCAAGTATCGAACCAGTTCTGTACTTAAGGTTTAGATTTTGAGAACTTAAAGCGTTAGCAACTGATGCATAATCTGTTGAACCAACAATGGATCCTAATAAGAAGCTCTCTAAAACAGGAAACTTTAAAACAAAATAAGCAAATGCACCCGTGATTAACGCAGTTGCAGCTGTACCTAAACTAGATAAAATTGCTGCCTGTTTTACAACTGGTTTGCCCATTTTCCAACTTGTACCAAAACCACCATAAAACATAATAACAACTAGTGCTAAAGTGGCAAACTTATCGGCTAAGTGATAATTTTCAAATGTCACAAAATTATTGGCAACTAAACCTAATACCAAGAAAAGTAATAAAGAAGGCAAACCTGTCTTTCTAGAAAAGTTAATTGCAAATATCGCTAAAATTAATACTATTGCTACTAAAAGAAATCCCATTCATCTCTCCTTCTATCTTGTATATTTTAAGTTAGTAGAAAAAATCATCATCAGGATCAATATTATCATCTCCACCATCGAAATCTTCTAACCCTTCATAATCTTCATCTTCAAAATCATCTTCATAATATTCATCTGCTGCATCATCATCTTCGAAATCATCGTCAAAATATTCATCATAGTTAGTATCTTCATCATCTGTGAATTCACTATTGTCGAAGCCGTCTTCCATAAAATCATCTTCTTCATCGTATTCTTCTTCGTCTTCGTCGTATTCTTCTTCGTCTTCGTCGTATTCTTCTTCAGCTTCTAAGAAATCTTCATCAAAAAGATCAGTTTCCACATTATCTATATTTTCATAAAACCCTTCGATAGCTTCATATTGCCCATGTATCTCGCAATAATGCATATTCTCATAATCATCAACTTCAGTTAGACCATGAAATTCTTCGAATATCTCGACCGCATCAACCATATCATCATAACTGATGATACCTTGATCTAATTGCTCCATTATATCTTCAAGCATCTTTTGGTCTTCTTCCAAATCCTTGGCAAAACGTTCTTTGATTAACCTTCTTAATTCATCAGTCAAAAAAATTACTGTACTAGTAAATTCTCTATCTTCAACTTTCAAATAAATACCAGTTCTATCCGTTCTGTTATAAATAATTAAGTCGGTATTATCATCATTTAAAGCTTGTATTTCCAGGTGAAATCCTGCAATAAAACTAATGAGTTCCTCTCCTGCTCTACGAAAATCTGCATTGCTTCTTGCTTCAGAGAATTTTTTCGTCATTTTTTTAGACATCAAAATATTGATACTAGACCATTCTAATAAAGTCATAGTTATTCTCCATATTCCAAATAATATATAGATTATAACATTACTTATATTAGACCTAACGCACTTCTTCCCAAAGGTTTCGCAAATATTTCGCTGTCATAACTGTAAATTCTTCATATGTAATCGAGTTAAAAGTAGGATTTAAATTATCAAAATAAAACTTTTTGCCATCAACTTTATAATAAAACTCTGGACCTAAGAATTTAAGTTTCTGCTCAACAGTATAATCTTCACCTTTTATCTTAATCTGCTCTCCAGTAGATTCTTTTATTTTAAAATCATAAGAAAACTCATACTTCTTATCGTTAACACCAATAAAAGAAAACTCGTTTGGATTACCCTCTAGACTTGGATATTTTGTTCTTTCAAGTATCCTGTATAAGGTAGCCATTTGGACAGATTCGGTACCATATGAATTATTTGCCAAGTCTTTCCAAACCCTAATATCGGCTTTCTTATCCTTGTTATCTGCATACTCCAAAATATTCTCCAAGGTCATCACACCAAGGTCTATATATCTGAATTGATAATTATCTCTACTAGTGTCTGCAACCGCTGCTTCAATTTGCTCTTGGGTATATTTATCTAAACTAGTTTGACTCTGTATTGAAAAAATCAAATCATTATATTTAATATCTTTTATTAAACTATCATCATCGACATTTTGCGACATATCATAAGTCCCACACAAAACCTTAAAACCATCAGCAATTTCGCTCCTATCAGCATAGAAAAGGAATCTTAGATTAAATCCCTGATATTCTTTTTTTAGTTTTTCATCAAGCTTTCTAGCTAAATTTAGTACTTCTCCTACCTCTTCAGCACTGGTAAATTGTAAACCTAATCTAGCAACTGAATAATCCAAATATTTTGGTAATTTAATAATTTTGCTTTGTTCTTCTGAGCTTAGTTCAGCAGTAACCTTTGGCAAAATCTTATTAAGCAACTCCAACTGAAAATCTGTTGCAAAACTTGTCTTATAATAGTCTGCACCTATAACTGCACTGTAGTCTAAATAGACATTAAAATTACCTGCAATTGAATTTTTAAAAACCCAGATAATCTCAGGGTCAGACAGACTATTATAGTTTGCCTCTTCAGAAACTTTTCGCTCTTCTACGAATTCAAAATCCATGCCTGGATATCTGGATTCTAGAAACTTCTTAGCTTCTGTTTCTCCTGGAATATCTGGGTAATTATCAAAAATATAATCTTGATTTTCCTCTGCAGAAAAATCATAAACTTTACTTGGAGTTTCAGCTTTGCAAGATGCCAAAAGCAACACTGATAGCATAACTGCTATTGTTTTAGTAAATCCTATCTTCCTTCCTCTTGCCAAAGCTAATTTTCCTCCTCATTATTTTCGTTCTTCCTTACCTGGAGTTCTAGCTCTCAGTGCTAAGACCATAGATACTAGGTCTAGACCTTCTTGAGCTACAGCTCCCCAAAATGCCGGTATCAAACCAAATGCTGCAACGAACATTAGTCCGATAGATAATATTATACCGATTAATACAGACTCTTTGGCAACATTTAATGTTCTCTTAGCAATTCCCATTAAGTCTGCAACTTTAGATAAGTCATCTTTTACAATAACTGCATCTGCTGTTTCTGATGCCGCTGTGGACCCGTGTGCACCCATAGCAATTCCTACATCTGCAGCTGCTAATGCTGGCGCATCGTTAACACCATCTCCAACCATAACAACAGGTCTTTGGTTTTCAGCAATTGTATCAATTATATCAATTTTATCTTGCGGTAAAAGCTCAGCTCTTACACTAGCTACACCTGACTCTTCTCTAATCTTCTCAGCTATTGAAGATCTATCTCCAGTAAGCATTAATGTACTCTCTACGCCAAGATCTTTCAATCTCGCAATTGTAGCCTTAGATTCAGGACGAATTACATCTTCAAAACTTATATAACCAATGTACTCATCATTAACAGATACAAATACAGCTGTTTGATCTATACTTACACCGTCTGCATGTGCAAATTCGGCTTTACCTGCTTTTACTACATGTCCATCAACAGTACCTTTAACACCTTGTGCTGTGACTTCTTCAACGTTATCAGCAACTTTGATATCTATATCTCTATCTTGAGTTTCACTGATAATTGATCTCGCCAAGACGTGTGGTGATGATTGTTCTACTGAAGCAGCCAAGCGTAACAACTCATTCTCGTTAAACTTATCACTCGCAACTACGACCTTATCTACAGCTAATCTACCAGCAGTTATAGTACCAGTCTTATCAAAGGCTATTGTCTTAGCCTTAGCCATTTTTTCTAAGGTTGTACCAGATTTAACAATTATACCATTGGCACTAGATCTGGATATACCTGAAATCATCGCCATAGGAGCAGAAATCAGTAATGGACAAGGAGAAGCAACAACTAAAACTTCTGCAAATCTTATTATATTTCCAGATATTGCCCAAGCAGCAAAGGCTATAACATAAGCAATTATTGTAAAAGGTACCGCATAACGATCTGCTAATCTAACAAAGTTAGAAGGACGATTCTTACTCTCCTCAACTAATTTAACTAGCTGCTGGTAGCTACTTTCTTCTGCTGACTTAGTAACCTCTACTCTAAATGCATTCTCTTGGTTAAGTGTACCTGAGAGCACTTCTTCACCTTTTGCAATAGAAATTGGTAAAGATTCTCCTGTCATTTGAGATTGATCTAAACTTGCATGCTCATCTAGCAAAATACCATCAACTGGCACTAACTCATTAGCCCTTACAAGAATAACATCTCCAACCTTAACTTGGGAAACGGGTATATCCACAGTTTCTTCACCACGAATAAGATGTGCGGATTGCGGATTATTCTCTAAAAGAGCTTCCAACTCTCTACTAGCCTGTCCGTGAGCGTACTCTTCTAAAGCACCACCACCTGTAATCATGACTGCTAGCATAAATGTTGCCCAATATTCACCAACATATAGAGTTGCTAGGATAGCTGTAACAGCTAGAATATCTACACCAAACATCCCTTCCTTGAAGGTCTCTATCATCTCGACTATCATTATGAAACATAAGGCAATACCAATGAAGATCATTATACCTTGAGCGACTTCAGGCATCTTAAATCCGAATTCTGCCACTCCGGCTATTAATCCTAAAATAAGGACTACCAGCACTTGTTGCATACTAGTAAATTTTTCTAAAAACTTCATCCAAAACTTCCTTTCAATTTCTAATCAACACAAGTAAATTATTTTAAATTTAATTATGTAAAACTCTTAAAACATAAAATAAATTATATCACATATTTTAGATTGCAGTCCAAAACACGTGCTATTCAAACTTAAAACTTTATGTAAAAATTATTTTTCTTCACGCACAAAACTCATTGCCAAAAATGCAAAAATAAAGCAGATGACTGCGTATAAAAATAACGGAGAATAGCTACCTACAAAGTCTTTTATCCAACCAAATAATATTGGACTTAAAATCGATGCTGTAAATGAGAAGAAATAATAATAGCCTGTAAAAGCTCCTACCGTATTGCTAGCAGAAAACTCCAAAATAAGTGGTAAAGAATTTATATTTACTAGAGACCAAAAAGCACCTCCAGCTACGAGTATTAAAGTTAGTAACCAAGGGAACGGATTAAATAGTACCAAGGAAAACAATAGTGTTACCCCGATCAAACCAATCTTGATGGCACGTTTCTTGCCTATCCTTGCTCCTATATAACCTGCTGGTATTGCGAACACTAAAAAGCATAGTGAAAAAGCAGTCAACATCATGGTGGCACTTCCACCACTCATTCCTAAAGTATTTGTAGCAAATAAGGTGAAGAATGTCTCAATCGCATTGTAACCCATAAACCATGCAAGGATGGCTAGTAACAACGCTGCTAAATTACCTTTATCCTTTGAAGATAATTTCTTAAAAACTGTTAAACCTGATATGCCACTATCTTTGTCATCCTCAAACTCAACCTCTTCATTAGACAATAAACCTTTTAGTTCTGCATCAGAGTATTCTCTCTCCTCTGCTTCAATACTTCTCAAGGAATCTTCAGCCCAGCGATTAGCTAAATTATCACTAATCTTCAAGCCTCTTTCTCTGCGGTATAAAATAGAATCAGGCTCTCTTACATAGATCAATAAAACCACAAAAGCCGCTAGCATAAATACAGAACCTAATAAGAATGGGTAAAATCTTTTGCCTCCAATATCAGATAGCATACCAGCGGTAACAAACGCAATGACTGCACCTAGACCACCCATTAAATTAATAATTCCATTTGCCTGACTGCGTAAGCTTTTAGCTGTGACATCTGGCATTAGAGAAATCACTGGACTTCTCCACAAACTCATAAAAAGGTTAAACGCAATTATAACTAGCATGAACGACAAAATCTTCTCTTGCACAGGAATCATCACAAAGAAAATTGAGCACAACGGTATACCCACCAATATCCACGGCATCCTGCGGCCTAATTTCGTTCTTGTTTTATCGCTCCAGGCACCTACTAGCGGTTGAAAGATGACACCAAAGAAATTATCGACTGTCATTATCAAGCCAATTAAAGTCCCGCTTAAAAGGAATCTTTCTTCTAAAATCAAAGGCACTTGTGAATTGTATATACTCCAAGCTAAACTTGAACCCATAAATCCAAAGCCAATCAATAAAATTTGCCAATAGTTTAATTTGTTTTTAGGAACTACACTTGTCTTGCCTTGATCATGAGGAGATTTTTCCATTTACTTCTCTTTCTGAGAAACAAAAGCATCTCTTAACTCCATAGCTCTTGTCATCTCGTCTGTAATAATTGCATTAATATTCTTTTCTAAAGCATACTGAATATGCTCATCGCTATTAAGAGTCCAAACATTCAACTTAAATCCAGCAGCATCAATATCTTCAACATAATTATCCAATACCATGTTACTTCCTGATGGATGAATGTATTTTGCTCCAATATTCTTTGCATATGTAACTGGATCATAAATTATTTCTCCATACAAGAAACCGCTATAATCACCTAGACCTTGGTCTACCAAGTATTTAATAGTGTTATGGTTGAAAGAACTGTAAACGATTTGCTCTTGTAAATTCCTATCTGCTACTTCTTTAACTACCTCTGCAGGTAAATTAGGATATGGGTAAAAACTATCTTTAATCTCTATATTTAGCTTGGTCTTTTTCCCTATAAATAAATCTAAAACATCTGTTAATTTTGGTACGTGGCATTCAGTTATTTCCTTATTTGGATTTAATAAATATAAAGTTTTCAAATTATTGTAATCTACTTCCCAAACAAATTTGTTTAAGCTGGTTAGACGTTCAAGGTATTCATCATGGATTACTACCAACTCTCCATCTTTTGTCCTTTGTACATCAATCTCAACTCCATCAGCGTCATGTTCTATAGCTGATTTAATTGCTTCTAAACTATTTTCTGGAAATTTTTTTGTGTGACCTCTATGAGCCCAAATCTCTACTTTCACGATTCTACCTCCAAAATGAAAATATAGATATAGTATATCGCTTAACAAACATGTATGCTAAGGATTAATTAGAATACAATAAAAATTAAGCAAAATAGATTCAATATCTTATATGTTAAGCTATTGAAATTAGTTTGAAGTAAAGATAGTTAAAAGTTAGTTATAATTTTGAATACAAATTAAAATGGAGATAAATGCATGACAAAAAATTTGAATGAAATACCAAACTTAGAAAAAGTTAAGTTAATTGCGATAGATGTGGACGGAACCACTCTAGATGACTGGGGAAATTTACCTGATGGCTTATTTCCTACAATGCAAGCAATTATGGATAAAGGTATAAAAATGGCAGTTGCTAGCGGTAGACCAATTTTTAATTTAAGAGAACTTTTCCAACCCATGACTAATGATCTAATCATAATTTCTGATAACGGCGGCAAGGCTGAATTCCATGGAGAACCCGTCTACTCTGAATCTTTAAGTAAAAAAGAACTAGAAAGTTTTTGGAAGTATTTTGAAGAGCATGATCATATCGGGGTTTTGATTGGCGAAAACGAGGCGTATTTAAGTAGAAGCAATTCTAATGCCAAAGAGGACATTGAGTACTTCATGACTGCTGTAACTCTAGTAGATAATTTAAATGAAGTAGATTCTCCTATTACAAAAATCTCCATATATTTCCCAGATAAAACTAGCCTAGAATCCTATAACGATTTCTATAAAAAAGATTTTGAAAAAGATTATTCTGTAACCATTGGCGGAATTGACTGGGTTGATGTTATGCCTATGTCAGTTAGCAAAGGTCGTGCAATCCTACATCTTCAAGATGAATTCAATATTGATAAATCTGAAACTCTAGTGGTTGCAGATAACTATAATGACCTGAGCATGATGGAAGAAGCTGACTTTAGCTTCGCTGTTGCTAGCGCTAATGATGATATTCGTGCAGCAGCTAAATATATTGGCCCAAGTAATAATGATGGAGCTGTGGTAAAAATTATGCAAGCAGTACTCAATGCCTACAACCTTAGAGCAGACAAGGATTCAGCTAAGCAATAAATTTAATTTGACAGGAAACAGTTTTGCCACTAAGATTATTTGTACCATTTGTATTGATTTAAGTTTTATAGACAAATTTATGCAAATGGAGAATATAAAAATAGAGGTGCGGTATTTAAGAGTACTTAGCGGAGGCGGCAGTCGTAGAAGCTTTGGAAAGGAATTATCGCCGAAGTATTTAACAGGCATGTTAAATGCTGGGAATACATCAAATAGGTGTATTACTGTCATTGAATCAGAAGCAAATTCAATGGAGTGCTAACTTGGCTTACTACAGGATGACTAGCAAGGGGAAAGCACATTTATAAAGCTCTCCCCTTTTTCTTTCTCAAAAGTCTCGTAGCTTTCCATAAAATTAGGAGGCTATATGAAAACATGGATTCAAAATCACCAAAATAACAAGAGAACTTGTAGAAACTGGATTGCTATAATTATCAGTTTATTTTTGCTAATCACTCTACAATTGCCACATCAGCTAAGAGCTGTCGAGAACGGAACTGAAGACCCAGGGATATTCAGAGTTGGCTTGGAAGCTAATTACACCCCTTTCAACTGGTCACAGAGCAATAATAAGAATTCAGCATGTGCGATTAATAACAGTCCTGGTGAATACGTTAACGGTTATGATGTCTGGATGGCGAACAAGATAGCCTCCGCCTTAGGTCTGAAACTAGAGATAATCAAACTCGAATGGGACGGTCTAGTTCCGGCTTTAAATTCAGGCAAAATTGATGCTATCATTGCTGGAATGAGCCCCACAGAAGAACGTAAGCAGGCAATTGATTTTAGTAACACTTACTACACTTCAGACCTAGTAATGGTAGTACAAAAAGGTTCAATCTACGAAAAAGCTACTTCTATTCAAGACTTCAAAAATGCTAAAGTAACAGCACAAATCAATACTTTCCACTACGAAGTTCTAAAGCAAATCCAAGGACTAGTTCCAGAAACTGCTCTAGATACATTTCCAACCATGATAGCTTCATTGCTTTCCGGCAAACTTGATGCTTATGTATCTGAGAGACCAGGAGCTATTGCTGCAACCAGTGCTAATCCTAGCTTAACTTATGTAGAATTTACTCCTGAAAATGGTTTTGAAACCAAAATTGAAGATACTTCTATTGCCATTGGTCTTCGTAAAGGCTCTCCTCTTCTAAATGATGTCAATGAAGCTTTAGCCAAAATCTCTGAAGCAGAAAGACAAAAAGCAATGGAAACCATGATCAGCTATACAGTTGATACTTCAGATAAAAAAGTAGGTTTCTGGGCAACAAGCGTAGATATTCTTGAAGAGTACTGGCCTTTATTCTTACGTGGTGCAGGAGTAACCTTATTTATCGCAGTAATCTCAACTCTAGTCGGATTTATTATCGGACTACTAGTGCAAATAGTTAGAGAAATTCCTCTCAATGACAAAAACAACTTTACTAAAGTGGTTTTAGCAATCATCCAATTTTTATTAAATGCCTATGTTGAAATCTTCCGTGGTACTCCTATGATGGTTCAAGCAATGTTAATTTTCTATGGTAGCAAGCTTTTCTTAAATATTGATATGACTTCAATTGGTGCGGCTCTACTAATTGTTTCTATAAACACTGGAGCTTACATGAGTGAAGTTGTAAAAGGCGGAATCAGCTCAATTAGTAAAGGTCAATTTGAGGCATGTAAATCAATTGGACTTAACCATTGGCAAAGCATGATCCATGTCATTCTTCCTCAAACAATTAAAACAATTCTCCCTACAATAGGTAACGAATTTGTTGTTAACATCAAAGATTCATCTGTCTTAAACGTCATCTCTGTCACAGAATTATTCTTCGTAACTAAGTCTGTTGCTGGTACCAATCTCAAAATATTCCACACCTACTTATTAACAGCAATAATTTATTTTGTCTTAACTTTTGCTGCGACAAGATTAATCAACTGGATAGGCAAAAAGACAGGTCAAACCAAAGATTTCAGTTTGCAAAGTGCCTCTGCTTAGATAAAAATCAATGACAAGGAGAATTTTATGGAAACAGAAACAAATAAAGCAATTCTTTCTCTAAAGAATTTAAGTAAAGACTTTGGTCAAAATAAAATTGTAAAAAATGTAAATTTAGATATCTATCCTAACGACATTGTTAGCATCATTGGTTCTTCTGGAACTGGTAAGTCAACTCTACTAAGGTGCCTTAATCTTATGGAAGAACCTAGCTCTGGCGATATCCTCTATCATGGTCAATCTATTCTAGACCCAAATTTTGATCGTAGGAAGTTCAGATCTAAAGTTGGTATGGTCTTCCAACAATTTAATCTTTTTGAAAATCTCACCGTCCTAGAAAATTGCACCCTAGGACAGATTAAAGTCCTGTCACGCACAAAATCTGAAGCTGAAGCTAAAGCTATTGAAATGCTAAAAAAGGTTAACATGGATGCATATGTTAATGCTCTTCCTAAACAACTTTCTGGCGGGCAACAACAAAGAATCGCTATCGCTAGAACTCTAGCTATGGATCCCGAGGTAATTTTATTTGATGAGCCTACTTCTGCATTGGATCCTGAGATGACAGCTGAAGTATTAGACGTTATGACTGCTCTATCTAATGAGGACATTAGTCTGGTTATTGTATCTCACATGATGAACTTCGCTAAAGATGTATCTAATAAAATATGCTTCATGCATGAGGGTTCAATAGAGGAAATTGGTAGCCCACAAGAGATTTTTGAAAATCCAAGCTCAGAAAATTTGAAACGCTTTTTGAGTAAAATTTAGTTAGAACTAAGTTTTAAAATTAAAACCTGCAGTTTTTGCATCTGCAGGTTTCTTATTCCTAAAATTATTTAAAATCTATATATTCAATTCCTAATTTTCTAAATTCATCCAACTCTTTTTCATTTAATTTCAGAATTATCTCTTGCCCTTCAGTTGAAATATTCATAATAGGTCTGTTATCTATATAGAATAACGGACTCTTAAATTTAAACTCATCTATGATAATTGGTTCCTTAAATAAGCTTTCTTCTAATTCTGATCTGAGTGTCTCTTTAATTTCCTGCTTACTTAGATCAAATTTAACAAATTCATATATAGGTCCACTACCATCGATGTTCAAACGGCTGTGACGTACAGCTTTAGTGATATCATTTTTATCTTTAAAAGGAATATAGTAAGTATCCACTTCACTTATTTCATCATTATCTGAGTTACCCTGATTGTTTTTTGGCTCAACTCTGCTAGCTAGCTCTTCACTAAGTGCTGCAATTTCAGGGTTATCTTCAAAGTCTATATCTAACAATTCAGTATCAAGATCAAAATCCTCCTCTGGATCAACAAAGAAAAAATCATCTACTCTTTCTTCTTCCTTGGTAATCGCCAAGTTTGCTTTCAACAAAACATCGAAAATCTCTGATACTTCCACATTCTCAGGTTTAAGATTATCAAAGATCTCTCTATATTCTTGATCTTCTTGATATCTCTTCCTAAGTTTAGCATCTTCTGCTATTACAAAATCTTCCCATTCTTTGTTGACTTCAGCCAAAGTAGAGGCATCTAACTCATAGGCTATCTGTCTACACAACTCCACGGAATTTGCCAAACCCATAATAAATTCCAATAAGTTAGCGCCCTCTTTTTTACTAATATTTCTAGCTACTTTTATTTTTGTTAAAGCCATTTTTAATCTCCTTTCTATTTTCTAATTTTCTTTATCCAAAATATTCTTTTGAACTACTCTTCAGTAACTTAATTATCACATGCAATTATTTAAAAATACATTGGATATATACATTATTTTCCAAAACAAAGCTAAAAGTCACAAAGTTTATATCTTTTGTACAATTAACTCCGATGGGTATTGTGCTTTTTTGTGCACCTTGCAGCAATATTTTAGCTAAATTTTTGAATTTAGTTCCTTTAGTAAAATCTCGGGATCAAAATCTTCCAGCCTAAGTAAGTTTACATTTACACTATTACCATTTTTAAGTGAGATTTTCAGTTTGTTATTTTCTTTTATTTCAAAAAACTTTATTTCTACCCATGGAATTGCTTTAACCTTTTTGAAAATTACTAATGGTCGCCGAACCATATACAAATATGCATCTGTAAGTATTAAAGCTGAGAAACTATAATTTCTAAGTTTCTGCATAATCAAACCTTCTAGTAAGATGTTTAGTATTATGAAAATTATTACTAAAACAATAGTACTAACTCCTGGGAAAAAGAATTTAACAATAAATAGAATAACTAACATCAAAGCAAATGCAGAAATATACAATAAATAAATATCAGCAGTACTAGCTGGTTTCTGTCTATACATAATACTTCCATCATCCAAATAAATAGGACTTTTTCTGATATTTTCTAATTTTGACTTTGAATTATTTGGCTCTGCTTTCATTTATAAATTCACTTCTCCCTACAAATTAATATGTAACTTTCTCATCTTTTTCACGTTTTTGATTAATTTTAATATTATTATCCATATTTATATTTTGCCATATTTTCATATCAATCATTGATTAAATTACTAAATAAAAAAGCGCTACCTATTAATTAATATCTCACGAAATTATTCATGATAAAACAACAAGTAGCGACTTTAATTTTCTTATAATTTAAACTGCTAAGCTGCAAATAAAGTTTTATTTAAAACTCTAACTCTTTAGCCGGATAACTCTTAGACTTCAATGAATTACCAAATCTTAATTCTCTTCTCTGGTGCCAAGTACATATTGTCACCTTCTTGAGTTCCAAAGGTTTCATGGAATTCATCAAGGTTTTGCGGAACCATATTAGCTCGCCAGTAGGCAGGTGCGTGAACGTCAGAAGCGAGTAGCATTTGGTTATACTCTTTTCTACCTTTCTTACGCCAGACCCTTGCCCAGTTAATGAAGAAGTCTTCTAGGCTATATTCATCTTCACGTTGTAATGATTCTAGAGCACAACTTAGACCACCTAAGTCAGCAATGTTTTCACTAACTGTCAATTTACCATTAACTTTAGAATCTTCAAATGGCAAGCCTTCGTATTGGTCGATAACAGCTTTTGTTCTCTTGCCAAATTCTTCGTAATCGCTCTCTGTCCACCAGTTGACCATGTTACCAAATGAGTCGAAGTTGGCACCGTTATTATCGAATCCGTGTGAAATTTCGTGAGCTATAACCGCACCGATACCACCGAAGTTTTTGCTTGGTCCTTGCTCCAAACTGTAGAATGGTTCTTGCAAGATAGCTGCTGGGAAACAAATCAAGTTTCCTAGAGGGTTAAAGTAAGCATTCACCATATCTGATGGCATTCCCCAACGTGTGTGGTCTACTTCTTTACCGTATTGTTCTAACTTGTATTTAGTTTTAACATCACTTATGTTTTTGTTGTTTTCGAAGAAACTCAATTCAGGGTCTACCTTCATAAATTGGTATTCCTCTGGATAATAATCTGGATATCCAACCATTATTTGCAGCTTATCTAATTTCTTAATAGCATTATTAATGGTATCTTCTTGCAACCAGTTATTCTTACGCAAACGTTCTTTGTAGACGTCTATCATTGTTTCAACCATATGTCTAACATCTTCACGTGCTTCTGGTCCGAAATATGTTTGACCATAGTAAACACCAATTACTTGGCTAAATGTATTTTTAGCATGATAGAATGCGTGTTTCTCACGGTTTTGCAATTCGCTTTGACCGGTTAAAAGCATACCGAATTTACCACCTAATTGGCGTAATTCTTCAGAAAGAACATCACTCTTACCTAAGGCGAAGTTTACTATCATGTAAGCCTTAATCTCTTCAAAGTTTTCATCGTTAAATAGAGTTTGAAGATCCTCGAAATACTCAGGGTGTTGAACGATTGCTTTATCTACATCACCAACTAATTCTTTAACAACTGCTGCAATATCGAAGTTATCTAGATATGCTGATATTTCTTCCATTGTTCTAACATTATTCATCTTAGTAACATCAGCGTTTTCTTCAGCACTTCTAACTCTTTTAGCTAGTTTCTTATCTAAAGCAACAGTCTTCTTAGCTAAGTCTTCTGCTTCTGCTTCTGAATATCCTACTGCTACTAAATATTCTTTAGTAAATTCAACAAATTTCTCTAAGAGAGCTTCACCATTTAGTTCTGCTTTTTCATAGTAAGTTCTATCTGGCAAAATCAAATCTGGCTCACCAAAGTATAAAGTATTAATTCTAGCATCGTTCAAGTCTGAACTGACACCGAAGCCAAAAGGCAAGTCGTAGTGTAGACTTACATTAACTCTGTCTGCATCTAAATCAGCAATTGATTTATAGGATGCTAGTTCCTCTAGATATGGTTTCAAAGGTTCTGCACCAATTGCATCTAATTTTTCAAAATCATTTGCTTGTTTAAAATATGTAATAAAGTGATCAGCATATTCATTATCTAGCTTAATCTCACCTGCAACAATCTTCTTAACATCTTCCATTAGTTTCTTCTCAATATCTAATACCAAGTCCATGAAACCACCGGTAGAGGTCTTATCTGCAGGAATTTCTGCTGTCTTCTGCCATTCGCCATTAACAGCATTATACAAGTCTTGTCTTACTGCTTCGTTACTCATAGTTTTCTCCTTTTATTTTGCTTCTTCTAATTTGTTCCAATGACTATCGTCATTTTTTATCCACTTTTAAATAATTGTACTTCATTATAACATTACCTTATGGAAAATAAAGCACAACCATTATTTGATTTTCTTAATTGATGGTATAAAATAAGTTGGTCAGAAATTTTTGGTTGTTAAATGTTGAACAATTGATAAAATCGAGGTGTAGCGCAGTTGGTAGCGCACCTGCTTCGGGAGTAGGAAGCCGCAAGTTCAAGTCTTGTCACCTCGACCATGTTTAAAGCTTGTAACTTACTGATTTACAAGCTTTTTATGTTTTTAAAAGGAGTCCGTTAATTTAATGTATACACTAGAAAAAGCTGAATTCACCAATATGTGTATGATCTCTGATGATGATAAAGTTGTCGTTATCGAGCGCAAAGGACCGTCCTGGCCTGGTTTTACTTTTCCTGGTGGACATGTTAATTTTGGTGAATCTTTCACAGAATCTGTAATTCGCGAAGTAAAAGAAGAAACTGGTCTAGATATATATAACCCTCAACTTTGTGGTGTGAAAGATTGGTTTGAAGCTGGTAGACGTTATGTTGTTTTCCTTTATAAGACTAATAAATTCAGCGGACAATTACAATCTTCTGATGAAGGCGAAGTTTCTTGGGTCAAATTCTCAGAGCTTGAGCATCTCACATTAGCTAATGAGATGTACCCTATGTTAGAAGTTTTCACTAATGATAATTTAAGCGAATTTTTTCGATACGAAAATGATAATGGTTGGAGCTTCGAGCTTAAATAAAACTTTTAAATTTTTCTAAAATGAATTATTCTCAACCTCTTTCTCAAAACCAGCATGGTATAATATTTTATACCAAATGTTTTTATTACTCAGTTTACTTCGGAGGACATCATGTTAAAAGAAATAAAAACTTTACCAAATAATCCTGAATTAGTAGGCTTAGCCGAACTATTCAGAGACATTCAATATAGCGAGAATGGACAAAAACTTAACTTACTCGTACCTTGGTCAGTCAATCAGTTGCTTGATAAGAAGCAAAAACATCCGTTAATAGTATTCGTGCAAGGTAGTGGTTGGACAAAACCTAATATAGATTACAAAATCCCTCTCCTATCTCATTTTGCAGAAGCAGGTTATGTAGTTGCTAGTGTTTCACATAGAAACTACAGAGATGGTTACCAAGCACCTGCATATTTAGTAGATGTTAAAACTGCTATAAGATTCTTACGTGCCAATGCTGATAAATACGGAATCGACAAAGATAAAGTCATGATTATGGGAACTTCCTCTGGTGGTAACACATCACTATTAGTTGGACTTACTGCTGATGACCCTCTATATAAAAGTGAAGAGTATGCTGATGAAAGTGACTCTGTAGCTGCTGTAATTGATATCTTCGGTCCTACTGATCTATTGCATAGATTTTTCAACGCTAATAATAGAGAAGAAGCTGCTGAAGTTATTAATAATCTTCTAAAATCAAATGATGAGGAAGCCAAGAATCATGTTGCTGCATTAGAAATGGCTTTGGACAAAGATCATGACAAATGGATTCCTCTACTAGAATCTCTAAGTCCAAGCAAAGTTGCTAATGAGAAAAATAGTAAGATCCCATTCTTACTGATGCACGGTACTGCTGATAACGTTGTTAACGTAGAACAGCTAGACAGAATGTATAACTCTCTAAAAACTGCTAATGCCGATGTCGAAGCCTACTATATAGAAGATGGTATTCATGGTTCTAACTTCTGGAGTCCTGAAGTCAGAGAAGCTATTCGTAAATGGATTGCTGAGAAATTCCCAATATAAATTAGAGCATTGAAGCTTGTATAGGCATATAAAAAAGCACGAACCGGAGGTATTCCACCTCTAGTTCGTGCTTAATTTTTATGCTTTGTTTTTGCTTTACTTAAATATTCTTGTAAGTTCAACTTGCTTAGTCTATACACAGTCTACAAGAGATACGTTAAATATACTTCCTCCGCCTCAATGTTAATTAAATTCTTGCATCGCATAGCATCTTTATCTGTATCATCTACTTCCATAATAACATCGTCAAAATCCCCTAGCATCTTCACTAAAAGATCATTAAAAAACTTCAAGCCTCTGTCACCATCTTCAATATGAATATATGCTATCTCATTATCTTCTACAAAAGCAAAATTCCTTGGAGCAGATTTAGAATAGACTATATCTTCAGGAATTGAATCACCAAACTCTTCTATACTTGCTGTAAGAGGATTTACACTTTCATGTTTTGCTGAATAATCTTCATATAATAAATTTATAAATTTCTCATTAGCTTTGCTCATTACTAAATCTTCAGAACTTCTACTAATTGATAGCTGGTTTTGCACTTCTTTTTTTCCAATATTTAGTTCATAAGTTGTTCTAGCCAGGTTAAAACCTGCAATCTCCAAAGCTTTAATTTTATCCAAATCTTTGCTATCTAAAATTATTTGTAATGGCACCTCATATTTACTTCTCAAAAATTTAAAGCCTTGTTTAATTGCTTCTCTATCATAATTATTAATATTAAAATCAAAGTAGACATTTCTATAATGAAATTTATTTTTATAACAGTTAATACTAATAATTTCACTAGATTCATTAAATATTTTTAAGATATTATTCTCAAACTTAATTTGCATTAGCAAACTCTCCCTACTTCTCTTCACTGCTAGGATTTAGTAAATTATAACCTTTTCACTAAATATTTTTAAAAATTCTCTTGACAGAAATTAGAACTTAGGTCTATACTTTTAGTAGTTTAAATTCCAATTCGCAACTTATTGAGATGTATTTGTCTTTTTAAATACATTTTTTAGAATTTAAGTTTCCAAAGGAGGTAGACATGAGTTTTGGCGATAAGCTTAAATATTTACGAGAAGAAAAAGGTTTAACCCAGACTGAACTTGCAGAAGTTCTAGGCACCAGTCTAAAAACTATAAGCAATTATGAAGTTAAAGGCATTAGACCACGTAGAATGGATATGTACGAAAAAATAGCAGATTACTTCGATGTTAATATCAATTATTTGCTTACTCAAGATAATGACTTTGTTTTAGAAGCTGCTAAAACATATGGTTATCAAGGTGATAAAGATGCTGAAGCCATTCTATCTTCAGTCACTGGTCTATTTGCAGGTGGAGAACTTCCCGAAGAAGATAGAGATGCTCTATTCAGTGCAATACAAGAAGCGTACTGGGAAGCAAAACTAGAAGACAAAAAATCTAACAACAAAGATTAGTTCAGGAGCCACTTGATGTCACACAAATGGATATATGACAAAGTTAATCTGCTCATCAAAGAACATCAGACTCGAGATCCTAAACTATTAGCAGAAGAATTAGATATAAAGATTAAATATTTAGGAGATACAAAATCGTTGCTGGGTATGTATAAAGTCATCCTAAAAACTCCTTATATATTTATTCCAGCTAACCTCGGTCCTATTCAAAATACTGTACTAGCACATGAATTAGGGCATGATCAATTACATCGCGAGTATTGTCTAGATGGCGGACAATTTTATGAAAGTAAGATATTCAATCCAACAAATATTTTTGAGATTGAAGCTAATATCTTTGCTGCTCATTTGTTGACTGCTGATGAAGATTTACTCAAACATATTAAAACCTGCAATAACTACACAGATTTAGCTTCTGAATTAGATGTTGATACAAACTTACTTAGCATTAAAATTTCAGAAATGCTAAAACTCGGCATATTAGATCAGGCAGATTTAAAGCTCACCATACCTGATGCAAGATTCTTAAAAGAATATAAACCACAAGATGAGAACTGGTAATATCTAGAAATATTAAGGAGGTCTATATGACTTATATTGACTATACAAAAGAACCTAAGTCGGATATAGCCTTTGTAGATATGAAGAGTTTCTACGCCAGCGTAGAATGTGTGAAGCGAAATCTCAACCCTTTAACTACTTCATTGTGTGTAATGAGTAGATCTGACAATTCAAGTGGACTTATATTAGCGAGCTCTCCTACTTTCAAAAAAGTTTTTAACAAGTCAAATTTAAGTAGAGCTAGAGAATTGCCATTCGATATAGAAACAAGGAAATTCAGCTATAAAAAAGCTTTAGAACAAGGAATAAAAGTAACAGATACTTATATCAAATACATAGAGGACTGGGCTGCTAGAACGGTCATTGCAGCACCTAGAATGGCTTTGTATATTGAAGAAAACCTCAAAATACAAGAAGTTTTTCACAACTATGCCGCCCCTGAAGATGTCTACCCTTACTCTATAGATGAGAACTTTATCGACCTGAGCGCATCTTTAAACCATTTTGTACCAGATAAGAATATTAGCAAAAAAGATAAACTCGATATAGTCTCCGCTAAAATACAAAAAGATATTTGGGAAGCTACCGGAATTTTTTCAACTGTGGGCATGAGTAATTCCAATCCACTCTTAGCTAAGTTATGTTTAGATAATGAAGCTAAGAAAACTAAAACAATGCGTGCTAATTGGTCCTATGAGGATGTGGAGGAAAAGGTCTGGGGTATTAAAACCCTTACCGACTTCTGGGGTATCGGTAAACGTACTGCCAAAAGATTGAATAAACTCGGCATTTATTCCATAAAAGATCTTGCTAATTCAAACCCTGACAGGCTAAAAAAAGAGTTTGGAATAATTGGGGTACAGTTATGGTTTCATGCTAATGGTGTAGATGAATCCAAAGCTTCAATCCCCTACATTCCTAAACAAAGAGGGCTAGGCAATTCCCAAGTACTACCTCGTGACTATATTGAACAACGCGAAATAGAATTAGTTCTGAGAGAAATAGCTGAACAAGTCGCAATCAGAGTGCGTAGAAACTCTAAACGAGCTGGTCTAGTTTCTATCTTTGTAGGTTATTCTTACGAAGAGAATTTAAGACCAATATCCGTGCAGATGAAAATTACTCCTTCTAGCTCAAGCAAAATACTCTGCAACCATGTAATTAAGCTGTTTCGCAGTCAGTACAAAGGCGGTGCTGTCAGAAATATTGGAGTACGTTATGGGAATCTTCTTGATGATAATTACACCCCTTTTACCTTCTTCGATGATGCTGAAGAACTTGATAAGCTGGAACGTTTGGATAAGGCTATTGATCAAATTAGAGATACCTATGGTTTCCTATCTATACAAAATGCAAGTTACCTTAGTGAAGGTTCTCGTGCTCGGGTAAGAAGCGAACTTATAGGAGGTCACTGTGGTGGGCTAGATGGATTAGTGTGATTATTAATCAAGTCATAATAATCGACTGTACAGTTATGTTATTAGCTCACTTTAATACTAAGAAAGTAAAAAGAGTCAGCACTAAAATTATGGAGCATAAAGAACGTATTATGATAAGTCGACAATACTTACCATTTAAATCAGCAAGGCAGTATGTAGATAGAGGTATGGCTAAATGGGCTGGTTTCTTCATATCCGAACACTCTACTGCCCTAGCCAAACCAGATGATAGCATTGATTACTCAATAGCAATGAGCACCGAAGAAATCTTATTATTAATTACCCAAGCCTATATAAACAAGCTCGAGGTTAAATTATTTACAAATTTACAGCGAGCACCTTTTTTAGGATTTGTAATAGAAATAACAGACGATAGCTTCTATTTTAAAAGCACAGACAAGGTTATATTGCTTAATATAGAAAAAATACTTTGCCTGGAGCTCTTATAAAGGCCCTGCCTCAAAGGAGAATACAATGATGAATGCCTTAGACAAAAACACTTATCAATTTGATTACTTCTCAGAAAGCTATGAAAAATTTGAGAATGCATTTTACAAGTATGCAGATTTTGACATACCGCTTACTTTCATAAGTGACGACATTCTCAAATCCATGCTAGCTTCTGGAAATAACTACTTCAAATTAAATGCAGCAAACACCAAGGATAATCAGGATCATTACTTCATTTTTAAGCAAGTAGAAAGCCCTGACAATCCTAAGATCAAAAGGTTTGTTTATATAGGTTGCAAATGAATACTTATGATCGTATTGAAACATAAACAACTAAAACCAGATAATTTCTGATCTACTACTCTATATTTCAACTTATTTCTGGAGTACTATTCGATGCTCCAGCTTATTTCAACAGTTTCTCTTACAACGATTTCATCTACCAAAATATCAGGGCTAGCCTTAGCATTAAATGCACCACGCATTAAATCTGCTGAATAAAAAGTCCCACTAGTTTCAGCAAAATTACTGGCTACATAATCAATTGCTATTATTTCACCTAATTTTACACCTGTGCTTTTTGCAATTTTCTCAGCTTTAACTTTTGCAGATTCTATAGCATTTTCTATGGCAGTATCTATAGCTTCTGACTTGTCTTTGACAGTGAAATCAAAATCAATTTCTGGATTAATGCCTAGTCCAGAGAATTTATACATAAAATCTCCGAGCAAATCGAGGTCATAATCAATCTTTACTTTTAGCTGATGAGTTGCGACATAGCCAATGTGTTTATTTTTCCAGGTACCATTTTCTTCATAGTTTTCGTAATCATTTGAAATTCTCAAACCTGTTGTTTTTGTTTGGTCTCTGTCTATACCTATCTCATTTAGAGCTTGCAACATTGTTTCCAAATCTTCATTAATCGAATTGATAGCATCTTCATAGACTTCAGATTTTCGAGAAATAACAATGCTAATCTCAATTTGATTTGGCTTAATTTTACCTAGTCCACTAGCTTCTACTTTTAAAATTCTATCCATATAACCTTTATAACCTCTATTTTTTAACCAAAGATGACTTAAGGTATATAGTACCAAAACCATCAACTCTAGCTTCAATGTCATGTCCATTTACAGGCACTTCTAACAATCTAATGTTCTTAGCCTTGCTACCTTGTTTGATAGTATTTCCACCTAACTTAAGATCTTTGATTACAACTACATCATCCCCATCTTGTAATTCATTACCATTTGCATCTCTAATAATGCTAGCAGTATCTTCTATCTCCGCGCCACTATTCCACTCGTTAAAGCACATAGGACAAACTAACATATTACCGTCCTCATAAGTAAACTCTGAACCACACTTAGGGCATGCTGGATATGACATAAACAAACACCTCTTTTTCTTTTTACTTTATTCTATCATAGACTGGAAAATACATTTTCACTAGCCCAATATAGTCTTTTTATGCAAATAAACTGTAAAGATAATCAGCAACGCTTGTCTTTAACTAATAAAACTTGATAAGATTAGCTTAATAAAATTTAAGGAGAAACGTTTTGCAAAAAATATTATTTGTGTGTTTAGGAAATATTTGTCGAAGCCCAATGGCTAAATTTATTCTTCAAGATAGAGTCGATAAAGCTGGCCTAAGTGATGAGTTTGAGATAGACTCTGCCGCAACTAGTTCTTATGAGGTTGGAGAGAATATTTATCCACCAGCACGAGAAAAACTCAAAGAGCATAATGTTAGTAGTGATGGTCATAGCGCTAGACAAATTACCAAAGCAGATTACAAATATTTCGATAGAATTATTGCTATGGATAACAGTAATCTTAAAAACCTAGAAAGAATAATAGGAAAAGATGTAGATAATAAAGTATCGCTACTTTTAGACTATACTAACGAGCCAAGAGATGTTTTGGACCCATGGCACACACGTAATTTCGAAGCTACTTGGCAAGACGTAAACAATGGTCTCGATGGATTAGTTAGAGATCTAGGCTATGATGAATTAAGTAGAAGTTAAATTAATTCATTGTGTGAATCAAAAAATACTTAGTCATTATTAATCTCTAATTTAAAACCCCTACTCATTAATGATCACTTTATATCCATTAATTCTATCCCCTGTAATAGTAATATCATAAATCTTTCCATAATCTGCCTTTAGAAAAATAGGGTTGAGAACTCTTGTCAACTCTTCAGGGTAGGTGTTTTCAAAATTAGGCTCAACATACTCAGTAATAATACGAAATTTTATAGATAAGTCAAATGGACCTGAGTTAACTTGCAACTCTTCTTTATTCCAAACGTGAATAATTTGATCATCGTGTTTAATCAAGGAACGATCAGCGTTAGATATACCAGAACTAAACTCATGCCCATTTACTTCATAGTCAAAGATTAATAATCCTATATCTTCTTTTACATTTTACTGAATTCTTAAAGCAAGTTCATCATTAGCAGGAGTGTACTCTGATGAATTACCATACTTATAAATAATAAAGCTTAGAATGAACACACAAAAAGTTGTCAGTATAATCGAAATTCTTTTTTTCATAATCTGCTAACCCTAGAAACAATTTTTTAAATATTATAAAAAATAAAAGGACTACATTTAGTATAGTCCTTTTTTGGCATCCTACGCCAAAGCAGATACAATCCACTCATAAGTATCGCTCGGGTGCATTTGGGTGCAAAATTGAAACTTGGGTGCAATTTTGAACCCTAGAGCACCACTCTCAATCTTAACTTGAGAGTGGTACCCTTCCAAACTAGGATTTGCCTCTATTCCTTTTTGAATTGTGATACCTACTACCACAACCTATACCAAAAAGCATAGAACCTATTATCCATGCATACTCGGTTTTTCCCGCTTTATTTGACATGTATATGGATAATAAAAGCACCACTCCTGAGATTATAGTTAATATTAACCATATATTCTTTTTATTCATTTGCAACTCCTGTAAGGTATAAACAAAGCTCTAATCAACGAAATAGTGTGCCTTAATACTCATCAAAATTCCCTTTTCTCATAAATGCCCCTTGAACAAAGGTAAGAAATCCCATTCACCAAGATAGCTGCCGCGGCCAAAGCAAGAGCAAGGTAGCGACTATCAAGATGAAAGCCTGCCTGCAGCTGAGCCACAAGCCACTCCTTGTTAGAGGCTATGCTGGAGAAAAAGGCAAAGGTGACAAAATAGAGTCCGACAAAGATAAGCCGAGCTTTCGCTTCACCAAAGCGATACATTAAGGGCAACTGGACAGCTGAGATGAAACTGGTCATGAGAAAGATTCCGGGAACGAGTAAAAACCAGTCTAAGGCTAAGGGGTTATTCTGAGTCAGCCAGGGCATAACTAAGGACAAGATGACGGCCAAGGTCGACATAAACCAAACGACCACATAGCGGCTCAAAACGATCGTCGACCTTTTAACAGGCGACGGCACGAGATAGTGGTCGAGCCGGTCTTGGTTATCGGCACCAAAGAGCATACCCAGGATAATAACCGGTACCAGGATAAAAAAGAGAGGTAAAAGATAAACCTGACCTTCCTTATAAAAATAAAAAGCGATAACAGCTAGAATTACCAGCATCAAAATTAAAGCCTTTTTTAAGGCTATGAAATCTTTATAGAGCAAGGCTTTCATTTTTGTCCTCCTTAATGGTGAAAACCATAATATCTTCAATACTCGCCTTATCCAGGTTGAGGTCGGCCGGTACAAGATTGCGTTTAACCAGGGCTTCTATACCAAATCGGTGCTTACGGAAACCAACCACAGCCCCGGGATCAAGGGCTTGCAACTGGTCTTCCGTGAGAGAAGCAATCCCATATTCTTCAGCCAGACTGTCCTTGTTCTCCATAAAGAGCAATTCCCCCTTATGGATAAAGGCAATGTAATCGGCAATTTTTTCAAGATCAGATAGAATGTGAGACGAGATAAAAACTGTATGGTTTTCATCTTGGAGATAGTCCAATAAAATGTCTAAAACATCATCCCTGATGACAGGGTCAAGGCCGCTTGTGGCCTCATCTAAGAGTAAAAGCTTGGCCCCATGAGAGAGGGCAACCGCCAGACCAAGCTGCATTTTCATGCCTCGAGAAAGATCCTTAACCCGTCTTTTTTCAGAAAGATTAAAGGACTTGATAAGCTTCTGAAAGGTTTCATCTTGCCAAGCTTTGCCATAGAGCAAGCTATGGAAACGCTGCACGTTGGCCAGGGTCATCGACCCGGGTAAAAACAGGTCATCAAAGACATAAGCAATGTCCTCCTTTTGTTCTGCTGTTATTTTCTCAAGCGGTTTGCCCAAGATATTGATTTGGCCACTATCGGCCTCCATCAAGCCTAGTAAGAGTTTAATCGTCGTACTCTTACCTGCTCCATTTTCCCCGATATAGCCAACAACACAACCGGTTGGGACAGAAAAAGTGAGTGGCCCCAAGTGGAAATCACCCAGTTTTTTCGTAACCCCCTTTAATTCGATCGCCTTAGTCATGATCCTCCTCCAAATTATCCAGCATGCTAATTAAGTCCTCCCGCGATAAGCCGAGGATTTTGGCATAGTCGAGAACAGCTGTCAGATTATCCTCAATCTTTCTGAGGAAACTTTCCCTGACAAGGTCTTGGTTCTGGGGAGCGACAAAACTCCCCTTTCCCTGGACTGAATGGATAAAACCATCCTTCTCCAACTCGTCATAAGCCCGCTTGGTGGTGATAACACTCACCCTAAGTTCCTTGGCTAGAACACGGATCGAGGGTAGGGGCTCGTCAGCTCCCAACTCCCCGTTCAAAATAGCAAACTTGATTTGATTTTTTATTTGTAGGTAAATCGGATCATCACTCGAGTTTTTAATATGAATATTCATTTTTACCTCCGCTCGCCTACTGTATATAGTGTATATAAACAATCAGCATGTGTCAATGCCTAAAAAAATAGCCCCACGACCTATGTTCAACATAGACCGTGAGGCAGCTATCAGATTAACTCGTTAACTCTTTTTTGCACTTTGTCATAGTCATAACCGGCTTCTGTGAGTATTTTCTTTCGCTCCTCGCCATTGCCCCAATCACCTCGGATGACCTCCTTGGCAATTTTATCAATGTCTTCTTTGAGAGAATTTGATTCACCTTATCCTGCACAGCGTCACTTTTTCCTTTTGACTAGACTGTCTACACGAAAGCCATACTAACTACACGAAACTAAACAAGCGATACGAAACTCCGAGTTTCGTGTAGTTGGTTTCACGAGCAAATAAAAGGGTGCAGAAAACAGCCTAACAATCAGCTATTAAGCCTAAATTGCACCCTTTCGTTTATTTAAGGGTTTCCTGAAAGCCTTGCCTTATCAGCATTTCAAGGCACAAAAAAGGACGACCCCAGATTGTATCCGTTTTGTCGTCCTTTTATGGCGCCTCATGATGGACTTGAACCAACGACAAACGGATTAACAGTCCGCTGCTCTACCGACTGAGCTAATGAGGCATATAATTAATATTAACTTTTATATTAAAATGGAGCCGGCGAAACCTATCCTCCCAGTCCGTCACCAGACTGTCTCTTATACACATCTGACGCTGCCGACGAAACCTTATGGGTGTAGA
>CAMYAM010000005.1 GCA_947253875.1 uncultured Fastidiosipila sp. | reverse complement strand
TAAAACCACCTCCTATGGTAATAATTTCTTAACCATATTTTAGCAAAATAAATCTACAAGCGAAAGTCTATAAATCTGCTTTTGTTTGATGTATACTAGATCAGATGGGTTAAAATTAGGATTCAAAATCATCAAATTTTACATTGATATCTTGAAATTCTTCTTTGGTTAAAGCTCTTTTAGCTTTTTGTTCTAATTCATCATTTTCGCTAACTGTATAGTAGTAGTAACTCTCAATTTCTTCGTATGGATATTCTCTCTCGTCAGGTTTTGGCGTAACATTAGAACCCATTAGCCTTAATAAAATTAAGGCTAAATAAGGAGACAAATCCCCTTAAAATCCCCTTTAGTTTTGTCTAGAAATCTCTACGATTTTTAGACAAAAAAAGAGAGGGCATTTCTTCCCTCTCTTAAAATCTTTCTTGTATTATAGAACTGAATCTCTTAAGCAATAATGAGCTCACTTTATATTAGTCTTAGTTAGAAGGAAAATACAAAAGCTAGACAAATAATACTACCTTATAACTTCCCCATCATCCAAAATAATTACCTGCTCACAAAGAGAGGCAAGTTCTTCATTATGGGTTACCATTATTAAAGTTTTACCGTCTTTAACTAGTCCTAATAAAATATTCATTATGTTATTACTATTTTCTGTATCTAAAGCTCCAGTTGGCTCATCAGCTAAAATTAAATTAGGGTTCATAACTAAGGCTCTAGCTATTGCAACTCTTTGCTTTTCACCTCCTGAGAGAACTTCAACTTTTTCTTTCATTTTATCTAGCATGCCTACTTTTTGTAGGGTTTCTTTTATTGTATTAAGTCGGTCTTTTCTCTTAATTTTTTTATGAGTGTAATTGAAGGGTAAGTTTACATTAGCATAGACTGATTCATTTTCTATAAGAGCAAAATTTTGTACAATTATCCCTATTTCTTGATTTCGGAAAATAGCTTGCTGTTCATCAGTCCAATCACTTATATTTTCACCGTTGTAAATATATTTTCCAGAATCAGGTTTCAATAATAATGCAAGAATATGAAGTAAAGTTGTCTTGCCTGAACCCGAAGCTCCCATTATGGCTAAGCTGGTTCCCTGACCTATTTGTAAGCTTACGTTATTTAAAACGGATTGACTTCGTTCGCCATTTTTGTAGGTTTTATTAATGTCCTCTATTTTTACTAAGATGTTTTTATCCATAAGAACCTCCAAGGATTTATTGACTAAAATTACGAATGACTTTATTTAGTCTATTGACATTTATTTGGCCTCGATTTACCAGATATACTAATATACAAAAGGCTAAATACGCTATAAATATAGACAAAAGATTAAAGTCCCTCATATTTAACCAAATAGGGATAATCAGAAGGCTGAGAATTACTAGCGGCAAAATCATTATCGCTAGTAAGAATAGTAGCAGTCTCACTCTTAAGTCTTTTATAGAGGCACCTACTATTTGGTGTACAGCGTATGTTCTCAGAGAATTATTAATTACCGCTCTTAAAAATATATTTAATCCTAGGAAAACAATAGTTGTATATACTGTGATAAATAAATTTCCTATTGTTTCACCTATTGTATTAAATTCAATTTTCCTTATAATTTCTGATCCGTTTAAAGGGAAAGCATATTTGCATATATTGTTTCGAACTAAATCGTTACATAAATTTATAAGTATTTCCTCGTTCAAGTTGTCTGCAGTTCTGATATTATTCCAATATAGGAATGGATCTTGTAGATAAGTCATAAGGTCTTTGGTATTTATGATAAGAAGCTTTTTGTTGTCAAGATTAATTGCACCTTTTTTACTTAAAATAACTGTAGATTCAGGGATAGAACCAACTGTTTTAGCATTTATTGTTAGTCCGCTATTTTTAGATTCATATTGGAAATTTGTATCTAAATCTGAATCATATTTATGTCCCAATAGTAAGACGGGTTCTGTATAGGTTTCATCCAGCTTCACAGGAAAATTAATTTTCTCCAGGAAATTAATTGGATTATAACTGGAAACTATAACATAATTGTCGTCTTCGTGAATTGATCCTAGTTGACCCAGTTGATCTGAAGTATTATTATCCTCTGGAGAACTGGGAGAATCTAAATTAGGGAAGGCATTTAGAAAATGTACATTCTTATTCTGGATTTGCTCTCTTGTTTCTCTAACTTTAAAAATTTTCAATACATCTACATTGCTTACATAGAAAAAGAATAAAAATAAAAAACATGAGACTAGGATGATATTTACAAATAATACATATATAAAGTTCTTCCTGTAATCTTTTAGGGCATATTGTAAATTCTTATTAAAAGTCATAGTCTTTCTCCAGTTAATTTAAAAGATGATGAAAAGTACATAATGCTATCTATTAGTAAAATCAATATCATCAGTATTAAAACAAGTATACTTGATGTAAAATTAATATAAGAAAAATTAAGGGAATTACCACTTGAGCCAAGCTTATCTATTAAAAATAATAGAATGAAAGGCAAGGACCAACCAATTAATATTTCAGTTAATCTTCTAAGTATAAAATATCTGTAATCATTTTTCTTTCTTGCACCTATAGAGAATTTAATTAAGTCTAATCTTTTATTTCTTTTTATTTCTATTTCCATTGCAAATAAAAGGAATCCCATAGATGAAATAATAGCTATAAAGAATACCCTAGGCCATTTATCTTGTACAGTAGTTATTAATATTGATTTTAATAAATTGACTTCTTCGGTGCTGAAAGACACTTCTTGGACGGAATACTTGGAAAAAATGTTCTTTATAATTCCTAAAAATTCTTTTTCAGTTGAAGAGAAATACCACTCGCCAGAATGAACTGACCCTATCTTAGTAAGGGGAACCAGAGCCTTGCTCTCCATCGTGCCCTCCATATTGAAATAAGGGTGAAATTTATCTAAGACTCCTACAATTCTATATTTGTTATCCGAATAAACAAATGGTTCTTGCTTATCAAAATAGTAAACTAAGCCTGTATCGGAAGGGACGATAGAAACATTTTCTGTTTCGACATCATTAATCTCTTGTTGAGTGAAAAAACGCCCTTTCAACATAGAATTATTATTCATAACAGATGGTGTATATAGATATATAAAAGGAGTTCCATCTCTAGGATATACAATAGCACTAGAATTGTACAATTCTAGTGCATTCAATATTTCTTGCCGATCTTCATCTGAAATAGATTTGTTATTACCAGTTATATATGTAAAACTATAATTTTTTTCATCTTCAAACAAGTCTTGTTTTGTTTCCGATTTTGCCAATAATGTTACATTACAAATGTATATATAAGTGCTGAAAATTAAACATGCAACCCAAAATACTAACGACTTATTTATCTTTCCCATTATATTCTCCTAGTAAAATGAGAATCCACTTTCAAAAACCGCCTTTTTTGCGTTTGTAACCCAATAGTCACGTATAAATTCTCGTCTAGAATAAACATTATTATCATAAGCTCCACCTTTTGGTAGTGGTGTACTATATGTGTTATTATCCGGAGTATTATGATATCTAAACCAACCTGTTTTAGCATGTCTACCACCCACAGAAGGATCATTATATGCAGATATATGAAATCTTTTAGTAAATATGTATTCGCAATAATATTAGTTCTTACATTGGGTATATTTTCGACATCTGTTTTCGCTGCATCATATCCAAATTATGCTGAAAGCACTGAGTGGAGAAGTCAATTAGGATTCACTGGCTATGTTCAAGTAGTACCTGCCTCCTTAAGGAATTGTTTTATTAACCATATTATGCCACAATCTTTTAACAAAAAACAGTCTACAATTTAAAATTTATTTAGTGTACACTTGATTAGATGGCTTAAATTATATTGCTAAGTGCGCACCAGATATTAGATTAGAGATTCATCTTCGAAACCATCTTTTACTTCTGAATCAAAAATCTCCTTTGGTTTTGATTCCTCATCTTCAAATGCATAGAAATAATAAGCTAGAAGTTCTTCTGTATATTCTCTTTCGTCAGGCTTTGGCGTACCATTTCTGTAATATTTTTGTTTTGAGTTTTTATGGCCTTCATTCTTTAGATACTCGTTAGGATCCCATTCTCCAGTTTGTTCTGGCTTTCAGGTGAATTTATATGTGGTGACTGGATTTCCTCAGTTCTTAGACTTTATTTTCTTTATTTTTATAGATAAAATAAAGATGAATTTATTAAAACATAAGTACGAGGTACATTAACTTTTTTATCTTTTAAAAATACTACTGAAAAAACCAGTTTTCTTTGTTTTTGACTTAGCATTATTATTGGAATTTGATTCTATTTTTGGAAGTTTTTTTGAAGATTTAAATGTAAAGCTTGCTCTTGTTTGATTAGTGTTTGAAGTTCTTCTATTTGCTTATTTTTAGATTGAAGTTCTTGCTGGAGTAGATTCAAAAAATAAGTATTATTATTTTCAGAATTAGTTATGTCTAGAGTATTTAAAATTAACTCTCTGGAATATTGACCAACAGAAAGATCTTATTTTTTACTAACTTTTCTAAATTCTTATACTGTTCTGTGTCTATTCTAAAAGACACTAATTTAGTGCTCATTTTACACTCCTTTTATGTAAACTTCTTATTTAAAGGGTTTTAAGCCTTCTTAATGTTTTTTATGTTTTAAAAAAGCACTAACGATGTAAACAGCGTAAACATCTAGTTTTTAGTATGTAAAGTTAATTGTATACTTGTCTTCTATGGTCTATATCAACGACAAGTATTACTATTTCAGTTTGTTCTATAGGGCAGGCGATTATGTAGTCACCTGCTCTCAAACAACAATCGCTCAATTTTCCAGTTTTCCGTATTTTGGATTATAATCCTCTCGACCATTTTTAATAACAGATGACAGTTTGATATAATCGAATTTTAAACCTTTCCTAGTATTGGTAATTAATTTGTAATTATAGGAATATTTACTGTCAGGGTCATCTTTGATTTTAACAACTACATTATAACCACCACTCTTTAAAGGATCCCAAGCTGCAGCAGTAATTTCTATATTGTTTCTATCTGCATTTTGATCTTCAATGAAGTCCTGTACTCTATTGATAGCAATTACACGGAGAATAACTAATTTATATAAAAAGAAAAGTGCAATGAAAATAAGTATTATTATCGAGATTTTAAATAATGTTTTTTTGTTTTTTTCATATTTAATTTCCTCCTAAATATGAATCTTCAAAAAGTTAATGTGTAATACAAATTAATAATCAATCACTCTCATAAAACCACCTCTTACGGTAATTATTTCTTAACCATATTTTAACAGAATAAATCTGCGAACGGAAGTCTATAAATCTGTCTTTGTTTGATGTATACTAGATTTGATGGGTTTGATTTATATCTTTAATTGATCATCCCAAAATAAATTGGATTATCAATTTATTTTGCATCAAAGCTTTTACTCTATAAGACAATATCAGACAATAAAATATTACCTAAAATCTAATTAAATTTTCATTGACTTGCAGAGGACTTAAACATAACTTTTAATGAACAATAAACCTTGAGGATTAAAAAAAGTTTTCGGATATCAGAATATATGGATACTTTAAATACTTACGTACAAGATATATCTCCATCACAGGAAAAACAAATTGCTAAAACAGATAAAGAAATTGCCCAAAAACATCAGAAATATTTGATCTTCTTTCTGATTAAATTTATGGATAAATTCTTGGGTAAATTTGGATCATTTTATTAGAATATATCAATCCTTGAATAAAAAGAATAAATCCTTGAAAGTCTGTTAAATACTCGCTTTCAAGGATTTATCTATTTAAATAAAACTACTATGGTGCGGATAACAGGGGTCGAACCTGCACGTCTATTAAACACTAGAACCTAAATCTAGCGCGTCTGCCAATTCCGCCATATCCGCATTTATTGAATTTTCAACATTCGCTCAAACACTTAAATATAATCAAGAGCTTAAAGCTATACCATTATAATCATGCTATAGATTAAAATCAAGCGACTTTTTTCAGAACAACTATTAAATTGCATATTCAAGCAATAACGACAGATTAAACACCATTTTTTATTTTTTTCCTAACCAATCTCTAAATCATATGCCACAGCTGAAACTAAAAAAGCTTGAGACTTTATTTTATAAAATCTCTTCCCACTATTATGCCACGCATCTACGACCTCCAGATAAAAATCCCCATTAAGATACTCCCTATAACCAACACAGAGCACCCAGTGCCAGTCAAATATATTTGCCATTAGAAGTAAGGTTATAATTTTCCCCTCATCAATAGCCTCTTTAATTTCATAAGTTCTTCGAACTCGCTTGTGAACAACTGGTCTATCGTATCTATGAAAAATCTTACGTACTTTAGCTGACAATTTAGGAACAGGTCCGTTTCCAACGAATTTATGTACTCTTGCAAAGATATCAAAAGCTTTTAACTTAGAAATTTTCAGACCTTCGACTGATTTCAGATAATAAATAATCATGTTAGCTGTTGTAACCGCGCCACAATGGTTATCTGCTAGATGGGAAGTTTCTCCAGTTGTTAACCACTCTATCTCGTCAAGATTAGGAAGACTATTATATATATACCCTGAATTAGGCATATCTTCTTCTCTAATAAATCCATAATCTTTATTTCTAAATACTTTGGAATAGCTTCTCACTGACTCTCCCCTTAACACCTGAATTCACAAACAACTATCTTCCTAAAAAAATAGAGTACCCTATCTATGCGGGTACTCTATGAGTTATTTTACAATTTTCTTGTGACTTATCCAAGTAAATATGCAAGACATACAACTATTGCTAAAACTGTACTTATAAGTGCTAAGCTGTAAAATTGATTATTGCCTCTCTCATTGTCTTGGTTTTCATATGAACTTTTGAAATTGTCAAAGTTATCTACATCATGAAAATCACTTCTATTTGTTCTAACTAACTCTTCTCCTGGAATCATAAGCACCTCCTATACAATTCCTTATTAAAAAAATCCTTTTACTTTATATTAGCCAAAATCCAGTTAGTATTTTTGTGCAATTTGATAGTAAACTATCAACTTCATTGACTACTTTTATATAATACGCCAATATATTCTTTTTCTCAAGATACCTGAAACGTTTTTGCAAAGCTTAATAATCCATTTATTGATTTTCGTAACTCTTAACAAATTTATCGATAAAATTTGGCTATTTTCACAACATTAAATTTCTAATGTAAGCACACGTCACAGATCTGAGCAACAAAAAAGCAGCAATCGGAAAAATTCAGACCACTGCTTTCACAAAATTTCATTAGAAAAGGTTCTAATTTCTACTCCTCTTCCTCTAACTTGAGAACTGCCATAAATGCTTCTTGAGGAATTTCTACGCTACCAACTTGACGCATACGTTTTTTACCAGCTTTTTGAGCTTCGAGAAGTTTCTTCTTACGTGAAATATCACCACCATAACACTTGGCGATAACGTCTTTGCGATAAGCTTTAACCGTTTCACGAGCAATAACTTTACCACCAATAGCTGCTTGAATTGGTATCTCAAATTGGTGTCTAGGTATCTCATCTTTAAGTATCTTAACCATCTTACGGCCACGGAATTCCGCTTTTTCTCTGTGGACAATCATGCTGAGGGCATCAACTTTTTCGTGATTAATTAATATATCCAATTTTATCAAATCAGAAGGTTCGTAATCTTTAATCTCGTAATTCAAGGAAGC
The DNA here is from genome assembly GCA_947253875.1 of uncultured Fastidiosipila sp. Lineage (GTDB taxonomy): Bacteria > Bacillota > Clostridia > Saccharofermentanales > Fastidiosipilaceae > Fastidiosipila. The sequence goes on along the minus strand of CAMYAM010000005.1, from coordinate 95,088 downwards.
ATAGCCTTTACTGTTTGACTTCAGAACATCGAAGAAATTATAAATAATCTCGTTCAAAGGCATATCATAAGTTATCTCAACCAGCGACTCATCCAAATAATTCATATTTACATACTCACCACGGCGCTCTTGACAGAGTTTCATGATATTACCTGTATATTCAGTTGGAGTCATTATCGTTGCCGTAACTATAGGTTCCTCAATTTTCTCTCTTTGTTCTACTGGCGGTAAATTAGCTGGGTTAGAAACCTCTATCATTTCTCCTGTACTAGTAAACACGTGATAGATAACTGACGGAGCAGTTGAGATAATATCTAAATCAAATTCACGTTCTAGACGCTCTTGAATAATTTCATAGTGCAATAGGCCTAAGAATCCACAACGGAAACCAAATCCTAATGCTGCTGATGTTTCAGGCTCAAATGTAAAGGAAGCATCATTCAATTGCAGTCTTTCCATTGCATCTCTTAAATCTCCATAACGAGCATTATCTGTTGGATAAAGTCCACAATAAACCATCTGTTGTGCTGGCTGATATCCTGGGATCGGCTCTTTTGCAGGATTCTTAACTAGTGTTACCGTATCACCAACTTGGGTGTCTTTAACATTTTTAATTGAAGCGATTATATAACCAACATCACCTGCAGATAGATCTGTTGTAGCAGCTAATTGTCCTGCCTTGAAATCCCCAACTTGAGTGACTGTAAACTCAGCTCCAGAGTGCATTAAATGGATCTCGTCACCGACTTTAACCTGACCATCTTTGATACGCACATAAATTACAACACCTTGGTAAGTATCATATTTTGCATCAAAAATCAGAGCTCTTAATGGAGCATCTAGGTCCCCATCTGGAGATGGTAAATACTCAATTATGCTATCTAGAACTTGGTCAATATTGATATTTTCCTTTGCAGAAATTAAAGGCGCATGACTAGCATCTAAACCAATTACATCCTCAATTTCATTTTTTACGAAATCTGGACGTGCTGAAGGTAGGTCAATCTTATTAATTACTGGCAATACCTCTAGATCCATGCCTACAGCTTGATAAACATTAGCTAATGTCTGTGCCTCAATACCTTGGGCAGCATCTACGATTAAAATCGCACCATCACATGCAGCTAGTGAACGAGATACTTCATAGCTGAAGTCAACGTGTCCTGGAGTGTCAATTAGGTTCAGTTCGTATATCTCTCCGTCCTTATACTTATAGTACATTTTACTGGCTTGAGCCTTGATTGTGATCCCACGCTCACGCTCAATGTCCATGTTGTCGAGGACTTGATTGTTCATCTCTCGCTCAGTCAAGACACCTGTATTTTGCAGTAATCTATCTGCCAAAGTAGACTTACCATGGTCTACGTGGGCAATGATACTAAAATTTCTTATATATTTTTGTTTGTCATCACTCTTTGACAAATTCCTACCTCTTTCATTAATGTTATAGTTTTTATTTTAAATTAATTCTGATTTCATCAATTATTTCTAAGTTCTCTAATTAGCAACTCAATTTTATCAAGATATTAATTAATCTCTAATCAATTTTTCCAAATTTATCAAATGGATAAATTCTTATCCAAACTTTTCCTTCTATTGCTTCTTCTGGAACTGGTCCAAAAATCCTGGAGTCAGCCGAGTTACCTCTATTATCTCCTAAAACAAAGTAGTGCCCAGCAGGTACTGTAATTTCGCCTTGCCAGTCAAATGGCTCCATTGTATATGTGCCTGGAGATAAGTAATTTTCTTCAATTTCTTCGCCATTTACAATGACCTTTCCATCTTTGAAGTCCAAAGTATCTCCTGGAATAGCAACAACTCTTTTAACTAGCATACCTGCAGTTTCATCTTTCTTATGTGTTTTGGCACCATTTACCGTTACAATGTCACCTCTTTGTGGATGTGAAAAATGCAAGCTTAATTTATCTACTATCAATTGGTCATCATTGTGTAAAGTGTCTTCCATTGATCTTCCAACAACTTCACTACGTTGAATTACAAATTTGCTAATTAATAAGCCAAGTATTACGGCTACTAGAATATATTTTATCCAGTCAAGAATTTCTAGTACAACAACCCTTTTATCCCTTTTGGTAAAGATATCTTCTGAAGCATTTAGTACTTGTTTATGTTTTTTACTGCCATTACTAGTTTTTTTTGAGTAAAGCTTCGCTTTTTCTAAACCGTTAGATTCAGAATCATTAGTCGCAAAACTTTCTCTGTCAGCATCGTTCTCTATCTGCAAGTTAAATTCTTCTAAACCTTCTGAACTCGGGATATATTCTTTTCTTGGAGTCATCTGAATTTTAGCCTGGCGCACACCTGATACGGAATTAGACTCGTAATCAGATCTGGAATCTCTATCAGCATCAGTTAATACCTCTGCTGCTTGCTCTTCTGCAGATAAATCTCTTTCATATTCAGATTGTGGCTTGTGTTTTTTGTCCATTGCAACCTCTAACGTATACTATAGGAGCTCATCTACTGTTTCTGCCTCAGGAGCGTCTGCAGCTTCTTTATCAATAATCAATCCTAATTCTTCTAATTGTTGCTCGCTAACTATACCTGGAGCTTTTGTCATTAGATCAGCTGATGTTTGAACTTTAGGGAAAGCAATAACATCACGAATATTACTAGATCCTGAAAGCAACATTATCAAGCGGTCCCAACCTAGTGCAATACCACCGTGAGGAGGTACACCAAACTTGAAGGCATCTAGCAAGAATGAGAATTGCTCATAAGCTGATTCTTTGGTAAAACCAAGTAGCTCGAACATCTTATTTTGCAACTCATTATCGTGGATACGGATACTTCCGCCACCTAGCTCATAACCATTCATTACTATATCATAGGCCTTAGAACGAACTCTACCTGGATCAGTATCTAGGTATTGAATATCTTCGTCCATTGGGCTAGTGAATGGGTGGTGAACTGCAGTGTATCTGCCTTCTTCTTCGTCCCATTCAAATAGTGGGAACTCAGTAATCCAAACTAGTTTGTCATCTGCCGGATCATATAGTTCTAAGTCAGCTGCCACTTTGTTTCTCAAATGTCCAAGTGATTCTAATACAATCTTATTGTTCTTGTCTGCAACAATAAGCAACAAGTCACCTGTTTTTGCTGCTGTTCTTTCTAGTAATTTAGCTTCTAAATCTTCTGAAACAAATTTCAAAATAGATCCACGCCATTTTTCAGCTTCTGGGGCTAACCAAGCAAGTCCGCCTGCTCTATATGTTTTAACATAATCACTTAGTGCATCTATTTCACGGCGACTCATTTTGCCACCTTCTGGAACTGTGATTAATCTTACAGAACCGCCTCCGTCTAGGGCATCTTTAAATACCTTGAATTCAGAGTTTGCTACTAAATCTGAAATATCACAAATCTCTAGACCAAATCTCATGTCTGGCTTATCAGATCCGAAACGATCCATTGCTTCTTTGTAAGTTAATTTCTCAATTGCAGGAATTTCTTTGCCCTTAAATCTCTTAAGAACTTCTCTTAGGTATGGTTCCATTAAGTTTTGGATATCCTCTTCTTCAACGAAACTCATCTCGATATCCACTTGTGTAAACTCTGGTTGTCTATCTGCTCTCAAGTCTTCATCTCTGAAACAACGTGCAATTTGGAAATATTTATCTACACCACTTACCATAAGTAACTGTTTGTATAACTGTGGACTTTGCGGCAAAGCAAAGAATTGTCCGTTGTAGACACGCGAAGGAACTAGGTAGTCTCTAGCACCTTCTGGAGTACTCTTACCTAGAATAGGAGTTTCAACCTCTAGGAACCCTGCTTCATAGAAGTAATTTCTTGTGAAATTAGCTAGATCTGATTTTAACTTCATAATTTTTACCATATCAGGTCTACGTAAATCTAGATATCTGTGTTCTAGTCTGAGGCTCTCTTTAACATCACTATCTTCCTCAATGTAGAATGGTGGAGTTTCAGACTCGGATAAAATACGCAATTCTTGGACAAGTAACTCGTAGTCACCTGTAGGCATATTAGGGTTTGGATCTTGACGTTTACGCAAGACACCTTTTGCAGCTAAAACAAACTCGGATCTAACTTTACTTGCTTTTTCACGTACATCTTCAGGTGAGTCTTCATCAACAACTAATTGAATTAAACCTGTTCTATCTCTTAATGTTATAAAAACAAGCCCACCCAGGTCTCTTTGTTTCTGTGTCCAACCCGTTAAAACTAACTCTTTGCCCAAATCAGCTTCACTAATCTCAGCACAATAATTAGTACGTTTTATACCTTTTAAACTCTCTGCCATTTTTTCTCCTCAAACAATCTAAATAAATTTATACCTTATTTTACACTTTTATCGAGCTAAGTTTTACACTTATCTCGTTTATTAAGCTAATTTTTGAAATAGTCTGCTAGAACTTCAACTTGACCTAAATCAAACTCGTGCTCAGCTTTGTCCTTCTCAACCAAACTTCTTACAGCAACCTTGCCCTCGCTCAATTCATCTCCACCAAGAACAATTAAATTCTTGGCCCCTTGCTTACCTGCATATTTCATTTGAGCTTTGAGTGATCTACCAGTCAATTCATATTGAGCTCTTATGCCTAAATAGCGAAGTTCTTGGCTTAATTTTTGTGCTGCTGTTAAAGCTTCATCATCCAAGCTCGCAATAAATACATCCGCTACCGGTCTATCGTTCTTAAGTACACCTTGTGCTTCTAATTCTAATAGCAACCTCTCTTCGCCTAGAGCAAAACCAATTCCTGGAGTGTCTTGACCACCCATTAATTTAATCAAGCCATCATAACGACCTCCGCCACAGATAGTACCTTGAGTCCCAACATTCTCTGAAATGAACTCAAAAACAGTTTTGCTATAGTAATCTAAACCTCTAACTATCTTGGGATTGACCTTATACTCAACTCCTAAATTATCTAATAGTTCTTGCAATTTCTTAAAGTGTGATTCACTTTCTTCATCGAGATAGTCAAGAATCAACGGAGCTGACTTTGTGATTTCATGGCAGTGTTCATTCTTGCAGTCCAAGACACGTAGAGGGTTTTCTTCCATTCTCGCTTGGCAATCCTCACAAAGTTTATCTCTATAAGGTCTTAAATATCCAAGCAATGTTTCTCTATAAACTGCTCGACTCTCAGGAGTTCCCAAACTATTGATTTCTAAGTTAATTTGTTTCAATCCTAAGGCTTTGAAGAAATGCTGCAACATTGCCAACATCTCGGCATCAATAAATGGGCCTTCGGCACCAAAGGCTTCTACACCTAATTGGTGAAATTCTCTATAGCGCCCCTTCTGGACATTTTCATATCTAAATGCAGTAATTTCGTAAAATAATTTAACTGGAAAAGCTAAAGAGTTCATACCATTTTCGATAAAGCTTCTAACTATACCAGCAGTACCTTCTGGTCTTAAAGTAATTGATCTATTACCTTTGTCCTCGAAAGTGTACATTTCTTTTTGGACGACGTCACTAGTCTCACCAACACCACGTGCAAAAACCTCAGTATGCTCAAATGTTGGAGTTCTAATCTCTTCATATCCGTAAAGTTGGCATATCTCTCTGAACTTATCTTCTATATGTTCCCAGGCACTGCTAATCTCTGGCAATATATCCTGAGTTCCTTTTGCTGCTGTATTCTTCATAACGCCTCCATGATTGTACAATCTAAGCCCATAACTTAGGGCAAAATCTATCTTTAAGATTATATAACAGTTAGGTAATTTTATCACGTAATCTAGTACAAACAAAGCACAAACAAACTATAAACAAAGTCAATCGACAAAAATTCACTTTAGCCTTAGAATTAAGTACATAATCAAAATTTTTACACAGAAGAAAGTAGGTTTTATGAGCAAAAAATTTATTTCTTGGAACGTTAATGGAATTAGAGCAGTTTTGAATAAGAATTTCAATGAATTTTTTGAGGAAATCGACGCCGATATTTTTGCAATTCAAGAGACTAAATGTCAAAAGGGTCAGGTTGAGCTAGACTTGCCTGGATATTATCAATTTTGGAATTACGCAGGCAAGAAGGGATACTCTGGAACTGCTATTTTCACAAAAAATAAACCAATTAGTTTTAGCCACGGATTAAATATTCCTGAGGAAGGAAAATTAGCTGACTTAGATGAAGTTAAAGTTTTTCATATGTCACAAGATTTTATCGCAGCTGATCATGGCGAAGCTGACCATGGACTCGTAGTTGAACAAATGGAAACCGAGGGACGTGTTATTACCCTGGAATTCGCTGATTATTACTTCGTTACCGTATATACACCAAACTCACAAAACCAACTTAAACGACTAGATAATCGTCAGGTTTGGAATGAGGCCTTCAGATTATATTTAGAAAAATTAGATGCTATTAAACCTGTTGTTGCTTGTGGAGACTTAAACGTTGCTCATAAGGAAATTGACCTTAAGAATCCTGAATCAAACCATATGAATGCTGGTTTCAGCGATGAAGAGAGAGGCGATTTCACCAAACTTCTAGAAACTGGTTTCATCGATACTTTTAGATATTTCAAACCTGATGCCGAAGAGCGCTACTCCTGGTGGAGTTATAGAACCTATGCACGTAATAGAAATGCTGGCTGGCGTATAGATTATTTCTTAGTCAGCGAAAGATTCGAAAATAGATTGTTGAAAGCAGATATTTTTGATCACGTTATGGGTTCTGATCATTGTCCAGTTTTGTTAGAAATTGTTGACGAATAAACTTTGTGAAAGTTTTACTATTAGATTAAATTGAGACTAAGAATATTTCACGAAAATTTTTGCGGTTAATGTCTAGCCAAAATAGACATCCACCAGCTTATAAAAATTGCGAGGTTATACATGGCTAAAAAATCAATTACTTATTATTGTACAGCTTGCGGCTATGAAAGTAGTGGTTGGCTTGGGAAATGTCCAAACTGCGGTGGTTGGAATACTTTTGAAGAGAAACCTCGTGATGTTAAGCCCAAAAAAGTTGAACAAGCTGGTGTAAGTACTGGTTGGTTACAAGATTTACTTGATGAAGCAGCTGCTGAAATTGAATTAGATAATGAAGATGAAAACTCTGGTGCATCTACTGCTAGTCCAAAACTCAATCCCAAATATGGTACTAGCTCCAGACATCAAAAATTAGTACAAATGCAAGAAGTTGACTCTAGTAAATCTGAGTACTATAGTTCTGGGATTTCCGAATTTGACAGAGTACTTGGTGGTGGTTTTGTCCCAGGCTCTCTGGTCTTGGTAGGTGGAGATCCAGGAATTGGTAAATCAACGTTACTTCTACAAGCAGCAAGCAAATCAGATATAGAAAACGAATCCATTTTATATATCTGCGGTGAAGAATCTGCAGCTCAAGTAAAAAATCGTGCCGAGAGATTGGGAGTAGATAAAAGTAATATTAATTTAAGCAGTGAAATCGTCTTTGAAAACATAGCTGCAATAATTCAAGAACTTAAACCTAAACTCTGTATAGTTGACTCAATTCAAACTGTATACTCCGAGCAGTCCAGCTCAGCTCCGGGATCTGTCAGTCAAGTCAGAGACTGTAGTGCAGGTTTCTTACGCATTGCAAAATCCTTAGGCACAACAATTATTTTAGTTGGACATGTTACCAAAGATGGTAATATCGCTGGACCAAGAATACTTGAACATATGGTCGATACTGTCATCTACTTCGAAGGTGACAAATATTCAAACTTAAGACTAGTAAGGTCTGTGAAAAACAGATTTGGTGCAACCAATGAGGTCGGCATTTTTGACATGACTGGTCAAGGTTTAGTCCCATTAGATGATGCTTCTAGTAGCTTGCTTCAAGGTCGTCCTGTAAACGTAGCTGGATCTGCTTTAACTTGTGTTATAGAAGGTACTCGCCCTATGATTATGGAAATTCAAGCATTACTAAATCCAAGTTCTTACGCTTCACCCATTCGAGTCACTCAAGGTTTTGACCGTAATAGAGTCAGCATGCTAATCGCTCTATTGGAGAAAAAATTAAATCTTGGTATCAGCAACATGGATGCATTTATTAATGTTGTTAACGGATTCAAAGCAGATGACCCTTCTACGGACCTAGCTTTAATAGCAGGTATTGTTTCTAGTTTCAAAGAAAAGGCTATCAAAGACAAATTGCTTCTTGTCGGTGAGGTTGGCTTGACTGGAGAAGTCAGACCAGTTTCGCGCATAGAAAATAGAGTTAAAGAAGCTAATAAATTAGGGTTCAAATATATTATTGTGCCTGGGGCAAATCAAAAGCAGGTCAAAAAGCTAAACGACTTGGACATGGAAATTATTTACGTTGACTCTATTGGCGAAGCTATGGATGTTATTTGGTAGTATTTTGATTATTATAAAGAAGAAAATCCGGACTAAGCTCCGGATTTTTTCATCTAACTTTATCGCATAAATACAAGCTTAATACACTATTTCGCTAACTCTTGCAATTTTTCTACTAATATTTGCAAGCCGTCCTCTTCTTCCCAAGAAGCTTGTCGGAGAACTTCGCCATCATGTAGAAGAAACATCGTTGGCACATTTTGATACTCCAAATAATACAAAAATTCTTCAGCTGGGTCGTCTTCTGCCATTACAACATTGACTGACCCCCTATATTTATCAGCAATTTCCTCTAACCAAGGAATAATGACATTCATACTTTTTAGCTTATCTTTTTTTACGCAAAGCAGTACTGGTTTCTTAGAGGAGAGAGCGAACTCTTCAAGATCTAGAATCTCTCTATATTCCAAAGTATCCCCTGTATCATCCGTACCTGGTTCAATCAAAACATTTTTAGCCTGGTAGTTTATCTCACCCAAGATTTCATTCTCATTGATATTTTTGTCTTTATTATCTTTGTTATTATTGCCAGAACAGGCAGTTGTAAGCAACACTACACTCAAGAGAAAAAGACTTATAATTTTTCTTATTTTCATCTTCTGCACCTTTAAAGAGAAACGGATTAATCTAATTCATCAACTACTTTACTACAAATCTAATTCATCAACTTCTTTACTACAAGCAAAAACAGTAAAACCTTTTTTCTTCAACGAAGTCCAGGTATTAGGGAAAATTTCATCTAAATATCTACCGTAAGATTCAGCTCCCTGCTTTTTACCAATAACAGCTAGTAAAATTCCATTGTCACTTAGATGCTCTTGAGCTTGGCTGAGCAATTCCTGGACTTTTTCTTTACCAGTACGCATTGGTGGGTTAGTCAGAATAATATCGAATTTTCCATTGATTTTACTAAAGCCGTCGCTCTTTATAGTACTCGTCTTAACTGCTAAATTTCTAGCAATATTCTTTTCGCTTAGAGCTAGAGCCCTTTCATTAACGTCACTTAATATCATGGAGCCTTTTGGGAAAAGCTTCTGGGCAGTAATACCGATTACACCGTAGCCTGTTCCGAGGTCTAGCTTTTTACCCGAGCTTAATTTCTCAAATTTCGAGCTATCTTCTCTCGCTAATTCAAGCATTTCTGCTTCGAATGCTTCTAACAAAAGTTTAGATCCCAAATCAATGTGATTCTTGGAGAAAACTCCGTTATCTGAAATAAAGCTTAAATCTATTTCTCCCCAAGTAAAATCAATGATTCTCTCATCACTTTTTACATCTTGTTCTTCAGAAAAATAAAATGAATTCTTCTCTGCCATAATCTTACCTTTTCACTTTAATATTAACCTTAATAATAAGAATAGAGTAAATTATCTCAATAAAATCAGCAAGACAATTTACTCTATTTACTATAATTTAATTTTTCAAATAAATTTATTATTTATCAAATCTATGTCTAGCAAAGTAGGGTTGCAATACAACATATAGAGGTAAAGCAATTACATATAAGACAAATGCTTCAGACAAAGCTAAAGATAAAATGTTTGTGATTAGCAATGTCCAGGAGAAAGCAGCATCTGAAAATACTAGTGTTAGATAAGTACCAACAATAAGAGCGTTTATGATAATGGTTGGAAGTGGTAACAAGTACAAGGCCTTCTTTTGAGCTAACTGCTTGCTTGTATAGCCAGAGTATTGCTCACTAACTTTAGTTCTATTTGCTAAGATACGAGTTAGTACGGCTGCTATCAAGGTTGCCAAACTACCAAATACTATATCTACCCAGTGTCCTGCTGGACCAACTATATTAGCTAGTACACATCCCAAAAATACTCCTGGGATTGCTGCAGGGGTCAAGGCTGGCAATAATGTTAAAATTTCTGCAAGCCTAAATTGTATAGGTCCAAATCCTATTGGTTTCAATGGTAAAAACAACAATAGGTATAATGCGGCAATCATTGCTGCTAGAGCAATGTAGCGTAAACGTTTTCTGTTCATAAAACATCCTTTCCTTGGTGATAAACATTCACCCGAAAATTGCAGGTCCGCTTATTTGATAATGTCAAAGGCTTGTTACCTGCAATTTTATTTTATTTTTTGATAACTATTTAATTGTACAGTCAAGTTTACTATCAGTTACAGCTGTTGTAAAGCCCTACAAATACTATACTTGACTATTTTTGTTCCAACATCAGAGCCTTAAAGAGTCCTAAAAAGTCCTAACTAGCACTGAATTTTCAACTCTTTTACTCTACCTTATGGAGCATTGGAAATTGGACTCGCTGAGATTATTCTCTTCCAGTCATTTACTCTAATATGTGGAGATAGCTCAACTTCTGCCAAGCTACGTCCATCAAAGGCTAAACGTTTAGATTCTAGCTCTGGTAAGAATTCGTAAACACCGTTCAAGTAACCGTCAACTCTATCCAACGTAGTCTTGAGTCTAGCAATTAAAACACCCATTCTAGAATCAATTACTTCACTGCCTTGAGGCTTATTGTGTAAGTACCAAATTGACATTGTAAATGCTTGTAAGTCAGTTACTGCGCCAATTAGTTCTGGCAAGTCGAACTCTACCAATTGTCTCAATGTAGATTTATCTCCAGCTAAATATGATGCTCTTAAAGTAGAAGTTAATATTACCTTACGTTGTAAAACATCTGCTAATTGTGCTGACTGCAAGTAGAACAATCTATGTTGATCTGTAGTTTCAGCCGCCTTCAAGTCGAAGTAGTCTGCTAGATTTCCATAATGTTCACTTAACTCTTCTGCATAAGGGTTAATGTGAACATCAAAAAGGCCAGTCAATACATCACTGTACAAGATATATTTGCTTGGGTTATAGGTATTGAGATTATCTTTTGGCACACCTGGTACTTCATCGAACAGGCGCATATTGTAATATGCTTTGCCATCACCACCAACAGTAAGGTTAAATCTTCTGATTGTCTCACTTCTAGTAGGTAATTGCTCTTGCCAAGTCGCTTCACCGAAATATTGCGCACCAAGTAAAGCCTCAAATACACTAGTTTCAGCACCATTGTCTCCCCAGGCAGTAGTTAAGATATGTTTAACACCAGCTTTTCTACATGCTTCTAAAGCAGGTTGACTTGTTGCAAACATCTTACCATGGTTGACTTTGATACCATTCCAGTTCCAGATACCACCAGCAAACCAAGTCTTGTTTCCACCCAAGATCTTATGTCTCTCTAGCATTTTTTCATAGATTTTTTCATCAGTGTTGTAGTAGTCCCAATAAACTAGTGAAAGCTCTTTTGGAACACCTTTTTTAATCTCTTCACTTATTTCTGTATCTAGATCGTAATAATTTTCAGTATTTGATAAGAAACGGAAGTACATGTCTGACCAAATCATTGGATCATAATCAAATTCTTTGGCAATTTCCAAGACTTTCTCAATATGTTTGGCAAAAATTTCATGTGGAGGCACTGCACCATTTTTTGTTTGATACTGTCCACGACCTAAGCCAAAAGTCTCATCCATACCTATGTGAATTCTACGACTTCTTACTGAGTTACTAAGTGTTTTTAACATGGCTCTGATAAAGTCGTAAGTTTTTTCCTCATCAACTAGAAGGACATCATCAGTATCTTTGATCTCATTGGCATATGGCCAAATGAAAGCATTTCTTAAGTGACCCAAGGTTTGCATACATGGAATAACTTCAATACCTAAGCTATAAGCATAATCGTCAATTTCTTTAAGTTCTTGACTTGAATATGCTCCTCTTTGATAACCAAAGTATGGATAATCTTCAATTTCATAAGTATCTTCGATATATAAGAAAAGTGTGTTATAACCCATAACAGCCAGGTAATTAGTTAGAAGCTTCAAGCTATCAACCGTTAAAACTGCGTTTCTTGAGAGGTCAACCATGAACCCAAGATCTTCAAATTGTACCTTCTCGTGTACTGCCTTACCAGTTTCACGCACTTCTCTTAAGTGTGAAAGTGCTCTCGCAAAACTTCTCAAGTCGAAATACTTAATTCGCATGACATTATCAATTGCATCAAACTCAACTGTAATGCTGTCATCTGTTGATTTTTCTGTATATAGAGCAATTCCATCATTTTTGTTAATGTCTATATCCAAAACCGGGGCAACTCTCTTCAATACATCCAACTCGTCTAAATTTAATTTATCTACATTCATGCAAAATTTACCACGTGCATTGAATCCAGAATATAAGTTGTTCATTATCAATATCCTTTCTAGTTAAAGTTCTTTATCCAAATTTTATTTAGAATAGAAATATTCCAAAATAAAATTTCCTACTTTTATATGATAACTTTATTTTTTACATTTGTCGTTAGCAATATAGATTTTTATGTGTAAACACTGTCAAAATCTAATTCTTATCATCTTCATTTACATTCACTACCACTGGATCTGAGATTTCGTCAGCGTTTTTAAGCCCTTGGAATTTCTCCGTACTTTCATTACTACTGTCTGAATCATTGGAAGCTCTTCTTTCTTGATATTTTTTAAATCTTCTTTTAGTGAGGTAGTACAGCTGAACAAATGTGGAGTTAACTAAAATACCTAGTGCCATAGATAAGGCAATACCAATCGTTTCCAAACCAATTGATATAGCAGCACTTATATCGTCTGCAATAATATTTTCAACTGTTCTGTAGACCAAAGATCCTGGAACCAAGGGCAAAATTCCAATAACAATAATGATAATTGCTGGAGTTTTAACCTTTCGTGCACTTACCTCTCCTATCATTGCAACTGTGAAAGCAGCCATAAAACCACCTGCGAAAGAACTGCCAAAATATTCAATAATTAGTGAGTTCACTACCCAACCTGCGATTGCAGCTATCATAGAAACAGGTAACAATCTCTTCGGCAAAACATACATCTTTGAGTAGCCATATGTAGATAAGGCAACTGCTAAAATTACTACTAAACCTGAAATTAATGCTTCCATTTCCACCTACCTCAACAACATAATTGCAAGTGCCGCACCAACTGCCAGGCTAATCGCTATAAATAAACATTCAACTAGTTTGTTTAAACCAGAAGTGTAATCTTTAGAGAAAACTTCTCGAATAGAAGTTGTCAGAAGCATACCAGGAACCAGTCCCATGATAATAGATATACTAGCAGTTCCTGTATTATTAATCAGACCAATCATGGCAAACAGCTCAACAAAAACGTTACCAAAGAAACTAGAAGCAAGGTTATTAAAGGTAGAGTTAACTTGAGCGTTTGTCAAAAACGAATTAATTATTGCCATTAAAAATGCTGCCAAAACAGCACCAATTGCGTTCCTAAAATCTCCGCCAAAAATAAAGTTAAAGCTAAAAGCAACTAGAAGAGTACCAATCAAGTTATTTATATTAAAGTTATACTTAAGTTCTTCAATTCTATCCAACTCTGATTCAAAAATACTTAAAGTTTTCAGCTCACCATCACACAGATATCTGGACAAACTATTAAGTTCGTCAAACTTTGTAAAGTTATTACTTTGCGAACGAGTTCTTTTACTACTCGTATAAATATTACCTTCTTCATCTTTGAAGCTAACAATAACTATCGTAGGTATACAAAAAGCTGAAGCAGAATCTACCCCATAGGCATCAAGAATTCTCTCAATGCTATCTTCGGTTCTAGCGCTCTCTGAACCAACACTATTCATCAAGCTACCAAACCTCAAGCAAAGATCCAGTAATTTAGACATCGAGCCAGATTCTGTATTATGCATTACCTGACTTATATCATTTACAGGATTAATATCAAAATTTATCTTTGCCAATTCTTACTCCTCCGCCTAAAGTATTTTATCTTAGCTAAGCAAAACCACTATTGTGATTTCTTCTCCCTTATTCAATTCCTATAATCAGCTAATCAGTCAAAACTTTATTTTCGTATAAACCTTGATTTATCTCCAATTGCATATAATTTCAAATTATGTAAAGGTCTCGTACAAGCTACATATAGTTTCGTCCTATCAAGTTCTGAATTATACTGCTTATCAGAAGCATTTAACAGTATAACTGCATCAAATTCAATACCTTTTGAGCCAGCAATGTCACAAAGCGTTGCTGCAAATTCAGCTTCTTCTCTCAGAAACGAATTTAGTAATATATCCTTGTTAGCAGTATCAGCTGCCATTATATCCTTCAAGTTACGTTTGAATTTATTTAATTCTTGCTTGTCTTTTGCAATAACTGCAACCGTATTGTATTCCTCATCTCGCAATTTGAGCAAATCCTTATAAATAAGCTCATCTCGTTTTTGTTCCGCTTGTGCTTGAGTTGCTTCTTTAACTTCTACTACTTCAACTTCCTTACCGTCCCTACTGAGAGCTAGAATTGTATCAGATTCAATTATATTTCTCGCAAAATTTGTAATCTGAGCTGTAGATCTGTAGGACTTGTTTAGAGTAAAACTTTCCACCCTTAATTTATCTCTACCATAAAGCTCCTCTAACTGCTCCAAGTAATTTTTATCAAGTTCATATCTTACTGCCTGATTTTCATCTCCTAATATGGTTCTAGGACAGGTAAATAATAGTCGAATTGTTTCATGGTCTGTTGGTAATAAATCTTGCATTTCATCAACAATTACATGTTTAACCCAATCAGAATCAGAAGCACCGTATAGGAGGATTTTTAGCAAAGCTAAGATACTTAAATCAATCTCATCCATTTTACTAGGGTCAAAGTAAGTACTATCAATTTGTTTTTCGCTTTCTAACCATTTAGCAAAAACCGAATAAATGTTGCTCAAGTTATCTAGAACATACATTGAGTTAATCTGCTTTTGGATCTCGTCTTTTTTCTCATTAAATAAATCCTTATTGCCGATAATATCTTCAACATGTTGTAATATGCTATTGTTCCTTGCAAACACTGGTAAAAACTTATAGTTCTGTCTAAATAAGTTATCTATCGTGCTTTGTTTGACATACTCTTCTTTGTCAAGTTCAATCGCTTTTGGAGAAAAAATTGCACTTTCCAGAAAATCGGTAAACTCATAAATGTAGTCTACTATTTCAAATTTAGAGAAAACCTCCATCTTTTCCCTCGAACTTGGAATAAAGTTGTAATCTGAAAACCTTGAATTAACGTCAGAAATCTCCAATTGTTCAATGGACTCCAAAGTCGCATATGAAATATTTCTTTCTCCCAAACTTGGTAACACGCTAGCTATATAATTAGCAAAAGATATACTTGGAGAAATCAATAACATATCGGCCGCTTCAATATTAGGCATTAGATAAATTAAATAGGCTGCTCTGTGCAATGCAATAGACGTTTTCCCCGAACCTGCTACACCTTGTACTATCAATGTCCTATTGGGCTCAGCTCTTATAATTTTATTTTGCTCAGCTTGAATAGTTTCTACAATATTTTTCATGGTAGCAGATCCCATTTTGCTTAAGGCTATCTGCAGTACTTCATCATTAATTTGCTCAGATGTATCCAAAACGTTTATTAACTTCGCTTTTTCAATAAGCAACTGATATTTAGCTACAAGTTCTCCTTTTATTTCTTGATCTTTAGACATAAAACTGACAGGACCTAGTTCTTTGTAGTTATAGTAAAGGTCAGCAATTGGAGCTCTCCAGTCAACCGAATATTGCTGGAAATTATCTAGATCAATTATATCTTTTAGCCCAATATAAATTGGTTCAGCTTCATCCTCATTCTCAAATTTGAAATCTATATGTGCAAAATAAGGTCTTTTATATAAATTTTGTAATTCTACGGTCTCTACTTTTTGAGCCGAGATGACTTCTGCTTGCTGTCTTAATTCATTCTGAACCATAGATGAATCAAAATGACCGTTTCCATCTTCTTCTTTAAGCTCCAAGCCTTCAGCGTAAGCTTCACGCATCAGCTCTCGTGATTCATTTTCTCGTCTCTCGTTGTTTTGCAGCAAATACTCCAAACGTTGCTCAATATAGGCTAAAGTTTCATTTAAATAATTCAACTCATCTTGAAAAAGTTTATCCATAGTTACCTCATTTACTTTGACTTAGCTTACTCAGCAAATAGTTCTTTAATATCATCCATGTTCATCTTATTGATATAAGTAGCACCTGCAGAGACTATATCGTCTAATAATTTCTGCTTAGCTTCTTGCATCTCTTGAATTTTCTCTTCAATAGATCCAATTGTCACTAATCTAAATACTTGAACATGCTTCTCTTGACCAATACGGTGAGCTCGATCTGTAGCTTGATCCTCAACTGCCGGATTCCACCATGGATCATAGTGAATTACTACATCCGCTCCTGTCAAGTTAAGTCCCGTACCACCAGCTTTCAATGAGATTAGAAACACTTCACCTTCTCCTGCATTGAAGTCATCGACTAATTGCACACGTTTATCAGAAGGGACTTGACCATCAATATAGAAAATCTTCCTACCTAGAGCTTCCTGTCTTTGTTTTATAATTTCAAGCATACTTGTGAATTGCGAAAAGAGTAAAATTCTATGTCCACCTGAAATCAAGTTATCAAGTAAATCTTCTAATACATCTAATTTTCCACTACCACCCTCATAATTTGGCATGAATAATTTTGGATCACAACAAATCTGTCTTAGTCTGGTTAACTCACCTAAGATATTCATACGCTCACGATTTTGTACTCTACCTTCACTCTGCTCATAGGTAAAGATCTGAGCTCTTGCTCTAGCAAGATGATCACGATACACTCTTTGCTGCTCTGGAGTCATAGGGCAAGGAATGTTGGTTGTAATCTTCTCTGGTAGTTCTTTTAGTACATCAGTCTTTAGTCGACGTAAGATGAATGGAGAAACCAATTGCCTCAAACTCTCTCTAGTTTTTTGTTCTACCAGCTGATTAGTATCAAGGATAAAGTCATCAGCGTCGCTAATTTTCTCATCCGTTTGAGAATCAGCCTTGAGCTTCATCTCTTCTAACTCAGCTTGACTATAATTTGCACTAGAAACTTTAAACAGAACTCCAAATCTATCTTGAAAGTCTGAATAAGTAAACAGGAATCCTGGCATAATAAAGTCAAAGATAGACCACAGCTCGCCAATGTGGTTCTCTAAAGGAGTACCTGTCATGGCAAATCTACGCTCACCGTGCAGTGCTTTTACAGCCCTAGCAGTTTTGGTCATTGGGTTTTTAATATACTGCGCTTCATCCAAGACTATATAATTAAAGTTGAATTTAGATAATGTTCTTCTATCTTGTCTTACCAAACCGTAAGAAACGATCATTAGACCATCATTTTTTTCGAACTCTGCATACACATCTTCTCTATCACTCTTATTTCCAAAAGCAACAAAAGTAGGTAACTCTGGTACAAATCGTTCAGCTTCTCTTTGCCAGTTGTACAGTAAAGATGTAGGTGCAACAATTAATGTCCTACCACCTTCTTCTTTATACCTAGACCAGATGAAAGTTAGCATTTGTAAAGTTTTACCAAGACCCATCTCATCTGCTAGAATACCGCCCAAGCCATAACGATCTAAGAAAGACAGCCAGTGATAACCTTCTACCTGATATGGGCGTAACTGTGCCTGAATTTCTGCTGGAACTTCTGGACCTCTTAAGCTAGGATCATCTAGATCTCGCTTTAAATTCTCCCACTGCTCATTAATTTCCTTGAGATCAGAGTTTATCTCGATACCCTTGGTGCTTAGTGCACTTATCAATGATAAACTCCTAATTCTTGGAACGTAGAAAACATTCTCTTCCCAAGAGACTTCCCAGGAATTCAGAGTTTTAACAATATTTTGTAAATCTTGTAAATCCTTAGCCCAGTCTTTCCTATCTGATGACAGATTAATATAAGTTTTATGGTCTGATCTGACATAAGGCTTGTCTGCCAAGAATGCTTCAATTATCTTTCCTGAAACCTCTTTTGAGTAGCCTTCGACATTTACCTCAACTTTTATTTCACTTTTATCATCACTTAAACCAAGACTTACACTAGCCTTACCTGGTTCCAATAACCTAATTTCTTTAAAGTTCGGAGTCAGGTATAGACGAGCATTTTCTGCCAACCTCTGCATATTTGTATTTATAAAATTAAATATATCTTTACTATGCTTCAAATAATACTGATGAATCATTTGGCTGCCTTTTTTGCCCTTTACCACCATAGGTAATTCAGATTTATCCAGGGCAACCTCATCAAAATTCATCTCGTTTAAAAGTCTAATCTGAGCTTTTTCAGCAGGTAAGTCTCTTATGATTAAAGCTTCGTCGTCTTTGTGCTTACTTAGCAATCCATATTGAGCATAACCTGGTCGGAAATTATAATCCCCATAATTAAAGAAAACTGACATGTTAATTTTCTTGCCATCAAAGTCTATGAAAATTCTGGTATCTAATTTCTCTTTAATAATCTTAGATTGCAGCTTTTTACCTAAGGTTAAAAATCCACCTTTTTCCCAAACACTAGCCTTCATACCGAGCACATAAGATGCTTGTTCTGCAGTCACATCAATTGTATTCGTTTTTGCATCTGCCAAAAGTGACATCACTGCATAAAACAATCTACTCTCTGGAGTCTTGCAACGGTAGAATACTTTATCTAAAAGTACTACGTCCAACATAGGCAAAATAATTAAAGAATTGTAGAGATCTTTGCGCCCTATATCATCCTTTAGATTATGAACCTCAATATTTCGATTTTTGAAACTTATTCCAAGTCTAGCAATCTTTGGCTTATCAGTTTCTGAATCTTCATCATAGTTCTTAGTTTCGCTGGCTTCATTAGTTCTCGTTTCACCATTCTCTTCCAGCTCAGAAATTAGGTCCAAATTCAAATTCAATTCTTCAGGATAAGTATCCCTCCATACAAGTGGAAAATCTTGCCCACCTGCATTTACCTTAACTATAAATTCTTCACTTTCTTCCAAGTCAAGTTCAAAGAAAGATCTTAGCTGCTCCATAGTTAAAGATAAAAATTTACCGTCAATAACATATTCTCCACTAAGTAATTCATTTGAATCTAAATACGCACGCAAACGTCTCTTAGTTTCAATATAGTTATTTTCTAACCATTCCAAAAACTTAGCCTGATCTGCTGTTAAAGACTGTTTCTTATGCCAAGTGAAACGCACACCAAACTCAATGAAGTCACGACTATTTATTTGGTCAATGAATTCACCTAATTTATTAATTACATAAAGCTGCTCATTATTACCTACTCGCAAAGAAATTTCTACATCTTGGCCACTTCCAGGGTTAAGATTTAAAGTTATTTCAAAAATAACTAACCTATCTAATTGTAGAATTCTATCCAAAGTGTTGGCTCTATTTTCCTCTTTTGTATTCCAAACTTTAACTTGTTTTACTAAATCCTCACCGTCGGGCTCATAAATTCTTCTTTTAATAATTTGAGTTCCATCAGCTTGAGTTTCTAGAATCAGGTTCTCCATATTAGAAAAATTACCAGGATTCAACTTAACATATTCCGATTCGTTGCTATTTTCACCCTCTGACTTTGTAACAGTCTCATCTCTAAGAAGTCCTTGAACATCACTTGAAGGAGAATTAACTAAATTTATTGAATTCTCCTCTGCTTTATTTTTTATATTCCTAATTTTTCTACGTAAGCTCTTATTTTTCTCATCAGGATTCGTAATTCTTTCGAGCACATCAAATGAAAGTATAGCCTGTTTGAGCACCGGTACACCTTTTAGAGGATTAGTGTCAGGTAATTCTTGAGGGATAACATCTTCATCAGGGAATTCCTTTGTTTGAAGAGAAAACAATAAAGCTACAACGTGTTTACAAGGTCCTTTGAACACACCAAAAGACCCACAGCTACAGCCTGCACCTGCAACAGTACCATTGTTATTAAGTTGGATAAAGGTATCATAAATATTTCCAGAAAAACTACTGACCTTCGCAGATATGAGCTGTTTCCTAGAATCATAATAGAATGGTCCAACACGCTCTTTGGCGTTATATAAGTTGCGGCCACGCATATAAATTTTGCTGCTAGGTGTTAATGATTTAATTGTTTCTTCATCTATTAAAATCTTCAAATTAAATAACCTCTTTATTTACCAAATTCTAAAATTAAAATAAAACAATAGCTCCAAAAGTTTTCCGCCAAGTTCACTCGGAATTAAGCGACTTGGCAGATAAAAACAATTTCACTATGTACTTCAGTTCTATTGTGCGACTATGCAATTAAACTTCTATAATTTTATTTTTTTGCATTTTTAGCAGTTTTCTAAAACCAGCTCTTGCTTAGCTTAGTTTCAGCTGAAATTATAAGTTCTTAATTGAAATTCTTTGGGCAACTTCTTCGTAACCAGCTGACTCTGCAGTCTTTTGGGCTAATTCTGTTTCAGCAACTGGCCAATATACGTCCATTGATTCTGCATTTGCCACAGCTAAGAGTGCTTTTGCCAAGCTACTTCCAACTCCTTGTTTACGTCGGGAAGATAGGACATACAGATCATCAACTACGAGAACATCATAGGCGCCATACATACTTGTTATGTAGCCAATCAATTTTCCATCTTCATCGAAGTAACCTAAGATTTTTCCTAATTCGTCTTTGACTATAAAGGAGAAAACTTGACCTAAATCCATAATTCCTCTGGTTTCTGTCTGGAAGAAGTTTCTAGCAGTCTTCTCATCATTCGCATTTAACAAACGAATTGTTCCTGGAATCTCGGCACCAAACTCACTAGGTTCGAAGCTATCTTTTTGCTCACCTTCACCTTTATGGTAGTAGCTCTTAATTGGTTCAGAAACATCATAGTACTCTTGATATCTAAAAGATCCTGGGTTCATACCAGTTACATTCATGATTACACTAAATTCAGATCCTTGTCTGGCTAGCCAATCTTCGAATGCCTTTAGGTCGAAATTATCGGATAAAGGCATTGACCAAATTTCTCTAGTCTCACCAGGATTTACCATAATAGCATTATCGTCTGATAAATAATATTCAGCTTCATCATCAAACAATAGATCTTCTAGTTCTTCTCTTTCATCATAAAAACGTAAAGGTTTCTCTTCCAAAAATTGCTCAATCTCAGCACCCTTAACCTTTGAAAACATACTCCACTCCTTATATAAATAATTCCTTTTTCTTAACTCTTTTTTCTAATAAAAAATATTTTTAACAGTCTAAATATTTTAACACAGATACGCTCAAGATGATTAAACAATTAAATACTATTTATCACAAAAATCATCCAAGTCATCAGAGCCCTTCAATTCATGACTTTCATTAAGGTCATTTGCTAAAAATACACTTGCTTCACCAAATTTAAATTGTAATTCATTTAGCAAAATTTCAATTTCTTTAGAAGTTACTTTTTTGTTCTCTTCTATATCGCTCTCAACGAGCATTAAATCTTCCAAATCCATCTGTTGAGGTAGGTTCTTATCTTCTAGTTTATCTGCTGTAATGCCCAATAAACGGATAGCTCCGATGTCTTGAAAATGCTCTTTAAACAGGCTTAGGGCTGCTTTTTCTAATTCAGCTTTATTCGAAATTGCTCTTTCTAATGCTTTTTGGCGAGTGTAATTATTAAATTTATTATCTCTAACATATATCCTGAGAGTTCTAGTCCGCATATTTTCAGTAGCTAATCTTGCTTCAACTTCGTCTGCCAGCAGTGAAAACAATTTGGAAATCTCCTCCGGCTTGGATAAATCTTTACTAGTCGTTCTCATCGCCCCAATAGATTTCGCAGGTCCTTGCTCAGCCTGACTTAGAACTGGATCTTCATCTTCTCCTCTAGCATTTTTTACTAGACTCATACCATGCTTGCCAAGATATTTACTAATATAAACTGGGTCAACTTTCGCTAATTCGCCAATTGTATTGATTCCAATAATCTTAAGTCGTTCTGCAGTTTTACTCCCTACAAATAAGAAAGACTCAACTGGCAAAGGCCACAAAATTTCCTGATAATTACTCTCATCTATTACGGTTATGGCAAATGGCTTCTTATAATCACTGCCCATTTTTGCAAAAGTCTTATTCCAAGAAACACCAACTGAAACCGTTAAGCCTAGCTCTTTAAGAATTCTGTTTTGTATTGTTTCTGCTAGCTCTAAACCACTCTCTGGTCTATGAGTGACATCTATCCATGCCTCATCAGGACCGAAACTCTGAACCTTGTCACTATATTCCAAATAAATTGCTTTTGCCTTGCGTGAATACTCTCTATAGAGATCATGATGTGAAGGTAAAGCTACTAAATTGGGACATTTTTTGCGAGCTTGATAAAGTGTTTCTGCAGTTTTGATTCCATATTTTTTTGCTACTTCATTTTTTGCCAAGACTATACCATGACGGCTAGACTCATCTCCACCAACAATGACAGGTTTATTTCGAAGCTCCGGCTTATCCAGTAACTCTACTGAAGCATAAAAATTATTCATATCAACATGTAAAATCTTCCTCTGCATATTAACTAGAATAGCTGATATTTAAGTATTTTTAAATAATTTAATCACTTTCATCTATAATTGAGTTAAATATTTTTATTGAGGAGTGAAATATGGACTTTTCTGGATATGATAATCATGAATTAAACAAAGCATTTCATTTGCAAGTAGATGACATTCACAAAATTTACATTGAAGATGTTGGTAATACTGAGGGTATACCTGTAATTTTCTTGCACGGTGGGCCTGGTGGTGGTATCAATGAAAAATCCCGCTCATTTTTCCACCCCAATTCATTTCATACGATACTATTTGACCAAAGAGGAGTTGGAAAAAGCGAACCGTTTCTTTGCTTAGAAAACAACACTGTATTAGATAGTGTTGCAGATATCGAAAAAATAAGGGAGTACTATGGTTTTGAATCTTGGGTAGTATTTGGAGGTAGTTATGGATCTACCTTAGCTCTTGCCTATGCAATTCATCATCCCGAAAGAGTCCGCTCTTTAATATTACGAGGAATTTTCTTAGGTAGAAAAGCTGATATTGACTGGCTTTACAACGGTGGAGCTGCTCAATTTTTCCCAGAAGAATTCGCACGTTTCAAAAATTACATTCCAAAAGGCGAGCAAAATGACCTTGTTGATGCTTACTACAAATTAATGATGAAATCTGACATTTCTCGTGCTGAAGCATGTAAGCGCTGGAGTGATTGGGAAACTGCAGTTAGTACTCTATTGCCTAAAGAAATTGACTATGCAGCTGCAGTAACAGATGGTGAGTTATCTCTAGGTTTAATGGAAGCTCATTATTTTGCCAACCGCATGTTCTGGTATGAAGATAATTATCTTTTGAACCGAGCTGATAGATTAGCAAAAATTCCAATGCATATTTTCCATGGGCGCTATGACATTAATTGTAGACCTATAGGAGCTTACGAATTACAACAAGCTTGTCCTCATGCTAAGTTGCACTTTGTAGAAGCTAGTGGTCACAGTTCTTTTGAAACTGCTATTCACGAGGCTTTGGTCAACCAAATGGATGAGTTGTGGTAAAACCTTCTGTATAAATGCACAGAATTACGGATGTTCAGAGCACAGATGCTTAGAACCCCCTATCTATAATGATTTTAATGCTAACGAGGAGTAATAAATGCTAAATAATGCAAAGATATTTTTATATAACAAACGTACTTGGGTCTACTTTTTACAGTACGTTCTACTGTCCTTGGTCCTATTGACCGCAGTCTTACTTGTAGATACCAGTGAAACTGTTGATCATAAATATTTACCAGAAATAATTTTCACTTCAGCTGAGAGTGCTCAGTCGGTTTTATCATCACTTTCTTCAGCGCTCTTATCAATAGCTACTTTCACTTTCACTACTATAATTTCTGTTTTAACTTTTTATAGTAGTAGCTTTACCCCACGTGTAGTTGAGAACTTTGCCAGCAAAAAAATTACTATGAAAGTCCTTGGAGCTTTTATCGGAGGATTTATTTACAGTATTATTGCTCTTAATTTTACTAAGACTTACAACTCTGAAACCCCTGTAATTGCAGGTAACATTGGAGTTTTATACGGTCTACTTTGCGTTTTATATTTAACAATTTTCTTCCAAGAGACTATTAAAAGTCTACAAGTTACTAATTTAATTACTGAAATCTCTGAGATTACCTCAAAAGTTATTGATGAGGACCTAGAAGATAGGGACCGTGAATACAATGTTGGCGACCTTGAGGAGAGTCAATATATTTCAGTATTAAGCAAAAAATCTGGATATCTCGAAGCTATTAATTATACAGAAGCAGGAGATATTTTTAAAAATTTCAGTGGTTTGGTATATCTCTCTCACAAAAGAGGAGAATTCGTCGTAGAATCTGAGGAGTTAGCTAGAATTTACACTAAAAAAGACTCAGAACTTATAAGTGATAAAGTTATTAAAGAAATTTATGATATTTTCCATATTCAAGAAAATAAAATCAGCATAACCGATTATCGTTATGGTCTTGATAAACTTACTGAGATTACTATAAGTGCATTATCTTCTGACGTAAGAGATCCATCAACTGCCACTCACTGTATTAGAAAGCTAAGTTTGTTGATGAGTAAACTCTCTAAAGTAGATAGTAATCACTACGTCAAAAACATTGGGGATAATGGTTTAATCTATTACTTTACTCAATCATTTGAACAAGATTTCTATGATACTTTTGTCCATATTTATAATCATGCTGGTGAAACTTCTGAGATTATGAACACACTTTATGATGCATTTATTATTTTGGCAACATCTGCCAGTGACAAGAACAAGGCTTTCTTAGCAGAAGCTGTTAAAGATATGCATGAAAATGTTATTGATAAGTTCAGTCTAACTTGTGATCGAGAAAACTTCGAGGAGAAATATCAACGTTTTTCCGCTATTGCCGCTAGATAGGACTGGCTTTAAAACTTATTCAGATAAAAGTAACGAGCTTTTTATCTCTACGTAGTATAATGTTTGTAATGATGTATTTATGGAGGTCAAGATTATGACAAAGAAAAAGACTTTATTCACATACAATTTGAACGCAAGTAATGATGGAACCCACAAAATCCATGAATATATTTGCCCACATACACCAGAGAATGCAAACTGTGTAACATTGGATTTTTTCAAGGATGTTGATGAAGCAATGAAATTTGCTAAAGCCAAATACAAAGACTTGAAATTTGATATTTGCGATCATTGTTGCAAAAAAGAAGATAAATGATTAAGAAAGATAAATTAGCACTTTTTATAGGTGCTAATTTTTTGTGCGAAAAATTTGCTGAAAGGGGAGCTTGCAATGAATAGTTTTCGAGAAAAACTTATTGATAAGATTAACCAAAAACAAGATGAGATGATTGAAATTAGACATTATCTTCACCAATACCCAGAAGTTTCTTGGCAAGAGCATGAAACCGAAAAATACATTTACAATTATTACAAAAATCTCGATTGTGAAATAACCAGAAAAGTTGGTGACGGTCTAGGTTTAACTGTTTTAATTGATTCTGGAAACCCTGGCAAAACTCTAGCATTGAGAGCAGATTTTGATGCTTTAGCAATCCAAGAAAAAACTGACGTGCCGTATATATCTAAGAATCCTGGTGTTATGCATGCTTGTGGGCACGATGCACATACTGCTTATTTAATGGTTTTAGCCAAATCCCTTATTGAATTAAAATCTGAGTTTAACGGTAAAGTTCTCATAATTCATCAAAACGCTGAAGAAGTCACTCCTGGTGGCGCCATTGGAATGGTCAACAATAATGTTATGGCTGGGGTTGATGCTGTTTTTGGTGCACACGTTATGACCAATGGGAAATTAGGAGAAGTCAAACTTTGCCCTGGAAATGCTCAGACAGGTCGTGGAAACTTCAAACTAATAATTACAGGTACAGCTGGACATGCTTCCACTCCCCAATTAGCTAACGATGCAATTTTGGCTTCTTCGTATTTTATCACAGAAGTTCAATCAGTAATTTCTAGAAGAATAGATCCATTCGAAATGGCAACTATCTCAATAAATTCTATAGATGGTCGTGGCCCAGTAAATGCAGTAAACGATCACGTAGAAATTATTGCAGATCTACGAGCTATGAGTCCTGAAACACAAGAAAAAGTCGAAACAGAAATCAAAAGAATCCTTGAAGGTATTAAAGTAGGGTTTGCCATTGATTATGAAATAAATTTCACTTATGACTACCCTGTATTGCACAATAATGAGGAACTTTGTCAGATGATGGATAAAGTCATGCAAGAAGCTAAAATACCAGAATTAAAAGATTACAGTCATTGTGGCCCTCAAGCTCCTTCAGAGGATTTTGCAGAATTTGCACTTGAAGCTCCTGGACTTTTCTTTTATGTTGGTTGTACTCCAGAAGGGAATAAAGAAACTCCGCATCATAACCCATATTTTTACTGTGATGACGGTGCTTTGATTATTGCAGCAAAAACCATGGCAAATTTAGTCTATGAGTATTTAAATGGTATTGAGTAATTTCACAGTCGATCCTGTCCGTAAGCAAAAGCCAAGAATCTATATTCTTTTCAACACCCCACCCGGAAGTCTAAGTGTTCTTAGATACTTTTTCGTTTCATGATCTATTCTGCGACTGTCGATTGCTTTTTGGATAGCTTGGTTGTGAGTTTTAGCATCTAGCTTGTACTCTTGTAGTACTACTATGCTTGCTTCATATTGTTTACACAATGCTTCTGCAATAAACCAAGCCTTCATCATTTCTACATAGTAGTCATCGCTTTTAACATTCACTACCCAGTCTATATATTCTGGAGAAAATTCTACATCTAGGAAATGATCTTTTAGGATCTTAATTGCATACCTAATTTTATATGGCGAAATATTTGGATCCACTGCAAGCCATTTTTTCACATGTTTTAAAGTAAACTCTCTATTCAGTAGAATAACTTTGGGCGAAGCATAATCAGATACAGCCCAGTTACTTACATATGGTAAGAATTTATCTAGATCTTCAAAAACTAAATTTATATCCTTTTCTTTTTCCAATATCATCATATGAAGAACTTCGCCTTCATGATATTTGTAAGGAAAGCTCATCATAAATTCGGTCTTAGTTTTTGTAGAATTGAGAATTTTCTCTTTTGCAAACTTTCTCAAAACAGGGATACGAACACCTAATATTCTTTCACTTGAGATATTAGGGATAATTTTGGCTTGAAATTCTTTATATTCTGGATCTCTTAACTTTTCTAATTCATTTTTAAGTTCTTTTAGCATAAATGCTCCAATATTAAATAATACAGATTCTCCACTGGACGACATATATTCTCACATATGTCTGTAAAAAATTCTGTAACTTACTATTAATTAAGCTTGGTAATTTAATTAATTTCTACACTATTACTCGGTGCGTAAAGCATTAAGTGGTGATAACTTCATTGCTCGAATCGCAGGAATTAAGCCCGAAATAGTACCTATCAAAGTGGAGAAAATAATTGCCATTATTGCTAATTGAGGACTAATAACTGATATTTGTCTAACTTCTTCAGCTGCCTCCGCAAACTCAAAACCGCCTCCTGAACTAGCTATATTATTAATTAGCATCGATATTCCTGAACTAATTATTACTCCTAGGACACCACCAATAAATCCAATGAACGCAGATTCCAATAAGAACAAGTATGAAATATCTCTTAATCTACAACCTAGTACCTTAAAAATACCAATCTCTTTGGTACGTTCATATATGGACATCATCATTGTATTGGCAATACCAATAGCAGCAACTAAGAAGGCAACACCACCAATTCCACCTAGAACTAACTGCATAGTACGCATATTTTCACGCATACTTTTAACAAATTCTAAGTTACTGTTGCATTCATAACCAGCGGCTCTTAAATCTTTCAGAAGTGTTTCTGTATCTTCAATACTGTTACTTATAACTTTTAAACTACTGTAATTAATTGCGCCTATAGCTTTCCCATCTTTATTAGAAGGTTGGTTAGGCCAGGCTTTTCCTTTATATGCTTGATTCATAAAAGTCTTAAAAGCTTCAATCTCTGTGATTAAGCTAGACTTCAATTCAAAATCAGTTTTAGAATCATGAATAGCATCAACTTGAACGAGATATTTCTTAGGTAGAATTGTAACTCCGTCCTCTTCTCGCTCCTCCTGAACTGTTACAAAAATAGCCTCATTGTACAAATCAACTTTTTGAGAATCACTATTTTCCCCAAAGTTGTCGTAATATTCAAATAAATCGCCACCTGCTTTACCATGTGGGTCATAAAATTGTTCCTGTACATCTTTACCAGCACTAAGCGGTAATATAGAACGTGGATTAGTACCAGGTTTAGGGAAAGCACCTTTCACATAATCCAATTTCAAATCTTTAATATATTCATATGGATATGCAATTAAATTAAGGTAGGCTTCACTACCAGTAGCAGTTTTAGCGTTCATATAGTGAGTTAGGACAGGGTAAACTTTTTTGACTTTTGGCCAAGTTCGCAGTTCCTCAATTTCCTTGTCAGTCAAACCAGTACCTTCTTTGGCAAGACCTTGTCCAGGAGCAGAAGGTTTCTTATTAGGATTCTGATAACTACTTACATCAATCTCTGTTAAACCCCTACTAGACTCTATCTGTTTCAACAGCATTTGTTCCTGACCGGCAGCAATGGAGAGCATGACTACAATCGAAGCGCAGCCTATTATTACCCCCAAAACAGTGAGGCTAGTTCTTAATTTACGTCTACCTAAGTTAGCTAGAGCTAATCTTAATAAATCAGAGAATCTCATCTATATCCTCAATCTCTTCCATTTCTTCTTGTTTACGTTTCTTGGCTTGTCTTCTGAGTAGTAAAGTAATAAGCAGGGCAATTAAGGCAATAACAGCTACCAGTATCACAATAGGCCAAAATCTGAATTTGGTTTCTGGCTCAGGTTCTTCTGGTGTCATAGGGTCTTCCCAGCTTGGCTCTGGCATAGCTTCTAAAATTTCTACATTAATTTCTTTTTTGATCGTGGTCTTCTTACCTAGTTCGTCCTCGAAAGTTAAAGTAACAACCGCTTTACCATTTTCACTCATTTTAACCGGTGTAACCATAGTATCTACGTTCTTACTCTCAGCTGGAGCTATATTACCAAGATATGTTTCTTGTGCTTTTAGAACACCATTTTCTACAACACCAAAAGTAGCATTGTACAAAGTACTTTTGCCTTTGTTAATTACTGTCATGGTGATATTTGACGGATTATCAATAGTCATTGGATTAGGCAAAATTTGTAACCCTGTAAAATCAACTACAGGATCTTGATAGACCTGCAAAGTAACACTTTCATTCGTGCTAAAAGATGCACCATTGGCATCTTCATATTCAACGGTCACAGTAACTGGATAAGATTTTTGCTCCATTAGAGGTGAAGCTTTTAAACCTATAGGTACCTCTAAGGTACTATTTGCATTAATTTGCTCAACAAAGACAGAAGATGAACCTGACAGTGGTATAAAGCTAGATTTATCATCCCCTAAGCCTAACACCAAACGAATATTTCTGACCAGGGTTGTCTTTGATGTATTTCTCAATTGCAATTTAAGGGTAAAGTTCTCGCCACCTTTAATTTTTTCTGGAGTCGTTGTAAAACCTGAAACCATTACTCTTGGAGTAGATGTCTTGCCTGGCTCATCACCACCACCTGGATTCGGTGCAGGATATTCAGGCTCTGGCAAACTTGGTACAAATCCACCATCGTTAGGTGGTAATTGGTCTTCTGGTCTTGGAGCTTTGCCATCATCTATCGCTCCATCACCTTGAACTTTTATGAAATAATATCTCACTACTTCTTTTGCT
This sequence comes from uncultured Fastidiosipila sp., assembly GCA_947253875.1. Classification (GTDB taxonomy): domain Bacteria; phylum Bacillota; class Clostridia; order Saccharofermentanales; family Fastidiosipilaceae; genus Fastidiosipila. Next base: position 65,027 of record CAMYAM010000005.1, on the reverse strand, counting down.
TCATTTGAACCATCATTATAGTAATAAATTTTCAAAGGAATTCTATAGTATCCGCTCTTCAAATTCCCTCTCACTGTAAGCTCGCCAAAATCAGCATATTTAGTCTTAGCTTCAACTTCTTCATGACTATATTTATCAATAGTTTCTAATTCAGATTTAATATTGGCTAGATATTCACTTTTTTCAATCTCAAATGGAAAATCTTCTGCTTTTTCGGCAAGGTCTAGTCTTACTTTGATGTTCTTGGCATTTTTGGCTCCCCAGTTGACCAGCGGAACTCTCAGCTTAAGTGTAGAACCTGCCTCTAGCTTTGCTATTTCTTGATCTGCTATTAAGATAAAGCTTCCGCCGTCCACATAGGATGGTCTTGGAACATCTTCTGTAGCACTTGTGTCTGTTGTTCCATTCACATCAGATGCTTGCCTTGAATCTTCAGCGCCTGCACTTCCATTTTTCTCACCATTGTTAGCGAATAATGTCACTGCTGGCGCGAACATGTTTAACATCAGGGATACACCCATAACCAAGCTTAAAGCTACAAGCTTATTTTTTATATTCTTACTCATTTTTACTCCCCCTGTTTGGTTTGTTCAGTTTGTATTGTTTGTCCAGTTTGTTCAATTTGTATTGTTTGTCCAGTTTGTTCAATTCCTGTAATTTCTTCCCTCTCAGACTCTACGTTCTGCTGAGTTGTTTTAATATTTTCGTTTTGTTCTGTTTCTTTAGAAAAGCTATTACCTTTTTCCGTTAGCTCAGACTTCTCGCCCATACTCTCCGTGGCAATCTCAGGTTCATTCTTGTCACTGTTTATTAACTCATATCTTTTAGAACCTTGTTCAATACCTATAATTTTGCCGTCACTAATTCTAAATATCCTATCCGCATATTGCGCCAAGTTGTCATCGTGTGTAACCATGATTAAAGTCTGATTCTGCTTCTTAACAATTCTTCGTATCAGTTCCATTGTCGCCATACTAGTCTTAGAGTCTAGGTTTCCAGTTGGCTCATCGGCGAAAATAATTTCAGGTTTAACTGCCAAAGCTCTTGCTATACCGACACGCTGCTGCTGACCACCAGAGAGTTCATTCGCCTTATGATAACGATGCTCATAAAGTCCCAAGCTTTTCAGGATTCTTACTGCGATTTTTTCACGCTTAACTCGACTTTCTCCTCTAAAAGTTAAAGGCAAAGCCACGTTCTCAATGCAGTTCATAGTTTGAATTAAGTTAAAAGATTGAAAAATAAAACCAACATTTTCTCTTCTGAATTTAACTAGCTCACTTTCGCTAAGACCAACTAAAGCCCTATTTCCAATGATAATCTCACCTTTGCTCGGTGGCTCTAAACCAGCTAGCATATTCAGCAAAGTAGATTTACCAGAACCACTAGTTCCGACAATTGCGCAAAACTCACCACGCTCAACTTCGAAACTAACCCCAGCCAAAGCATGAACATATTGCGTACCTACTTTATAAAGTTTATGCAGGTTTTTAACTTTAATAATTGTATTATCAGATTGGTCAAGCATTTCTCAAACACCCCTGTTAAAATCTAACTTGACCTTGTTTGCAAAGACTAATAATTAGAACTTAGTCTCCACATTTCAAGTTAAAGTAATTTTACATCACTATAACTCAAAAATACATTATCTAATTGTAAAATTTTAGCGATGTCTATGGTGCATTTTTCTTCTTTAGGCAAAGCTAAGAAACAAGAAACTTCTCACGATTAATTTTATTGGATACAAATATTAATAAGGCTATATCAATCAAAAGCAAAACTCCTGCCAAAATTATCTGCGTCCCAAGCCCAAAATAGAATACACCGCTTACTTGAGAAATTACTAATGCCAATATTGGAAATGCAATTAAACTCGATATTGACTGAGCTGCTCTAGCAGTTTTTACTTTGAAAGATACGAGAATAATTATCAATATACTAAGAACAGTCACTGCAGGAACTAGCAATATTGCCATAACTAACCAGTTAAGGTTTAAACTAATAGCATAGCCTAGAAAATATCCAGTAGCTGAATTAACTATGACAGCATAAATTACAATGCTCAAGGCTGTTATCAATATTGAGGGTACAAAGCTACCTAAAGCTTTGGCAATAATAAGTTCTGTATTCGTAACTGGGGTATACATTAGGCCTTCAAGAGTTTTGTTTTCTTTTTCGCCTATGAAACTATATGATGCAATTACCGATGATATCATCACTGGAATCATCAAAAATATAGGTGCTAATAGTATTGTTAAAGTAACTACAAGCATTTTAATTTCAGTATTTCCGACATCAGGCAAAACTTCATTTGGTAAAATACTCAAGAGTTTGTTCAAATCGCTACCATTATTTACCTCACCACTAAACTTGAAAATAATTATCAGCAATAATGGCATAAAGACTGACATTATTAGTGGCAACAAAGTTATAGCGAGCATTGATTCTTTATCACTTATAACGTCTAAAATATCTTTTCTGGCTACAGCATATATTCTTTTATAATTCATTGGCACTCTCCTTCTTTAGCTGTGATGTCTTTGTACGATCTAAGTCAGCATCTTTTATCTTAGCGAAGTAAAGGTCATTTAAACTTCTTTCAATATGTTTAACTTCATAAATCTCAATACCAGCTCGAACAAGTTTGTTTACCAGATCAGCTATTGCTGTTTCATTATCTAATTTAACTCTTGCTTCATTCATAGATATGAATTCATAATCATAATCACTCAATATCGATGCAATGACTGGAGTTTCTGCAAACTTTATTACTACATCTTTGTTAGGAAATTCTTCCTGTATTAGCTCTCTTACTGAACCTTGAGCAATAATCTCTCCTGATCTAATAATAGCCACATCATCAATAAGTAGCTCTAGTCCAAAAAGCTGATGTGTACACAAGAATATGCTCACTGACTCTTCTCTTACCAAATGGACTAAATAATCAATAATCTTGGCATTACTCTCTGGATCTAAGCCAGAAGTTGGTTCATCCAAGATCAGGAACTTAGGCTTCGCTAAAACTGCACGTGCTAGAAGCAATTTCTGTTTCATACCTTTACTCAGAGAAGCTACTTTTGATTTTGCTCTATCTGCAAGATCAAAGAAATCAAGGAGCTCATTGATTCGTATTTGAAGTTCTTCTTTAGGGATCTCATAAATCTGCCCCCAAATATTCAAGTTTTCAAATACTGATAAACGCTCATATAAGCTACCGTCATTTTGTACTCCAATTCGGCTCCTGGCTTCATCACAATATGTCTTTGTAAGCTCTTCACCAAAAAGTCTGACTACACCTGAATCGGCTTTATACAAACCTGTCAACAAACGAACAGTGGTTGTCTTGCCTGCGCCATTTGGTCCCAGTAAGGCAAAAGTTCTTCCTTTTCTGATTTCGAGAGACAAATTTTTGATAATAGGTCTATCGTCTATGGTTTTGTTAAGCTTATAAGCGGAGGCTATAATTTCAGGTGTAGTTTTGTCGTTTGTGTTTTTTGCGCTCACTTTTTTGTTCTCCTTAAATCTGCCCAATTCTAAACTAATCTACATTTCCCCTTAACTTAAGCTCACACTATAGTTAAGTTTATTAAATAGTTTTATTTTAAATATATTATATGGCACGATATGGCACGAGTTTTAATTCTTCAAAAATATGGTAAAAAGAGCTTGACCTTTTAAACTATTGTATTAGAATTAATTTAATAGATTTTTTGAAAGGAGATCACACGATGTTCCAAACAATTTACATCTGGCAAAGCTGGCGTAGCATGTGAGATGACTTTAAACGGTTAGGCTCACTATCATTCATGGATAAATGAGGAGTCTATGCCGGGTGTGATCTTAGTATTACCGCATAGAAGATATGCGGTTTTTTTATACCTGATTTCTAGGCTCCAATAGAACAAGACAGAAAATATTAAGGAGTTTAAGAAAATGGAAAATAAAAAAGGTTTTTATGGCAAATTTGGTGGAAGTTATGTTCCAGAAGCAATCCAAAAAGAATTAGATAGAATAGCAGAGTATTATGAGGCGCTAAAAGATGATAAAGACTTTAGAGCAGAACTAAATTACTACCTTAGAGATTATGTAGGTCGTAAATCTCCACTCTACTTCGCCGAAGGTTTAACAAAGAAAGTAGGCGGTGCCAAAATTTACCTCAAGCGTGAGGACTTAAATCACCTTGGTGCACATAAGATTAATAATGCTATTGGTCAAGTCTTACTAGCTAAGAGAATGGGCAAAACTAGGCTAATCGCTGAAACAGGAGCTGGGCAACACGGTGTAGCCACTGCAGCAGTTGCCGCCAAATTCGGAATGGATTGCACCGTTTATATGGGCAAAAAAGATGTGGAACGCCAAAAACTCAATGTCTTCCGCATGGAATTAATGGGCACCAAAGTTGTATCAGTAGAAAAAGGTGGACAATCTTTAACAGAAGCTGTCGATTGTGCTTTCGAAGATCTTACAGAAAATCTTGATAACACCTTCTATTTAATTGGATCAGCAGTTGGCCCTCATCCTTACCCTGCAATGGTCAAAGATTTCCAATCTGTAATTAGCAAAGAAATGAAAGAGCAAATCTTAGAAAAAGAAGGTCGCTTACCAGATGCTGTCGTAGCCTGTGTAGGTGGTGGGTCTAATGCAATTGGAGCATTTGCGAATTTCATTGAGGACGAGTCTGTTCAATTATATGGTGCTGAAGGCGGCGGAAAAGGTACTAACACTCTCGAAACCTCCGCAACTTTATCCGTTGGGAAAGTCATGATAGAACATGGTATGAACACTTACGTAATTGCTGACGAAGAAGGCAACATACGTCCTACCTACTCAATCTCAGCTGGACTAGACTATGTAGCTGTCGGTCCTGAGCATGCTTATTTGAAAGACATTAAACGAGCCCAGTATCTTGCTATCACTGATGATGAAGCTTTGGAAGCTTTCCAAATTCTTTGTGCAACAGAAGGTATTATTCCTGCTCTAGAGTCATCACACGCTTTAGCATTGGCTATTAAATTAGCACCTACTATGGAAAAAGATAAGATTATTATAGTTAATCTTTCTGGTCGTGGGGATAAAGACGTTGCTCAAGTTTTAGATATTTTGAATGGTAAAAAACATAAAAAATAAATATTGAAAATAAAAGTTAACCCCTTTGCTAAATTTTTACGGATACACTCCATATAGCAAAGGGGTTTTTAGTTCTCAGTACATATTATTTGTTAAGCTTTCCCTAATTGTCCATAACAATTCTTGGACGCCATTTATCCATAATCTTCTTAATCTTCTCAGGATCTACTTTTGGTTTTCTATCGTAGGTTAGTAAACCATTGGTTTCTTGCTCTACATCTGTCAATTGGGTATAGCATAGACCACTAACAACAGGTGATTCTAAAATGCTGCTAATTACGTGATCAAATTGTCTCAAGAATGCATCTTCGTCATTTGCTTGTGTATAACCCCAGGAATCACCTTCGTCATTTTGGTAAGCGATACCACCAACTTCAGTAAGCATAATTGGTTGACCTTTGTACTCGAATCCATCTGCAAAAATTGGTAAATCAGCTGCATAAGTAGATAGAAGCAAGTCTTTTTCTTTAGTAAATCTCTTGAAGAACTCGACTTTATCTTGCTCATCTTCTCTATCTGGATTTCCATGTGAGTAACAGTGAATTGCACAGATGTCTGTCTCTGTTAATACCCAACCATCGTTATTTACAACTGGTCTAGTTTGGTCAATTGATTTGATTAAGTGATAGACAGATAGGGTATGAGCTTGTTGATACTTATTATCTCTGATGTTAGGTACTCCCCAACTCTCGTTAAATGGAACCCAGGCTATGATTGAAGGATGATTGTAATCTCTAACTACAGCTTCCATCCACTCTCTCTCATAGTTCAGTGCACCTTGGTCTGTATATACACTACTGGAGGCCATTTCTCCTGTCACTAGGAAACCAATTTTATCTGCCCAATATAAAAATCTTGGATCTTCAATTTTTTGATGTTTACGGCAACCGTTAAATCCAAATGCTTTTGTGAAATTAATATCATCGATAAATGCTTGATCGCTAGGAGCTGTCATTAAGCTCTCTGGCCAATAGCCTTGATCCAAGATGAGTTTAGGGTAGTAAGGTCTGTTGTTTAAGTACAATTGACCTTTATCAATACTTACTTTTCTCATTCCGAAGTAGCTGTCGATCTTATCCACTTCAATATCGTTCTTAAATAATGATATTTCCAAGTCATATAATCTTGGATTTTCTGGTGACCAACATCTTCTGAAACCATGAGATAAACCGTTAAAAGATTTAAGGCCGAAGACATCAATAACTTGTTTGTTATTTGAAAATTCTGTAATTAATACTCTTTGGTCTGCGATTAATTCGCCTTCAAAGCTAATCTTAATATTATATGAAAGCTTGTCTTGGAATCTTCTTTCAGGAACTTTTGTAGTTGTACCTGCAACGTCAAGATCAACTTCAATTACACCTTTATCAATATCTGGAGTAAGTTTAATTCTATCAATGTGATACTCAGAAACTGGTTCTAGCCAAACTGTCTGCCAAATTCCAGTTGTTCTTGTATACCAAATGCCTTGGGATTCATCTGTCCAACTTTGTTTACCTCTTGGGATACTCTCATCATATGATGGATCATAGCAATATACGGCAACTTCTTGCTCCTCGCCATTTCTCCAATCACCAACCAAAGCATCTGTGATATTTACTGATATAGGAACATTTCCACCTACATGTTCAGTAAGCATATTTCCATTAATGAAAACTTTGCTAATGTAGTCTGCTGCTCCAATGTGTAGAACAATTTCCTCATCCCAATCACTTGGTACAGTGAACTTTCTCTTGTACCAAACATGTTCGTGGCGTGAAGGATCTCCTATACCACTCATCTTGCTTTCTGGAGCAAATGGCACTTCAATTTTCATATCTAGCTCGAAGCCAGGTTTTTGCCAGTTTTCTTTGAAACCGACAAAATCATCATCAAATGAAAATTGCCATTGACCATTTAGATTCATCCACTTTTCTCTCTGTAACTGAGGACGTGGATATTCATTTCTTACGCTCATAACGTTACACCTTTCTTTAATTTAATTTTTCACTTATATAAATTTCAGATAATGAAATTGGAGAGCTCGCATCTTTCGGCTCAATGATTAATACAATTTCATTACTTGTAATAGGATCGAACTTACCTGCCAGGGTATGATTTTTTGGATTTGTACCTTCAAGTTCTCCTAGACTTGATACCTTGTCATTAATTTTTAGACTTATATTGGCAATGTTATTGTCCTTTTGTGAGGAGCTAACCAAGCAAATAGCAGCCAAGATATGCTCTTCTTGAAGTGTAATTTTTACTTCTATATTTTCATCAGCCTTTGTCTGAATGATTACATCGTTATCTTTTTGATCTGGATGAATTGCTAGAATTCCATCGAATAACTTAGATAGTTCTTGTTCTACTGCGTCCTCACCTGTCATTTTTGATAAAACTGTAGCTGATTCTGACAATTGAACTTTTGCGATCTCTGAATTCAGCAGAACTCTTTGTTTCTCATTTGCTGGCGCTGGCAAATATGATTCAGTTGGACCATTAACAATAAATTTGCCGTCTTCTGTAAACAGGGCTCTATCTATGGCTAACTGTCTATTTCCTGAAGGTTTTTGAGGGACAGTATGTGTATGATATGCAGTGAATAATTCTGTACCATCAGGAGAATTAAAGTAGCTATGATGTCCTGATCCTGATATACCTTCTAATTGTTTTGCAGCTAAGATAGGGTTCTCTTCAGCTTTCTCATAAGGACCTAAAGGGTTTTCTGATTTTGCATAACCTACAGAGTAAGCTGGAGATTCAAAGATATTAGCTGAGTAGGCTAAATAATATTCATTATTATGTTTAAGTACAATCGGACCTTCGTTCCAAGCCCAGCTTTCTTGAGGGTTTTCCCAAGCGCTATCAGGACTAGTTAATAGTACTGGTTCACCTTTGATTGATAACAAGTCTTCATTTAACTCAACACCATAAATTTGGCTAACATGCTTACCATTCATGATGATATTTTCTGAAACATCTTTTGCATAATACATATATGCTCTACCATCTTCATCGACCAAAACAGAAGCATCAATGATTGCATAACCGAAGTCAAAAACTGGTTTCTCTGGACTAACATCTTCATATGGACCTGCAGCAGAGTCGGATTTTGCTACAGAGATTAACAATCTTCCAGATTTATCCCTGGCAGTGTAGAACATATAGTATGCATCCCTATAAAATACTACTTCTGGTGCCCAGTAGGAATCTGTGGACCAAGTATTATCTGGCCTTTGATAAACCCAATGTCTACTTTCCCAATTTACAAGATCTTTACTATCCCAACCATAGAATCCAATACTTGCTGAAGTAGCAATGGCTGTATATACACCTGTCTTATGATCACGAATAATAAATGGATCACCAATCCCATTAATAGGTGATGGGTTACTATAAAAGAATGTCTCATCATCTTTAGAAATATCTTTTGCTGCAACAAAATTTAATTCATTCTTTGTTTCCATACTAACTTCACCTTCGCTCTCAATACTATTGTTCTGCCCACTTGTTCATTTTTGTAGATCTTTCTTTCAGTGGTAGCCAAAGCATCAAAAAATTTGTACTAATACTTTATGTAATAATTCTAAGCTTTAAAAAGTTCTTATTAAATTGACATAACGACAATATACTCCAATAAATTTGGTGCAATCATACAAAAACTCTCTATATTTTCGTTTTACTACAAAATTTTTGTAACTAAGCAAACGAAACAATTAAATATTCTGCAATATAATTTAATTTACATAAGTCAAAAGAAGGGATAATCTATGAAGAAAAGAATATATCTAAATTTAAATAACATTGATAAAACCTATCAAGTTAGCAGAGCTTTGGCCTCAGAAGCTAGATTGAAAATATTAAAAATTCTACTAGATAAATCCTGTAACCTCTCTGAGTTATCTGAGAAACTAAACTTACCTCTTTCTACTATCGCTAATCATATTCATATACTTGAAGATGCTGAGTTAATTTCTTGCACAGAACAACCTGGAGCAAGAGGTTCCCAAAAAATATGTGGTGTAATTTTCCAGGGAATTTATATTGACAGCCAAATCTATTTCAAACCTCAAGATGTAACACAATATATTATTCCAATGTCTATAGGTAATTATTTTGATTGTGATATAGCTAGTCCTTCAGGAATATGTTCTGAAACTGGCTATATAGGTATTGAAGACGATACTTCTGCCTTCTTTGACAATCAAAGAAATCAAGCCCAAATCCTATGGTTTCAATCTGGATTTATTGAGTATAGGTTTCCCATGAAGCCGTATCACAACCAAGAAATCACAAGTATGAATATTTCATTAGAATTATGCTCGGAAGCTCCTGGATACAATAACAATTGGCCTTCAGACATTGAAGTATACCTAGATAATAAATATTGTGGAACTATCCATTCCGAAGGTGATTTTGGTGGATCTAGAGGTGTACTCAATCCAGATTGGTGGTCAAATGGTAGAACTCAACACGGAATTTTGCATAATGTTTCTATAGATAATGATAGAACTTACATCAACTCATCCCCTGCAGAAAACTTAAGTCTTGGAGACCTCGACCTCAACAAGGATTATTTGAGTTTCAAGCTTGTCGTTCGTGGCGATAAAAAGACAACTGGTGGTGAGAAGAAAGCCGCTGGGGGAATTAATCTTTTTGGAGAAAAGTTTGGTAACCACCCACAAGCATTAAAACTTGAGGTTTCTACTAAGAGAGTGGAGTCTAGTGTATTTTAATTTAGCGTTTTTTAATATTTTTGTAGGTTTTACAATCATTTGTTGTTAGGTATTAAAAAGCAGTTCTGCTTAATTGTAGAACTGCTAAAGTAAAACCATATTTCACATACTAATGTTTTTAATCAATTAATAATTAAAGAAATCAATTCAAATGGAGCTTTCAGACCTGCAGTTTCAGAGTCAATCTCAAATTCAACATTATACTCAGCTAACTCTAAATCTGATACAAGTTCTTGTATAAATAACTTATCTCCCCATGTCTCATCAAAATTAGCATCAAGCTGACCACTAGCAATTAATTCATTATCTCCATCGTAAATGGAATATTTAACAATTGGAGCTGGTTGAACTATCGTCTTTTTGAATTGAGCATATATATTTTTGCCCCAAATGTTAAAGCTTATCTTTGAACCTTTTTCTTGACTATACCATCCACCTTTAAAAACATCTTTAATTGATTCCTTTTCTAATTGCATTGGTTTAAATCCATTTAGTTTCGTTTCACAATTTTTTTGATTAAAGATTATAGAGTTTTCATATCTATTTTTAGTAATTGGCTCTTTCAAGCAATTATAAAGTTCAGTACCACTATAAGTTGCTACTTTTTCCCTTACATCCTGGATAAAATTAAGTAAAAGTTCGGTAATTAACTTCATTCCTAAGTCATTAGGATGCAATCCATCTTCTGAAACCTCATTTAAAAGATTATTCTCTTTTAGATATTTGTACACAGAATCTTTCATACTTAAACTAGTTAAATTATAATGTCTTGCTAACTTGCTATGAATTCGCTCTGCCGTTCTGCCACTACTATATTCAACATTATGTAAGAGAAGAATAGTGATCTCAGGATTAAAACCAATAATTCTCCTCAATAGTCCTTCATATGTTTCCAAATAAAAATCATTTTCATCATCATTTACTGAAAACTCAATAATTATTAGATCCAAATTATATCTCAAAAGATCATAGTCAACACGAGCCACTCCAAAATGAGAATCAGTTGCTCCTATACCAGCATTGATAAAATTAATTTCATTTAAATTTAACTCTTCTTTTAGTTTCTGTGAGAATTTACTTACATATGTATTATTTTCAGAGCTGGCTAAAGATCCTTGTGTTATTGAACCACCAAGAAAACCTACATTTAATTCATTTTTAGATTTAGCTTTATCAAATAAATATTTCCAAGTATTCAAATTACCCGTATTTAATACACCAGATTTATAATCTATTTCATTTTTATCAAAATTAACCATTAAAAACTCCAAAGATCATCAATTTCTTCTATGTAATTATAAAGTTCATCTGCCATTTCTTGGGCTTCACTAATACGTGGGTGTCCGGGAGTTGCCGAACCATTTCGTGAAAACACATAATGGTGTACACGCTCGTTGGATATACTATTTTTAATATCCTCAATTGCTCTATCCCAAGCCGCATCATGATTAAGCAAAGTTGTCATTAAAATAAAATGAGTTCTTGGATAAAGCTCCATGAGAGTTCTAATAAATTTCTCATATTTTGCTCTCCAAAGCTTAGACGTTTCGCCACCATAGTCATCTGCCATAAAATTTTCAGGATGGCTATCATTTTGACCAATTGCGATAATAGCAAGATGAGGTTCATATAGATCAAAATCCCACTCACTAGTTTCTAAAATTTGAGGATTATATTGAAGCTTGTCATAAACAGACTCCATACCAACGTAATCTGGTCCACAAAAATAACCTGTCCCATCCATCAAGGCGATCCCACCTTGTGCCGTTGTATGAATTTCTGCTCCTAACATTCTTGCCAAAATCCAACCGTATGAATACCATGAATTTGAGTATTGACCTATATGCTCAGGATCACTTTTGCCAACATAATCAACAGCTTCAGCTACTTCACCACAAGAAACACTATCACCAAATACTTCTATTCTTCTATTATTATTTATGGTACATGGAAGAATCTCACAATCATTTCCTAGTATTTCAAATGAGTAAATATCTAAAACATGACATGCATCTTGTCTCTTAAATAAGATTAATTCATGCTCTTTAAAATCCAAATCGTCAGCTAGAGTGTACGTTTTACGTCCTTTTTCTGAAGATATTTCAACTTTTTTTTGAACTCCGTCAATTATTACACCAAGAAAATTTGTCCAGTATTGATTATGATTTTCTATTTTTACAGAAATACCATTACCGATAAATTTTATCTTTACAAATGAAGAGGCATAAATCATCCTAGTCCTTTCAGAGCTAGAATGATCTATCCTACCGCTATACTTTAATAATTCATCTTTAGCAGAAATTATCATCTTATTCCAATCTCGGTATCAGTTTCAGATACACTATTGTTTTCTTTTATATAATCAATAATATCGTCTAGTTGTGTAAATGCCAGCGCTACATAGCTATCAGCCGCTCCATAATAAATCGCAATTCTACCAGTTTCTGAATCATGGATAGTTGCACAAGGGAAAGCAACATTAGGTACAAAACCTCTTTCTTCATACCAGTTTTCTGGCGTCAAAATGAAGTTATTACATCTATATTTAACAATTGAAGGGTTATCAATGTCTAAGATAGCTGCACCGATTGAATACACAAGTCCATTACAAGTTCCTGTTACACCGTGATAGAACATTAACCATCCTTCTGATGTTTCGATAGGAGCAGCTCCACCACCAACTTTTACTGATTCCCACCAGACAGAGCTTGGTGACATGACATGTCTGTGTTTACCCCAGTAAGTCATGTCTGGACTTTCACTTAAGAAGATATCACCAAATGGAGTATGTCCACTATCTGAAGGTCTAGATAACATTACAAATTTATCATTGATTTTACGAGGGAATAAGACAGCATTTCTATTGAATGGAATGAATGGATTCTCTATTCTTGTAAAAGTTTTAAAATCTGTAGTTTTTGCTAATCCTATTGATGCACCATAAAAATCTTGGCACCAAAGAATATAATATGTATCCTCTACTTTTACTAATCTAGGATCATACGCATATCTTGGCACAAATAGTTCGCCACTTTCATTTACAAATTGAATTTTTTCTTCTTCAAATTCCCAATTAATAGCATCGTCACTATATCCTAAATAAATGCCTGGAATTCCATCAACTTGCTCACCTCTAAAAACACCTATGAATTTACCTTCATAAGGTATAACAGCACTATTGAAAATTCTTGCAACTACACCTGGAATGGGATTACGATCAATAATAGGATTTTGATCATATCTCCATACAGGTGCACCTTTTAGATTCTCTGGTTTCTCTTGCCATGGCATATTTGTTACTGGCTCTGAAATCATTTTGTATTTCATATTATTTCTCCTTCCCTGATAATATTTTTTTGTTTTTTTCTATTAATGAAATTCTTTGTTTTACACAATCTACAGATCTCAATGGATCTTCTGGTGTATTAAATACATAATCTACTAATTTATCTATTGTTGTAGTTGCTACATGAAGTCTAGTATCAGACGCAGCATAGTAAATAAACACTTCATTATTTTCGTTTACAATGGCTCCATTTGTGAAAGCTACGTTACTTACATCTCCTACTCTTTCTCCACCGAGAGGTCCTAGGAACAGACCTGAAGGTTCAGCAACCAATCTCTTAGGATCTTCCAAATCTGTTGCGAAGCAATATAAAACATATCTTAAGCCTGCTGCTGTATTACGTACTCCATGAGCTATATGGATCCAACCTTTGTCAGTTTTTATTGGTACCGCACCAGCACCATTTTTAGCTTCAGTAATCGTGTGGTATTTTCTTTTACTTACTATAATCTCTTCATCAATTACAGCATTTTCTATACTTTCTGAGAGTCCAAAACCAATACCTCCACCAGAACCAGTTTCAATAAAATCGTCCATAGGTCTTGTGTAGAAAGCATATTTACCATCAACAAATTCAGGGTGTAAAACAACATTTCTCTGTTGGTCAGATCTAAGAGTCTTCAAGTTTGGTAACCTTTCCCAATTTTTAAGGTCTTTAGTTCTTACAATCCCTGCTTGAGCTACTGCTGCAGATATATCATTGGAGCTATCATCATGACTTTCAGAACAGAATACTCCGTATATATAACCATCTTCATGCTGGGTTAATCTCATATCGTAAACATTAGTTTCTTCTGGGACAATATCTTCTAAAAGAATTGGATAATCCCAGAATCTGAAATTATCGATACCATTATCGCTTTCAGCTACTGCAAAAAATGATTTTCTATCATTACCTTCGACTCTAGGCACTAAATAATATTTGCCATTCAAATATATTGCTCCTGAGTTAAATACCGCATTAATTCCTAGTCTTTCAAGAAATTTTGGATTAGACTCAGAATCAATATCATATCGCCAAAAAACAGGTGCATGCTCTCTAGTTAAAACTGGATTTTCATATCTTTCAAAAATTCCATTTTTACTTTCTAAAGCATGATTCTTTTTTGACAATAATTTTTCTTGTTCTTTCAACAATTCAAAATATTTTTCATGAATCATTTTATTGTTTCCTTTCTCTTACTCTTTTGATTATTTCTATACACATACGGCCATTATGATAAGGACATTTCCATGGCTCTACAATTGGTTTGTCAGGTACAGCTTGGCCATTTTCATCTGTCAACCAGAACCATTCACTACCTGCTCTACTATCAACCACATAATTTTTGATAAATTTCCAAATTGCTAAACTAGCATTTAAATATTTAATATCTAATTCATTCCTCTGCCACTTATTGAAGAATCCTAGACATGCTTCAGCTTGAACCCACCAAATCCTTGAAGTATCTACTACACCATTTTCAGATTCATTAGCTAGTGATGCACCATCAAATGCCAATTCATAAGTTTTTTCAGCTAGATTATCGACAATCTTCTGACTCTCACTGAAATCATATTTAGTTTCGTCTCTATTTAAAACTTTAAGACCATATTCAAGCAACCAAGAAGTCTCTATATCGTGTCCAAATGAATGTAAATCTATTATTGAGTTATAGTCTTTATCAAAAAATACTTCTTGCCTACTTTTCTCTGAGTTAAAGATTTTGCTTTCAATTATTGTTATTATTTCTAGTAATTTTTGTTCTACTGCTTCTTGCTGAGTTATTCTATATAATTCTGTATACGCTTCAAACACATGTAGAAGAGTGTTCATTGTTCTCTCAGCAATTACCCCATTTTCAGACAATTTATCATTACTTATGGCAGTAAAGTCAGCAGAGAATTGCTCTAAGTATCCATCCTTATCTCTACATTTATTTTCTATTATCCAAAACAACTTGTTAGCAAGTTCTAAAGCTTCACCCTCTTGAGTAACCTCGTAATATTTCACTAATCCATAAATTGCAAAAGCTTGATTGTAACAGTGTTTGGAAGAATCTGAAGGTTTACCATTATATTCTACTGACCAGTAAACTCCATCATTCTCTTTATCCCAAAATTTATCTTTAAGAAAATCATAAGCAACTTTTGCTAAGTCCAAATATTGCTCCACTTCAGCTTTGTAATCAGCATTATTTTTATATAGCTCAGCTAAACTTGAAAAGAACCAAAGTATTCTACTGTTTAAAATACATCCTTTAATACTTTCTTTCTCAACATTCAGGTCAAAATCAACGAAACCATAGAAACCACCATAATCTTGATCAACTAAACTTCCCCAAAATTTTGCTATTTTGCTTCGCAAATGATCATCAAGCTCTATTGCAAACTCGTTTAATTTATTATTTATATTATCTTTCATTTTTATCCTCTATATTATTAGAATTTTATCCCTTAACAGCTCCGGCTGTAATACCACTATAAATTTGTTTTTGGAATATTAAGAAGACTATTAACGCTGGAACAAATGAAATAATTACTCCCGCAGCAATCATATTGTATTGGCTTCCCATTGGACCAACAAAAGAGTACAGAGAAATTGCAACAGTTCTTAAGTCTGGAGTCTGTAAATATAAATTTGCTGAATAGTATTCATTATAAACACCAACACCCTTAATGATACTTGCTGTTATAATTGCTGGTTTAAGCAGAGGCAAAATTATTTTCCAATATATAGTCCACAATGAAGCGCCATCTATAATTGCCGATTCATCTAATGAAATTGAGATATTCTCCATGAACTGAATAAATATATATATTGACATAACATCAGTACCGGACATCATAAGAATATAGCCAGGTAAGCTATTTACAAGTCCCAATGAGGTCATTATTTTATACACTGTAACTTGCATTGAAATTCCTGGTAAAAGTGCAGCAAAAAGGAATAGAGCCCTGACCAGCGTGTTTCCTCTAAACTTAAATCTATTTAATACATAAGCTAATTGCGTACCAATCAAAATCGTAATAAACAAAACTGATACTAAAACTATAGTTGAGTTAATAAAAGCTCTGCCCATATTCGCTGTTTGAAAGGCTCTGCTAAAATTAGAAAAGTTGAACCAGTTTTGTGGTGGCGTCATTACGTTAGTTTCCATATATTCAGTATTATCTTTTAAAGAAGTTACAAGTATAGAAACTAATGGAATTAAGGTAATTATTGATACTGCAATCACTGAAAAATATTTAATTATAGTCCATGCAAATTTAGCAACTTTGCCTTTTGTTGGTTTTTTATATTTTTTATTATCACTAATAGTATTCATATATATCCTCTTATCTACATCTTGAAATCTAATAATTAGCTTCTTTAAGCAAATTAAACCTTCCTAGTTTTCTTAGATTTTTTCCTGGCTTTCTTTGCTTCATAAGATTCGACCTCACTATCAGCTTCTCTGAACAAGTATTTAAAAATAGCTCTCTGTCCAATTGTGAATATAATAATGACAATGAATAGGACTATAGACATTGCAGATGCCAAACCGATCTTTTGACTTACGTGAGCTAAGTTATGCATGACAATAAAGTAAGTTGCGGTACCATTTGCACCACCAGTAACTACGAAAGGTTGTTCAAATGCGCTTAATGAACCTGTAATTGCCATAATTACATTTAAGGTAATAATTGTTCTAATGCTTGGTAGTGTAATATTTACAAACTGTTGCCATTTATTCGCTCCATCGATCTCAGCAGCTTCGAATAACGTGGTATCAATAGACATTATTGCTCCACCAAACAGAACCATATTTTGACCGAAATATCTCCAAACCGAACTAAAAGCAAGTGACCAGTTGTTAACTGCTTTATCTCGTAACCAATAAGGTAAACTCTCTTGGGAAAAACCAAACCATTGTAATACTGTGTCAAACACGAAAGTTCTAGTGAAGAAAAATTTGAATATAAAACCTATTGCAATTGCATTTATCATATAAGGAAAGAACATAATACCTTTGAATAGATTCTTTGCCCTCATTTTACCAGTTAATACAACAGCTAAATACATAGACAATACAATTTGAACGATAGCTCCTACCATGTAATAACCACTTCGTAGCAATCCTTCTAAAGTATCATCTCTTTTGAATATATCAATATAGTTTTTCCACCCAACGAATTTTCTTTTGTCCATTGGGGTTGAATACTTCATGTCATAGAAACTAAATTCAACCATTTGCGCAAAAGGAATATAAGTGAATAGTAGCAACATCGCCAAAGGAATCAGTGAAAATAAAATAATCAAAGTCCATTTTTGGCCCTCTAGAGTTTGCATCTTTTGCCAAAGACTCTTTTTACTACCCTTCATGATTAATTCTTTTTCTTTCATGTTTATCTTACCTTTTTGAAAAGCTATCAGACCCATTGCGGATCTGATAGCACCATTTACTAATCTTTATTATTGATTAACTTCTACATTTAATTCAGCTTGAGCATCTGACCATCTTTGGTTCCACTCAGACATGATTTCGTCAAATGTCTTATCACCAATTGCTGCATGTTCAATAATTTTTTGAACTTTTTGGTCACCACCAGCATTAATATTTAATTCACTCTTAGAGTTTAGTTCATTAAATAAATCTTGTTCACCTTCAACTGCTGGAGCAGTACTTAGTAACTCAACATTATCGAAAGATAATTTTGTATCATCACTTTTCTTTGATACAGGTAAGCCAAATTCGTTATATGCAAATCCTGATTCGTCTGTCATCCATTTAACAAAAATTAATGAAGCTTGAATCTCATCTTGTGAAGCGTTCTTATTAACAGCATATGGATAATCTGGTCCAGCATAAGAGTATTGTTTTCCATCTACAGTAATTGGGAATGTCATGTAGCCAATATCGTCAGCATTTTCTCCTGCTGCAGACACCTGTGGAATAGCCCAAGATCCTAATACCATAGTTGCTATTTCACCATTATTCATTCTTGTCTTACTGCTTTCCCAATCAGTTGTAGTATAGTCATCTTCAATTAATTTATTTGCAACTGCATCATATAGAACTTTATATACAGCGTATGCGTGTGTTGAGTCACCATAGTCTTGGAAAGGATCTTTGGCATGCAAGAATTTTCGATTAAAATATTCTGTATCACCAGTAGCATTAATTGCTATATATTGATCCCATGCACCCATTGTCCAACCTGCTGCATAGTTTGTGTAAAGAGGTATTGCATCAGTCTTCTCTTTTATAGCTTTTAATGCAGAAATAAAATCTTCTGGAGTCTTTGGAAGTTCTTTCACTCCAGCTTTTTCAAAAACAGCTTTGTTATACAGTATACCGACTGTAGTAGCGGTAGCTGGAATACCATAAACTTGTTTCCCATATTCATACTCTGTTGCATAATTTATCAATTTATCCATTACGTCCAGACTACCAAATGGGTAGAAATAATTTTGATAATCTGCTTTATGTAATGCAGGTATCATCATTACATTCTCATACTTACCAGATGAAATATGAGTTAAAGCGTTATCAGCATATGCTGTATCTGTTAAAACATTGACTTTAATATTTGGGTAAACTTTGTTGAATTCTTCAATATATTGTTTCCAATTTTTACCTTGATAATCATCGCTATCCATATCAGTTCTATGGTTATAGAAAGATATTTCTGCTTTTAAATCTGTAAAGTCTTCACCTACTTTAAGATCAGCATAATCAACAATAGAGCTTTTTTCTTGATTACCTTGCTTATTTTCTTTTCCAGTGCTGTTGTTACATGCACCTAGTAGCATAGTAAAAGCTAAAGCACTTGCTATAATTTTCTTTTTCACTTCAAAACCTCCTCAATTAGCTAAACTAATTTTTAACTATTTTTAGCTTAAATCAAGTTTACAAAATTGCTTATTTTAATTCATCATTGAATTTAATTTTAATCACTCTTTACTATTTTTAGGTGTTTTACTGTGATTAATTACAATTATCTCTGTATATTTTTGTGCAATTGTCAAGACAAACAAGCTAATTTGACCGTTTTCTGATTAAATATCTATTTCCTATTATTTTTTTAATCGTTTTTTACTCTATTCATCTCTAAAAATTAATTAAATCATGTGATAAACTTTAAGTAAATTACATTCGAGGATATTATGCAGAGTATGAGTTTCAGTAAAACATTTAAAGACAAAGCGGAGAATTCTAAAAATAACAAAATCTTATCGTTAAAGAATATATATATGTATACTTTTTCAAAGCATTTAGGAAAAACTGAATTCGTTAAATCAGATACTTATTATTTAATTTTCCTAAATAAAGGTGAAATATATATAAATAGTAAAAACAATGAAAAATTTCACCTGTCTTTAGATTCCAATAATAGAAATGAAAGATCAGTTATTTTTTTAAAGGTCGGTGTAGAATTCCAAATAATTAATAATAAAGATAATAGCGAAGTGGTATTTTTAAGTCTTTCTAGTAGTAACGTTAGCATGTTCTTGTCTCTAATCAATGATCCAATTAAGCTTATTTATGATAAACAAGAAATAATATCTGATTACATAATCTTTCTACTTAACTACTTTGATAAGAACTATTCTAATCTTGATCCTTACCATTTAGAGACATTTTGTATACAATTCTTGTATCAAATTAGAAAAACAGTTTTGTTAGAGGAAAAGTATAAAACTAGTAAAATCCCTAGAGAATTTGAGATGATAAAAAATTATATAGAAAGTAACTTCTTTGAAAAATTAGATCTGGAAAAATTAGCAAAAGTCGGAAATATTACAGTTAATCAATTAAATAATAACTTCTCTAAATACTATAAATGCGCACCTATACAACACTTAAATCAGACACGTTTATTAAGAGCAAAGTTTTTACTAGAAACAACTGACAAGAAAATACACGAAATAGGAGAAATGGTTGGAATACCAAATACCAACCATTTCGTCAATCTTTTTAAAGATAAGTTTGCTATAACACCATTTAAATACCAACAAACATTCAGACAAAACAATAAGTAGATGGTCTCAAATTACATTAATTCTCCCCTGCTTTTTGTAAAGGCGCTGCACTATTCTTTTCCACAAGGTGTCCCTCAATAATACTAATTTTGCTGGAAGTATTTTGCCCCTGCAAACGTTCTTTAATTTTTCTGAGAGTCATAGCAACCATTCTATCAATATCAACCTGGTATGACGTTATTTCAATTGGGCTTATACCAGGGAAAATATAGTTATCGTAACCTACTACAGAAACATCTCCTGGAACAGAATAACCTTTTTGTTTCAACCTTTTGATAACTTCGCTAGCAGTCAAATCGTTGTTGCAGACAAATGCTGTAGGCATTTTGCTAGGTAGTTTTAAGTACTCATCGAAATTTATACCACCTACTTGAGGATGCCTATCTGGTATTACCCAATCCATATTAACATCTATGTCAGCATACATTAGAGCTTTAACATATCCTAAATATCTATCTGTTATACTATCCGTAGCTAAAACTGTACCAACAAAGGCTATATCTCTATGCCCTAGATCTATCAAATACTTAGTCATAGTATATGACCCATAAAAACTATCAGAAATTATACATTCACATTTATCACTCTTATACGAAAAATCTAGGCATACTAGAGGAATAGTTATTTTTCTTGTTAATTCATGCATATAACTATTGGTTACTTTACCTACTATAACTAATGCATCAACCTTTGACTCTAATATCAATTGAGGCATATTCAACGCAAATTCATCTTCCTCAGAAAGTATTTCTAGCAAGGTAAAATTTTTGCTCATTGCTGCTGCAGTTGTTAAATTCTTGTACATGTTAAGATAAAAAGAATCATATTCATCCATATAGTTCTCGCTAATAACAATACCTATATTCAATGAATTGGAAATGCTAACATCTATATTTCTTTTAATTTTTTTGTAACCCATACTTTCAGCAACTTCTAAAATCTCTAGTCTTTTATCAGCACTAACTCCTTTTTTCCCAGAAATTGCTTTGGAAACACTTACAACGCTAACACCTACTTTTTCTGCAATATCTTGTAAGGTAACTTTTCTCTCCATTTAATCACCTCTCATTTAATTAAATTGCTTCAATATAATATCTCTTTGAAAAGAAATCAGAATCGATTCCCTTTATTAATATACCTGCTCTTTGGAGGGCATCTCCATATACTTCAAATTTTTCTCCATCTTCACTTGAAACTCTGTATAGTTTATCCGAATCTAAACCTTGCAATTTCAACTTTCTACTTTTGACATTTGCTTTATTTAAAACATTTACGAAAAACAAAATTGCCTTTTCTTTTTTCTTATCAACGATTATATAAGAATCCGAAACACCATTTTCTCTATAAGACTCTAAACGATAGTAGTCACCGCTTTGAATCAAAGGTTGAATTTCCTTGTAGTTAGCAATCTGATCTGGTATTGCAGTTTGTTCATCTGAACTTAATTTTGTTATATCTAATTCATACCCGAAAGTTCCAAACATTGCTACATTTCCTCTAGTACTAAATGAAGTAACTCTACCAACAGTATGATTTGGCACTACTGAAACGTGTGAACCTATTGTAGACAAAGGATAAACTAGGGCTGTTCCCTCTTGTATCGCTAATCTGGAAATAGCATCTGTATTATCTGAAGCCCAAATCTGTGGACTGTAATATAACATACCCGGGTCAAATCTCGCTCCTCCACCAGAACAATTTTCTAATAATAGATCTGGGAATTCTTGGATTAAACGCTCTTGCATCTCATATACACCAAGTACATATCTGTGACTTAATTCACCTTGTTTATCTTTTTCTAAGTAGGCACTGCCTAAATCGCTAAGTTGTCTATTCATATCCCATTTAACATAAGAAATGTTAGTCTCTCGCAAGATTTTTGCAACAGCTCCGTAAGCATAATCAACTACCTCTGGATTAGATAAATCCAACACATATTGATTTCTACATAAGCTCGGATCACGATTAGGAATTGCTATTGCCCATTCTGGATGCTTTCTATATAGGTCAGAGTCTGGAGAAATCATTTCAGGTTCAAACCACAAACCAAATTGCATACCAAGTTTATTTATCTTATCGTTCAGGCTCTTTAATCCACTAGGCAATTTATTTTCATCTACAAACCAATCTCCCAGACTAGAGTTATCATCATCACGTTTACCAAACCAGCCATCATCTAGTACAAATAGCTCTACACCTAATTCTGAAGCACATTTAGCAATATCGTAAATTTTGTTCTCATCAAAATCAAAATATGTTGCTTCCCAATTATTAATCAATACTGGACGTTCAGCATAAAGATATTTACTTCTTATTAAATGATTACGATACAAATCATGATAATTTCTAGTCATTTGTCCTATACCAGTACTAGAGAAAGTCATAACTACTTCTGGAGTGGTAAATATTTCTCCTGGTTTGAGTAAGAAATTAAAGTGATATGGATGTATACCCATGCTAATTCTTAGAGTATCAAATTGATTTTTTTCAATTTGAGCAATGAAATTCCCTGAATATACAAAACTAAAACCATAAACATTACCAGATGCTTGTGTTGCTCCATGCTCTACTACAGCAATAAAGGGGTGTTCCTGATGTGAGCTCTCACCTCTAATAGAGGAAACGCTTTGTTTCCCGTAGTGAATAGGAGACTTTTCTATCGTTCTTTCTCTTGCCCAGGAGCCATGCATACTTACCATTTCATAATTTTCATCTTCTAAGTCTAGAGATAAAGAATAAATTTTATTAAGCTCGATATTATTTGCACTAGTATTCTTAAAAATCACATTTCTACTTATAGCATCTACCTCTGAAAAAACTGAATAATAGAGATCTAATTCTAGATTTAAGACTGGATCATATGCATTAATAATTAAAGTTTCTACCTCATCTTCATTTCCAAAAGTTGCCGGTAAACCTTCAAGCTTTGGTTTTCCTTTCATAATTTTAAAATCTTTATATAGAAACTCTACAGCATCTTGATTATTAAAATCTTTAATATCAATTGCACTTTCTCTATAATCACCTATTCCATTACTTGGATATTCAGCTCTATAAGAATCCAAAAATGATGTAGTATCACGTTTGTTAACCTTAGGTGTATAAGGAGACTCG
Source organism: uncultured Fastidiosipila sp. (assembly GCA_947253875.1). Taxonomy (GTDB): domain Bacteria; phylum Bacillota; class Clostridia; order Saccharofermentanales; family Fastidiosipilaceae; genus Fastidiosipila. Next base: position 41,716 of record CAMYAM010000005.1, on the reverse strand, counting down.
TCTAGTCTTAATAAGTATCTTAAATCATGTTCCTTAACTTTTTCGCCATAATAGGTATTACAAATATATTTATCATCTACTATTGAAATGATATATGTTGTACTCTTAGTGTTTAAATAAAAAGATTGTAATTCTTGATTATACTTTATCGACATGTATTTCTCCTTTATTACTTGTATGTATCAACAACTGACAAGTATTTTATTTTTTCTTTTAAAATATCTTTGCTCAAAGGACATCCATTATTTACTTTAAACTCTTCTAATTCAGTTTTACCAAAGATAATATGCTTTTCTTCACCTGGTAAAAGATCAAAATAATTTTGTGGAATAAACAAATCTATACCTTCGGCTCTAAGTTCTACTGATTTCATAAAAGTTGATGAATTAAGTGACATGACTATTTCATCTTTATTTTCTTGAACGTCAATGTTTACTTCACCTTTCTCCAGATTCATATATTTCACTGGAGCAAAGTAATATGTGTTTGAACTTATACGGTTCTTACCTTCACATATCTTCAAACGTAAAAGATGACTTTCTTTAGCTAGATCATCAGTTAAATATTTTGAAAAATCTAATTTTTGGACTAATTCTGTATTAAAACATTTTGCTTCAATCTCAACATCAGCAGAATCGATTTTATCTCCAGCAAAATTTACAAGTTCCCAAGATAAAATTAAATTTTTACTTTCGGCAGCATCATTACTCACATAAACATCAACCTTAGTATTATCAACAAAGGCAGAAACTAATTGTGGATTATAAAAATCACGACTATAGTATTGCAAAGCTTTCCATTTACCTAAATAATCTATTGAAGACCAAGAAGCTACTGGCCAACAGTCATTAAGTTGCCAATACAAAATCCCCATACATCTTCCAGAAATTTGTCTCCAATGCTCTACACCATACTTAATACCTTCTGCTTGTACTAATTGAGAAATATAGATTACACTTCTAAAATCTTCAGGATATCTATACAGTTGCGAAACATAATTTAAAATTCTCTGATTACTATCTGGACCTGCTTTTTGGTGATTTTCCATTACTTTCGAAAAAATATTCTTATCTTCATTTTCTATATATTTTTCTAAAGTTTCTAAAGCAGGAAAAGATTGCAAGCCAAACTCACTCATAAAGCGAGGATTTATATTTTTATATTCTTTAAAAGGTAATGTACTATGCCATACTCCCCAGTAATGCATATCACCTTTGCTTTCACCGTTTGGATTATCAAATCCTCCGCCTGATGAAGGGGAAGAAGGCCAATAAATATTGTAAGGCGCCTCATTTTCTAAAACTTTAGGAATAAGATCTTCAAATAGTTTTAAATACTTTTGTTTATTCTTATCACGATCTGGCATTTCCCAATCTACATGGCCAGCTTCCATTTCATTATTTCCACAGAAAAGTAATAAAGATGCATGATTTCTAATCCTTCTACAAGCATCTACAATTTCAGCTCTTACACTATCAGCAAATTTCTCATCATAAATCTCATATGTAGCACAAGCAAACATGAAATCTTGCCAAACGAGGATTCCCATTTCATCGCATAAATCGAAGAAATAGTCTTCTGGGTAGATTCCACCTCCCCAAACTCTAATTGTATTAAAATTACTTATGATGCAATCATCTAATAACTTCTTGGTTCTCTCCTTGGAAGTTCTAGATAGAATATTGTCTTCAGGAATATAATTAGCACCTTTGATAAATATTGGGAGATTATTTACTCTAAACTCAAATTTTTCGCCCCACTGGTCAGGGTCTTGTCTTAATTCTATTTTTCTTATTCCAAGTTTTTCTTCCTTGGAATCTATTAATTTATCTTTAGAATATAATTTTGTCTTTAATGTATATAAATAAGGATAACCGAAGCCTGTTGGCCACCATAAATTTGGATTATTTATAATTAACTTAACTTGTTCGCCATAAGGTGAGTTTGCTTCTGCTATTATTTGATTGTCTTCATCACAAAGTTCATATTTTAGATTTAACTCTGTAAGATTTTCTGAAATTTCGTCTTCATATGTCTTGCATTTCGTATCAATGAAAATATTGGCAGCTGTAATCCCACCAGAACTATTTTCACTAAAAACTTGACCTATTAAATTAGAATCCAAAATATCTTCATCATAAAACCTAAAATATGCTGAACGATGAATTCCTAAATCAGGTAGTATTGGGCCCCAATCCCAACCAAACATGTAGTGTGCTTTTCTAATATGGCCGATACCTGGCATTGATATTGTAAATTGAGGTAAGTGATTATTCCGCTCTGCATTTTCAACTGCACTAGAAGGAGATTTCAACTCAATTGCAATTGTATTTTCCCCAGATTTCAAAAGACTTTTTACATTAATAACATAAGTTCTATGCATGTTATCTGTTTCTTGAATTAACTCATTATTGAGGTAAATATTAGCCAGGGTATCCACTCCATCCAAAACAAGTTCTTGAGATTGATGATTCAATAAATCTGAATTAACGGTAAAAGTCTTTGTATAAGTAAAATCAGAAAAACTAATTTCAGTGAATTTTTGTTCATTCAGTCTGTAATAAGGGTCCGGCATTATTTCACTGTTAATTAAATCATTAAAAACAGAACCTGGGACTTTCCCTTTCACTTCATTATCTAAAATTGAACTGCTTAATGTCCAATCTCCTGTCAAATCAATTTTGCGCATAAATAACTCCTCAAGCCTTATTAATTAAATTATAGCTAATTTTTAGGCTAAATTCTTAATATTTTAACTTAAAATAAAAAGGTTTTAAATTAAAAAGGCACCAATTAACTTAAAAAATTAATAGTGCCTAATTGAATAGAATCAATTCTTTACTTCTAACTATATCTACCTGTTCTTTTCCTCAAGTAGCACTAGTTCCGCTGAATTTATTTTGATTCCTGATTCTGCAAAATGCATATCTACAACATTGAGCAAGTTTTGTCTGAGATCCAACCTAATATTTTCTTGTTTTATTTCACTTCCTACAAAGTTGATAGTTCTCTCAGGCACATTATTAATGGAAATAACGTAAGGAACATTAACTAAACCACCAGATCCTGTACCACAATAAATCGTATCGTACTGTGTTCTACCAAATACAGTGATTTCTTCATCTACAAGAGGCAAAACATTATTGCTATTTTCTAAAAGTACAATTCCCTCTGTACCAGCTTCTCTAGCTTTCTGTGCATATTTTTTATAATCTAATACCACTGCCATTATTATCTCCTTCAACTACATTATTGTATTTATTTTCGTCTTGTAAATTTAAAACTCTTTCATTAAATAAAATAATTTCTTTACTATGTAAAACACTTGAAAAAATACTCTCTTTAAATTGAACAAATAGGAAAACTGCATCTTCTAATTTGGTCCTAATTTGGTGCAACTCATTTGGATTCACCAATATGAGATCGCCTTTGATCAGATTATATTCATTACCAGAGACTATAAATTCACTTTCACCTTCTAAAACCAAACCTAACTCATAATCAAGGTGTAAGTGTGGGGGTAACATAACTAATTTTATTTACAAATATTTTTAGATTAGGAATTTTATCATAAATTATATTTTCAATATTTTTCTCGCTCACTTAATGTATCTATAAATTATAGTTTGATCTACTTTTCTAAACATCATGCGAAACAATTTTCAACAATTTCCAACATTTGTTCCCAAACATTTTCCATTTCTTTAACTAGTTTAAATTGAGTTCTGCATCTGTCAAGATTGTGTTTCGGTCTATCTTTTTTTACACTAAAATAAACGTCACCATCAAGATAGTCTGTCAAAAATCTTATTCCACATTCAAGCGTCATTAGTTTTGCACCCCAAGGCAAAGATTTAATCTCAGCTTCGCTTAGTGTTTCTTTGCTACTCTCAGCATACCCTTTGGTATATACCTCAAACAGATTGAGATTGAATTTAACCTTGGATAAATCTTGCTCATCCTCCGCTGCTGTATTCGCTCCAAATCTTATAGAATCACCGAAGTCATAGGCACATAGTCCTGGCATTACAGTATCAAGGTCAATTACACAAATACCTTTGTCCGAGTTTTTATCAAATAGAATATTATTTAACTTGGTGTCGTTATGGGTAACTTTTAGTGGAAGTGTACCGTTGTTTAATTGATCTACAAGGACTCTACAGTCTGCAACACGTTTTTCGACGAAGCTCAATTCATCTGCAACTTCTTTGACTCTATTCATCTTGTCTGCTTCTACAGATTTCTTTAGCTTATTCAAACGATCAACTGTATTGTGGAAGTTTTTTATTGTTTCGTATAGCTCTGCTGCTGGGAAATCTGCTAACAAAGCTTGGAACTTACCAAAAGTTCTAGCACTCTCATGAAATTGTTCTGCATTCTCTACCTTAGATAAATAATATGTACCTTCAACGAAGTCGTATAGTCTCCAATTTTCGGAATTAGAATCTGTGAAATAGAGTTGACCCGATTTTGTGTGGATAAGATTTATTGCTTCTTTGTTTGCATCTCCGCCAGCGGATTTTATTTTTTCTTGCAAAAATAAAGTCACTTTGTTTATGTTCTGCATGAGCTGATCAGGCTCTTTGAATGCTACTGAACTTAATCTTTGGAGTATGTATCGTTTCACATCTCCAGAATCTAATTGAGTATATACACAAAATGTATCGTTTATATGCCCATCACCGTACCTTAGTGCACCTACTAATTCCCCTTCGATAGGAAATGCTGCAATTGCTTCATTTAGGTTAAGTTCTGCTTTGACTCTCATACTTTCCACCCCACTCATAAAAATTATAATTCCGTGCTTAATTTTAACACTGTGGCGTTTTATATGTACAATAAGATCTGCAAGATCTTAACAAGACATTTTTCTTCTATCCTAAAGCAAAAATTCAGAAGTAACTTTCACCGCAAAATCATCTTCAAAAATTTTTCTTAAACACTTGCAAATTGATTTATTTTTCATATATAATTGTCAGAAATTTCTTCGGACAAAGCTCTGAATAAATTATAGTAAAGGGTTTTTGCAGGTCTATTAATTTAATAGCTGTATAACCAAGGAGGAAATATGATTAAACTAAAAAACGTGTCTGTACATTTTCCCAAAGTAGAGAATGATTCTCAAAATGAAAAAGATAGGATTCTACATGCAGTTAATAATGTAAGTTTAGAGATTGAATCTGGTGAAATCTACGGAATTATTGGATATTCTGGTGCGGGCAAAAGTACACTTCTGCGCGTTATTAATCAGTTACAAAGACAAAATTCCGGAGAAGTTTTCATTAATGATAAAGAAATTTCTAATTTAAACAACAAGGAATTAAATCAAGTTCGCAAAAAAATCGGCATGATTTTCCAACACTTCAACCTCCTAAAACAACTTACAGTTGCCGAAAATATTGCCTTTCCTTTAAAACAGAGTAACATGAGCAAAACAGAAATTGATGCTAAAGTTGATGAATTATTGGATCTTGTAGGCTTAAGTAGTCACAAGAACTTTTACCCAGTTCAACTTTCAGGTGGCCAAAGACAGAGAGTATCTATTGCAAGAGCTCTCGCTAATAACCCTGAAATACTTCTTTCTGACGAAGCTACCAGCGCTCTAGATCCGAAGACCACTGAATCGATTTTGACTTTACTAAAAGAAATAAACAAAAAAACAGGAATCACAATTGTTCTAATTACTCACGAAATGTCAGTTATTAAAGATATTTGTGACAGAGTTGCAGTAATGCAAAATGGAAAAGTTATAGAAGAAGGTAAAGTTTTTGATGTCTTTACTAACCCACAAACAGATTTAAGCAAGGAGTTCATTCAATCTGCAAGTTCTACAGAACAAGGTTTAGCTAAACTTTTAACAAGACCAGAGATTATGAATATCGAAGCTAATGATAAACTTATACGAATAGATTTTGCTGGAGACAGTGCTAAAGAACCTTTAATTGCTAAACTTGCAAGCAAATATGATGTTTCCCTAAGTATTCTCTTTGGTAACATTGAGATTATTCAAGATAAGCCTGTAGGGACTTTACTCGTATCACTTTCGGGATCTAGTGAAAATCTAGAAGAAGCCTTAAACTACTTTGCTTCAGAAAACATTAGCTTCAAAGAGATTAACTTGTTTAACTAATAAAAAATTGACTTATTTGACAAATCTATTAAAAGAGAAAGAGAAAACAAAATGCAAAACCTTCTTAATTTTTTGGAACAAATTATTCCTAATGTAATAAAAATACCTGGAGAGTTAATTCAAGCTAGTCTGGAAACTATTTTTATGACTTTCCTTACAGCATTAATCGCCTTCCCATTAGGATTGGGCTTAGGTGTATTACTAGTTTTAACTATGCCAGGAGGAATAAAGGATAACCCTAGACTATATAGAATCTTGGATAAAATCGTAAACATTTTCCGTTCTATACCATTTGTAATTTTAATCGCTTTATTAGTTGGTGTAACAAGACTAATAGTTGGTAGATCTACAGGGACTTTAGCAACAATAGTTCCTCTGGTTGTTTCTACAATACCTTTTTATGCCAGACAAATTCAAAATACTCTAATTCTCTTGGATAAAAATGTTATAGAAGCTGCTCAGAGTATGGGACTGAGTACTAATCAAATAGTGTTTAAAGTTTATATCAAAGAAGCTTTGCCAGACATAATTAGAACTTCTGCTGTTTCAATAATAAGTGTAATTGGTTTGACAGCAATGGCAGGAACAGTTGCTGGTGGTGGTTTAGGTGATTTAGCAATTACCAGAGGATATAACAGACATCATCATGATGTGACAATTGTCGCAACTATATTGATATTATTAATAGTTTTTGTAATTCAAGTTTTAGCTGACAGAATAGCTGATAAAATTGATCATTCAAAAAAATAATAGAATGATAAAAGGAGGAAACGCAAATGAAGAAAACTTTCAAGAAATTTGCAATTTACGCATTAACATTAGTTAGTGCAATCACATTAGTGGCCTGCCAAAACAGCAGTAAAAAAACTTTTACTATTGGTGTTGTTGGCGATGTAGAACGTGCAGTTTGGGAAGACGTTGAGAAGCGTCTTGAAGCTGATGGAGAAGATATCAAGATCGAAGTATTTTCTGACTATGTAATGCCGAATCAAGCTTTAGCTGATGGTAGCATCGATATGAATGCTTTCCAACATGTTGCTTATTTAGTAGATTATGTAAAAGCTAATAAGTCAGAACTTGTGCCTGTAGGTTATACATACATCTCTCCTATGGCTGCTTATTCACACAACCTCAAATCTCTTGATGAGCTCAAAAATGGTGATGAAGTTATTATTCCTAATGACCCTACAAACGGTGGTCGTGCATTACTATTACTAGAACAAGCTGGTGTTTTAGAGATTGATGATGCTGCAGGTATTACTCCAAGTACATCTAATATAACAAGCAATCCTAAAAATATTAAGATCACAAGTATTGATGCTGCACAAATATTCATCGGTATAAAAGATGTAGCAGCAGTTGTTGCCAATACAAACTTTGCTGTTGATGCAGGCTTTGACCCATACAAAGACGGAATTTTTGTTGATACAGATAATATCGCTGCTGTTGCAAGTCAATACAAAAATGTAATGGCTGTTAAAACTAAAGACAAGGACAGTGAAATTGTAGCGAAAGTCGTAGCAGCCTATCAGTCCGCAGCTACTGAAGCAAAAATAAAAGAAGTTTCAGCTGGTGCAGACCAAAAAGCCTGGTCAGAAAACGATAATATTTCTGCAGACTTTGAATCTGTTTTAAATAAATAATTACTGTTACTTATTTAGTTAATCGGAAACTCCATGAATCTAAATTCATGGAGTTTTTTGTTGTTAGCATTCTCAAGTTTTCCTATATATGTGACTTAATATTCTTTCTTCAAAATCCCAATATTTTGACACATATATCATTAAAACTTGTCAAGTTCAACAAACTTTTTATTTTTAGCAAAAATTACTATTGTTCGTCATTAGCTTGTGCTATAGTGTTTTTGTAAGTCGATTGTTCGCCTTTAAGGCGATATTTAGAAAGGAATCTATATGAAAGTTCGTAATTTCAAAAAAGCAACAGCTATAATTTTAGCTTTATCACTAAGTGTATTAGGTTTGAGTTCCTGCCAAAACCAAAATACTCCTGACAGCAAGGAATCTGGTTCATCAACAACTACTGAGGCAAGTAAAAATACCGATGCTAATTCTAAAGAATCAGAGAAAACAGAAACAACAAAAGATAAATCAGAAGAAACTTCTAGACCTATTGTTGTTATCGGTCCAATGGAATCTGAATATGCAATTTTAGAGTCCACTTTAGAGAATCCTAAGGAAACATTGATTGGTCCATACAAATTTGTAAGAGGAACAATTTCAGGTCAAGATGTCGTTACTCTTCGTTCCTACGTTGGTATGACAAACGCTGCCATTGTAACAACTCTAGCAATTCAAGAGTTCAACCCAAGCGCAGTAATTTTCCAAGGTACATCAGGTGGCCACAACCCAGCATACCATCAAGGTGATATTGTTCTAGGTGAAAACATCATTAACATAGGTGCATACAATTCACCTCACAGAGATGCAGGTCAAGGTATTGACTTCAAAAATTGGGAAATGCCTGGAATTCAAATGAAAACAAATACTCCTGGTAAATTTGAAGACGTAGAAGTTCTACACAGTGATGCGAAACTTCTAGAAATCGCTAAATCTGTAGCTTACGATCACGGAAATGTATATGTTGGTACAATTAGTTCAGGTGATATCTGGAACAAAGAAATCGATAGAATTAACTACCTACACGAAAAATACGGTTCAGATTGTGAAGAAATGGAAGGTCACGCAGTAGCACAAGTTTGCTACCAATTTGATGTTCCAGTATTAGGTATAAGAATCCTAAGTAACAGTGAACTTCACCCAGAGGAAGAGTTCGACCACATTTTTGGAGAGTACTGCCAAAAATTCAGTATAGATGTTATCAAGGCTATTGCGGCAGCAAATCAAGGTAAATAATTTAAGACATAAGATTAGCAATTAAGAAAAGCATTCAATCGCCTGGATTGAATGCTTTTTTACTATTCATCTAAATATCTATGAGTATACTAGATTTATATATTAATTTTCATTTGGATCATTATTTGCATTCTCATGTGTCTTATGAACAGTTCTCTCTACGTGCTCTGGCTTTGCATAAATTGTGTAGAATTTCATCACTTCATCGCCAGTATTAACTATTTGATGCCATGTTCCTGCAGGTACTAAAATAGCACTTTCAGGTTCAATCTTCTCTTCAAAGGTTAAATTGTCCTCAGCATCACCCATTCGGCAAACTCCAGTTCCTTGTTCAATTCTTAGGAATTGGTCACTGTCTTCATGAACTTCTAGATCTATGTCATCACCTGGTTGAATAGCCTGTACAGTCATTTGGAAATACTTACCTGTCCATACTGTAACACGATACTTATCATTATCTAATGTCCATGCTTCCATATTTTCAACTAGACCTTGTTTACCTCTATCTGTATATCTTTTATCCATTATTAGTACCTCCTCATATATTTATTTCTTAATAGCTTTAACTAATTTAGACTATAATCTAATACTAACACCTCATTCCTATTATGTTGAACTAAAGTGACATGTAATTGAATTGTTCTCTATTTATTAATAAGGAAAAGCAAAAGAGTACAAATACAAACGGAGCACTTACAGATTAGATTTCTGTAGTACTCCGTTTTATTCATTAAACTTAATTATTTAAGTCTTATCGTAAAGTAAATTTACTACTTTTTACCATCTAGTTTTCTTCTAACTACAACAATTACAAATGCTGCAGTTAATAGAACTATTGTCAACAAGTATGGAGCTATGTTCATTGCTACACCTGTTTTAGTAGGTGGAGTCTTGCTTGACTGCTTGATTTTACCCTTATCAGTATTACCTGACTCACCGCTTTGTCCAGGAACATTTGGCTTACCTGGTTCTGCTGGTTTACCTGGCTCAAATGGTTTGCCTTCAGTCTTAACACCTAGTCCAAAGTTTGAGAAACTATCTGTTGTGAAGCTAATTCTATTACCTTCTTTTTCATAGCTCATTTCTACTAAACCAGCTTCTGTTTCATGTACCAAGACTGTATTATCAGAAACATTTGTCTTTGGAGTAAAGGCTAATTTAATAGTTCCATTTGCTTTAACTTCTTCACCTTTAGCATTCTCTAACTTAATGTCATAGATCTCATTAAATGTATACTTTTCTGTCTCAATTGCATTGCTTGGTTTCTCTGCGAAGACGATAAATAAATCTTGATCTAGTTCTAAGTTATGTTCTATTACTTCTGCATTCAGTATCTTAGCTAATGCACCTTTAACAGTTAACTCGTATTTGACTTTCTCTAATTTACCTATAGCTTCATTTAATTTAGCTACAGCTTCATCCAACTCTTCTTGAGCAGCTGTGTCATCATTTAGGAGTTTTTCTGCTTTGGAAATTTCTTCTGCTAACTTAGCAAAGCTTTCTTCTGTATAGTCATCAGCCTTGATTTCCTTAGCTAGTGCTACTAACTTTCTAAGCTCAGTATAGTCAGTTAATTTTTCCCATTCTGCTATTAAAGTAATATCTTTGTTGACAATCTCATCTCCATTTAATCCTAATCCGTCTAGTGTCCATCTTAAGAATTTATATCCACTGCGGACTGGTTCTTCTGGTAAAGCATCTTTCAAAAGACTATTATTAGCAACTTTTTGACTTGCAATTGCTGGAGCGTTTTCGTAGTTTAAATCAAAAGATACTGTTCTTACTAAAACTAATGATGCTTCAATAGCTTCTAACTTAACCACCTCATTGTCAATGTTAATTTGTTGAGCTGTACTTGAATCTAATAACTCTTTTGCACTTCTCAAAGCTTCGTCTAAAGCACTCAAGCTTTCAGCTGTGTACTTATCTCTATCTATATTGTTCAACTCATCATACTTGCTTTGTAATTTTTCTTTATCAGCTGGTGTCTCTATTGAGCCAAACAATTCAAATTCATGAAGTCTGATTGCTCTTCCGTAATCTCCACCTGTACCTGAATCAAGAATATGTACTCTAATGTAACGAGCTTTACGCTGTGAAGCATCTCTTAGGTCTAACTCTGCGATATCTTCTTCGCTATTACTAAACTTAGCAATTTCTACCCAGTTATCAGAATTACTTGCTACAGCTTCATCATTTAGTGTGCTAGGATCTACACCCTCACGTAAAATCTCAATTGAGGCTGATGCAGTATTGATTCCTTTATTGTAATTCCATCTTTCATATGGGAAAGCATTATGGAATTTTGCTAAATCTAATTTATACTCTTGACCTAAATCTAAGACGAACCAACCTGAACTTGTAACTTCTCCAGGTGACCATTTTGTTTTCAGGTCTCCATCAACAACTTTACCAATTTCTTCCCCAGGAGTTACTTGGTTATGGACTTCATCGCCATCGTATGCATTATACGCTAATACATTCTTGTTTAGAGCTATATTCTCATCACTTACGACACCATATATTTCCAATTTATTTATTGTATCTGTAAGCTTCTTAATTTGCTCTTCAACATCACTTTGTGATGCACTTGGTAAATCCCTTATTGCTTCAGCTTCTGCAATAGCATCTTTTAGTTTTTGAGTTGATGCTGCTGTATATCCTTTTTCCGGGATAGCTTTAGCTTTTTCTATCATCTCAGAAAGTTGACCTTTATCAACATCAATTCTTGGAGTTACAAATACAGTAATTTCTACATTCTTAACACTTTGGTCAGGGAAAACAAGTTCTAATTGACCAGTATATTTACCTGCTTTTTCTGTATTTACGCTCTCTACCTTGCTATTGATTTGGGTACCAGCAGGTAAATCTGCCTTATTAACCAAACCTTGTTCTAGGTCTAGCTCTTCACCCTCTTTGATAATAACATCTTTAATTTCAGGTTTGAATTTAGCTCGTAGTGTAGCATCTCTAACACCAATAATCTTCAATTCAGAAACAACACCTGAGTTCCATCCTGATGATTCTACGATTACAAATCTATAGTAGCGATCTGTAAGTTGTTCTAGATCTCCTGAAACTTTGAAGCCAGTATTTCCACTGAATTCACCAACAGTCTTCCAGTTTTCTGCATTCGCTAAGAACGCATTATCATTCAATTGTTCTTCTGTCGCTTCAACATTTAATACTTCAAGACGCGCAGATTTTATATTTTGAACATACCCATCAGGATCTTCCTCTTTATCAGAGTATAATACCCATTTTTCTGCTACTGGACTCTCACCTATATCAAAAGCGAGCCATAATTTCTCACGTCCCCATCCCCAGGCTTTATATTGTGTTGTTATGTCGCCATCGAAAGCACGTTCCAAATCACCATCTTTATTTGAACCTAAAATCTTAGCATCAAGAGCTAGGTCTTCTTGAATTTCCTTACCTGCTCCAATTATATAGTTAGTCTTTCCTACTAGTTTTCCTTCAGGGTCGAAGTAACTAACTACAAAGGTTTCAGTCTTAGCTGCAGAAATTGGATTATTAACCATTTCTGTACTTGAATCGAAAATCTTAGCTGTATAAGCAGAATAATCACTCAAATTATCTTCTAAGACAAAGTCTGGAGCAATTACCTCTTGACCATCGATTTGTAATCCCTTCAAATCTAGATAGTTATTTTCACGGATTGTCTTATCACCTTTTAGGGCTTCTAAAACATTATATGTGGTGCCTTCGGAAACTTCATACTTAAGTTCCTTAGGTAATTTAGGGTCATTATATGCTATAGGTCTTTGCATATTGAATTTCAAATTTTCTGCCAATCCAACGCTATTACCTTCTAGAACTTTTTTCACTGCGTCTAAGAATTTTCTCTCAACAGTACCTTCCATTAAATCTAATTTATTGTTTGAAATATCTACATATTTTAGATTTTTTGAAGTTGAGATATCTTTAGCATCAATTTTCTCAAGTGCTAGGCCTGATAGATCTAAACGCTCCAATTCTGGAAGTTCACCTAACTCTATATTTTTCAGAGATTTAGCTAGATTCTTAACTTCTTTAAGTTGAGGATTTTCACCTAGTTTTAATGATGAAAGTTTATCAAATTTATCTAGACCACTTAAGTCTCTAACATCTAAGCCGACTAAATCTAATTCGCCATTGTAGGTTTTTAGTAGCTCACGATATTTTCCAACTTGTGATTTAACTGCCTTCAACAACTCTGCATCAGGGAAATCTGTTTCATCAATTAATTCTGTCAATTCAGTTAAAGTACCGTCTTTATACTGTACCAAAATAGCTTCTGATCTATTAGCTGAATAATCAGTCAATATTACTTGAATTAAGCCTTCTTTCTTAGGAAGATTTAGACCTCTCTTATTAGGGAAATCTTTGGATTCTGCCCTAACAAATACTTTAGCTGGAGTTGTTAAATCTTCGAAGTAATATTCTAATTTGTCCCAATCTTCAGTAATTGGTGAGTGCAATAGCAAGGACTCGTTGCCATTATTATCTTTTTCTAACTCCATCTCTTTAGCAGAATATGGTCTTGTGTAGCTGTCATGTAATCTACCTCTATAGCTTGCAGTTGCGACGCTTTGTCCACCAACTATACTTTCTATTGTAAGATCATATCTATAACCTTCTACCAACGGGATATCTAATGATTCGCTTACAGAGCTTCCGTCTATATCAAATTGGAATGAAGTTTTCTCTTCTGCACCTTCAGGAACATAAAGTGCATTAACAGTTATTCTGTAAGAATCTGGATTTCCAGCAGCTGGACTATTCCATGAAACATTAATCTTACCTTTTTCATCTGCCATCATGACTTTGTTTTCTTTCAAAATTTCTTTTACCTGAATATTTTGAGCTGCATGACTTCTAGATAAGCTTATTTCTGCTGGTGCACTATATTCACCATTTTTGCTAATAGCAAATAATTGTAATGTTATATCACCACTTAATCCGTTTAAATTCTTAACATAAATATTCTCATTGAAATTACCACCTAAGAATACTTGTTTACCAGAAGAATCTTTAGCATAAACTTCGTACATGTTAACTTGATCGAAGCTTCCTAGATTCCAAGATAAATGAAGTTGTCCATCATGGTAATATTTGTCAACTTTAAATCCTGTTGGGGTAGCAGCTGCAACATTATTATTGCTTATTACTAATCGACCAATATTCATTTGATATTTATCTGATTGGCCATCAATTTGTAAACTAATCTTAGCAATCTTTCTGCCTGCGTAAGCAGATAAATTAACTTTTTCACTGACCCAATTGCCAGCAGCTTCGGTATTATTTAATGCAATAAGTTCAGTTGCATTTCCTGAATCTTCAAATTGAAGAGCTACGCTCATCTTTGCACTATCATTCGATACTTTTTTATAAGTGATATTTAATTCGCTAGAACTATCTACAGTAATATCAGTTTTGAATAAATTAACTTTATTACTTTCACTTAATTTTCCGTACATTACCAATGAGCTACCACCATTATATGCACCTACTTGTTCATAAGGTAAAGTCATTGCTTGATTGTTAGCATCAAATCTTACATCTGATGTACCGTAATCGTAATCTACAGAAAGTTTATCGCCTGTACTCTCTACCCACCATTGCCATGAAGGTAGAATTGATTGTAATGAAATATTTGTCCAAAGCTCATCTTTTGAAACTTGACCATTTAAGAAATATTGACGACCTTTTCCTGTATTAAAGTCAGAGTAGAAATTACTTCCACTGATTACAGATCTAGCTGGGGCAAAATCAGCAACACCAGCCCAACCGCTTGCATCCTTTACAACTACATCTGGTCTACTAAAGCCTGCTTTTCTTCCTGTATCTGTCGGGTTTGATTTAACACCAGAGAAGTACATCCTTTCTCTCTCTTCAACCATCCACTGGAATTGAGGCAATTGATAGTCAGGATATTCTCCTTTACTTCCTTCAACTTTAACACCTCTTTGATACATATCTGAAGGAGTAAATAAAGCTAGAGAAGTGACTGGGCTCTTCTTGCCTGCGTTCGCATCTTCGTATAGGATTTCAACTTTAGTTGAATTATGCGCACCATTAAAGCCACCTTGATTAGCTTCAACACCTACGAACACTTGTTTATATGGATCATAACCGTTATTAATAGCATACTCGTAACTTGATTTATCACTCCAACCATAGTTTACAAATACACTATCTGAGTGTTTTAGGTTTTCAGCTTTAGAAGCGTTAAAACTACTATTTGTATCATAATAGTTTACATACATGCCTTGTTCACGTAATTGGTTGTTAAAGCCGTCCCAATCTTTTTTATTGCTCCACTCTTCTGAGTTAATGAACCAACCATCAAATCCGTAATAGTTAGCCATTTTGACCATATTATCAGCAATAATATAGCGGCCATTCTCATCCTTGATGAAGAACTCATCCACAGTTTGTCCAGGACGGAAATTTGGGTCAACATATAATATAGCAATGGATTTAACACCATTTCTATGTGCTGCATCGGTATATGCTGGGTTAGGTATATTTAGTAAACCAAATTCAAATCCACGATTCCTCCAATCACTGGTCTTTGGATCGTATAAAGCAGAAGGAACTTCTGCTGTAGCAGCACCATGCCATGGTGACCAATAATCTACATATTGCCAAAATTGCAAGACATTTTCTGCATATGTGTCATTCAATGCTGTACTATTAAAGAAAGAGTTTCCATAGTCAGCTTGCATTAACAAGATCTCAGATTTACCATTTAAATCAGGATTTATCTGTGTATCTTTATTATGTCCAATTCTTGTTTGTAAAGGCACTCTCGAACGCAACATATCTGCATACGGATCTGTTTCTGGGCTCCAATTCAACATAGAAACTGCTCTATATCCGACAAAATGTGGTTGAGCACTTCCCATATCTAGAGGCCAGTTATCTGCGCCTAATTTTATAAAAAAAATAAAAACCAAAGCTAATGTTAAAAATGAGAACGTAAATCTCTTAGCTTTACGGTTTTTACTAGATATATTTCTCATATACTACCTCCGTCTGTGCAAAAAATATTTTTTCGTTCGTTGTTACACAGATTATTGATTTAAATTTATACTTTATTAGTAACATTGTCAATAAAATACATACTTTCTTTATCTATTTTATTAACATTTTCTAATTTAAGATATTATTTTAATATTTCAGTTACTTTTTCATATGCATATTGCTGTAAAATAACAATAATTCAAGAAAATATGCATTTAAAAAGCGTTAAACCCATAAAAATACCGACCTCCCATTCGTTAGATTTTGGTCTAACTTTTGGGGGTCGGTACAGATTTAACGCCCAACTATTAATAACTTTAAATTTATTATTTGATTTTATATCTATTGCTCTACTACTTTTTCGATATTATAGAAAATGGAACATTTCTTTACCCTTTATGAACTTCTGCACTAATCGGATAATGATCGGATGGATAAATTCCATTTTCGGAAAACCTCTCTAACTTAACATTCTTCAAAGACCAAGGTTTACTGACAAAGATATGGTCAATAGGCGTGCCTTCAATCTTTCCCTTAAATCCATGGAAACTCAAAGAATTATGTTGTTCTTCGTTAGTCATACTAGCAAATGAATTATTAAGTTCTGGATTTTCTAATAAACCTTTAATATCATCCAGATCTGGAGTCGCATTAAAATCACCTGTTAAAACTGATTCAATACCTTGGAAATGATAAGATTCAATAATTTGGCTCATAAGTAAAGATGCATTGATTCTGGCTTCAACTCCCGCATGATCAAAATGAGTATTAAAAAATACAAATGCTTGCAGATCTACTTTATCTTCAAGAATAAAGAAACTTGCAATGCGTTCAAGATCGCCATCCCAACCTTTGGAGTATTTGATATCAGGGGTTTCAGACAACATAAAACTATGTTCATATAAAACATTAAATCTATCTTTCTTGGCTAAGACAGGGGTCGCTTCGGTTCCCTCTTCCAGAGATCTTGCTTCGCCAAAGATAAAGTATGTATCACTAAGCTCTTCTTTCACATCATTAAACATATGCTCTTGAGCTTCTTGCAAACCAATTAAGTCAGGGTTAACCTCTCTAATCAAGTTAAAGGCAACTGCTTTTCTTTCTGCCCACACATGTGGATCATCCGGATTATCCATACGCAAGTTGTAGCTTAGGACCTTAATAGTATTTGCGCATTGCGCATTAGCTGAACATGAACCATTTAATTTTTCAATCATTACATCACCTTTTCTTTAATATAACTTTTCTAAACAGAAAACCCCAGCTCTCTAATCAACTCTGCTAACTCAGTTTGATTCATAATACTGGGGTCATTATTCTAATTTTCACCTAAATTTCGACTTAATTTATAATTTTTAATTAAGTTTTGCTTCTAAGTCTTCTAGGAATTCTAAATCACCTTGTGGATTGAATACAACACTTTTGCCGTCAATTAAGGATTTAAACATTGTTTCTGAAACTGTATCAACACTGATGAATTCAGGAATAAGTTCTAATGCTGATCCTTCTGCTTCCAAAGCTCTAACATAATCTTGGTAAGCCAAATAGACATTAAAGTATTGAGCTTGAGTTTCATTTAAATAAATGAATTTTGGCATATGTCCAACTGTTTCACCATCAGCATAATGTGCATATTCTGGTCTACGTGTATGCTCTACAAAATATTCTTTTGCTGCTGAAATATTCTCTAATAATCTCTTGTGTGCATCTGCAGAATTTAGCTCTTCAGATTGTGCTTCTAAATGCGCAATACTCTTCAATAGAACATCGATTTTTACTTTTTCCTGCATAGCTAGTGTACGCTTAACATTAGGTGCTGTTTCATAGTGATTTCTCATCTTAACTAAAATATCACCTACAGTATATGTCTCAAATTCTTCTACAGGGAATTCATTTTCTTGCAAAACAGCTTCCTCAGCGTGCAAAGCTGATTTCAATTCATTCAATTCTTTCTCTACTAAATTTAAGTAAGTCATACATTACCCTTTCTATTAAGTACTATTTTTCTTTAGTACTATCTTTTACCTTTAGCAATAAACTTTTAATATTTAGATTACCTTCTACATATTATACTAAATTTGATTTATTTTCTTGACTTAATTGGTAATTTTTTCGCATCTAGGTAAACTTGTGTATTCTCTTCGACGGATTTTGTAATAAAAGTACCTCCACCGATAATTACTCCATCACCTATAACCGTATCTCCACCCAAGATAGTGGCGTTGGCATAAATAACCACCCTATTCCCAATAGTTGGGTGACGTTTCACAAAACGCAAATCTCTTCCTTCTTTCAAGGATAAAGCTCCTAAAGTAACACCTTGATAAATCTTTACGTTATCACCTATAACTGCACTTTCACCAATAACAATTCCTGTACCATGATCAATGAAAAAGTTCTTACCAATTTGAGCACCAGGATGGATATCTACACCAGTTAGTTTGTGCGCATATTCCGACATTAACTTTGGAATTATAGGGACACCTGCTTCATAGAAGGGGTGTGCCAGTCTATAGATTACTATAGCTTGATACGACAAGTATGATATCGCTATTTCCATGCGAGATTCTGCTGCCGGATCACCTTCGTAAATAGCGTCTAGGTCACCTAGCAAAAGCTCCAATATCTCTGGCAATTGAGATAGATAATCATTTAAGATTCTTTTCGCTTCTTTGTGTCGCTCTGTTCTTTCTAGTTTTTTCAATTCTGGTTTCAAGTTAAGACTTCTGCATATCTCAATTTCCATTATCTCAACAAATTGAGCCAGCTCTGCCGACATATCCAAATGCTCTTTGTTAGAGAATACGGGAAAAATAATAGATCGGATAAGCTCCAGAGCTTTCTCAACTTGAGCAATCTCTGGTATAGCTTCTGAACTCTCTTTGTTCAGATTATTTCTCTGGTAAACTAAATCTAGTTCACTTAATACATTCTGATATCTATGCATAAATATCTCCGATATGATTATTCTTCTACTGTCCCAAAAGTATCTGTTGATAAGTATCTATCACCTGAATCTGGTAAAACTGTAACAACTGTTTTGCCTGCAAACTTAGAATTTTCTAGAACCTTTCTTGAAGCTACCAAAGCAGCACCACTTGAGATACCTACTAATAGTCCTTCTGTTCTTGCTAACTCTCTACTTGCTTCTTTTGCAGCATCTGTCTCAACTTGGATTACTCCATCTAGCAAATTTTTGTCCAAGTTGTCTGGAACAAATCCTGCTCCAATTCCTTGAATACCATGCTTCCCTGGTTTATCTCCAGATATAACTGCAGAAGTATCAGGCTCTACAGCAAAAATTTTAATTTCTGGATTTTGCTCTTTTAAGTATTTACCTGCACCTGAAATTGTACCACCAGTACCTACACCAGCTACAAGAATATCTACTTCCCCGGCAGTTTGTTCCCAGATCTCTACACCTGTTGTAGCATCGTGATAGGCTGGGTTAGATGGATTTTTGAATTGTGATGGGATAATTGAGTTTTCTATCTCTGCATTTAGTTCTTTTGCTTTAGCTATTGCACCATTCATACCATCTGCTCCTGGGGTCAAAACTAATTTCGCACCATAAGCACTGATCATCTTTCTTCTTTCTTCTGTCATAGAATCTGGCATTGTGAAAATTGCTTTATATCCTCGTGCAGCTGCTACTGCTGCTAAACTAACAGCCATATTTCCTGAACTAGCCTCAATAATTGTTGAGCCATCTTTAAGCTCTCCAGCTTTTTCTAGGGCTAAAATCATTCCTAAAGCAGTTCTATCTTTAACTGAACCGCTAGGATTCTGTGCCTCCAATTTAAAAGCAAACTCACTATTCTCCAAGCCATGTGATTTAAGCCATTTATTAGGTTTAAATAAAGGTGTTTTGCCAATCAATTCTTCCATACTGTTCACTATATTCTTTTGCATAAAAATCTCCTTTTATAATTTAATAAAAAAATGATATTAGACTAGACCTGCAACATCTATATGCCACCGAGCTTAAACGCTCTTTCTTCTAATCTAATACCATTATAAAATTAATTATTTTATATAAAGTAACAAGCCTACTTGTTAAAAAATTCTTTTCTGTTTATTCCATTAATGGTTTTAGGAATAAAGTGAAATTTCTAGGGTTGCACCACTAAAAACTTTATCGTCTACACCTGCTTGTATAATCTCTTTGACTCTTGAAAATGCTTCGCTCATCTTTCACTCCAAATTTGATTATCAAACTTAATTTTTCTAGAATTTTTCATCTAAAAATTAGTACTAAAGCTTATTAAACAAAATCCTAGAACCAACGTCTCTTAGCTCTTTTAGCTCTTTTTACATCTTTGCCAATTTCTTTATAATCTAAGTAATATAGTACAAAGTAAATTCCTGTTACTACTAAAAATGTCTTCGCAACTGCTTTAACTGTTTTTAATGTTTGCATTGTATTTCCCTCCAATACTTATTTTTACGTTTATATATATTCTAACGCAAATCGCAAATCCAAAAGGTATATTTATTCCACTTTACCAAATTCATGTCAGATCAAATTTTCTTATTACAAGAAAACCCCAATCTTTGCAGATCAAGGTTAACCTTAAATAACTTATTTAAAACCCAGTTATGATTTAGTCAAAGTCAAAATCAAAGTCAAAATCAAAGAATTTATCGTTATCAACTTCCAACTTATAAACTTCCCCAGATTTAGCATCAATCTCTACATCATACTCTTTGCTATCAGAGCGAACTTCCGCCTCATATTTAACTACATTATCATCTTCATCTAGTTCAATTGAGTGTACAAAAGGATTAGTGAAGCTTGAGTTAGCTTTGATTTTCTCAACAGCTTCTTCGATTGACATAACTCCTGCTGTTTTAGCTTTGATTTTTTCATAATCATTACTCTTCTCTTGATTATGTTTTAAGACCTCACCGTTTTCTGCATTTATTTCAATCTCATGTTCTACTCCTGGTGCTTCAACCTCGATCTCATATTTGTAAACATTTCGGTCTTTATCCAATTCGATTTTGGTTACTACAGCTTCATTACCTGCTAATTCCAAAGCTTTTTTATTTACATCTATTATATTTAGGATTTTAACAGTTGTAGTTTTATCCACAGAAGATTTAGTACCGCTTTCACTAGATTTTGTATCATCTGATTTGTCAGCTTCAACTATATTGCTTGTAGTTGTATTCTCAGATTTTGCTGCTCCAGCTTCTGTAGGTTTGGTATTAGCTCCACAAGCAGCTAGACTAAGAGCCAAAGTCAAACTTAATCCTATATTTAATAATTTTTTCATGCGTTTTCCTCCATTAAATGTTTATACTTTTATTGTTTCTAAATACCTTTTCTAGCTTTCAGAAACTCATATTAAATTGTAAAGGGTAATTATGAACAGCCCGTGACCTCAACATAAATATTATAAATACAACATTAATCAAGGTTAATTATTCAAACAAAGCAAAAACTATATGAAACGATCTTCTTTTGGAGAGATATTGTTCTCAAATATGATATCCGGATGCACTGTTTTTTCGTACTCAAAAACTGGCTCATCAGCGGCATGTAATGGATACCAAACTTGGGCTAAGAACTTATTGACTTTGGCTCTATTACCGTAATTCCAGCTTTTATTCTCACATTCAGGGCATCCATGTCCAGCATGCAGAATCAACCTTGGTGAAGCACTAAATTCATGTCCAAAGGCACAACGCATCTCTAATTTACTTTGCCAATTACCAGTTTGCATCGAATTAGACAAAAGCTCGCCACCTCTAAATTCCACAGCAGATTTAACATCTTCATAAGTTAATTCAGATTCAGGCTTGGTATCATCGTATCCGTGATCAATTTCAACAACATCATAGAGATTAAGTGGTCTAAACAATTCGTCTGGCAGTTCAGCATATGAACTTGGAAGTGAATCCCAATAATTTTTGCTACCCCAATATGCAGCAATATAGGGTTCTCCTAATTGTTTTATACCTCTAATTGTTCCGCCATTTCTTTTACCTAAACCTCTAAACAGCTTACGAATAATCCACGCTATAATCTTTTGTATTCCAGCCCAATTGCGCATCTTATAAATCCATTTTGCAGACCTACCAATCCGTTTCGCATACTTTTTATAAAAATAATCCAAACTATTAGTTCTAAACTTAAACTGTTCCTCAAGTTTATAAGAGTCCAAAAAATACTGTCCATGAAAGTTATTTGAGGCAATGACTTTTGGCTCTAAAGCTTCTCTAACTCTATGAAAACCAACAATAGCAAAAATTCTCTCATAAAGCTCAATACCACTTGCCCTGTTGGTATCGCCACCACCCATGTTGTAGCAATGCTGCCAAAAATCTTCAGGAATTTCATTTTCTTTTATCTGGCGACAAAAACTTCTTAAAAGCTCAGCTGAGTCACTATCTGAAATATACTCCAAAACATTATTCAAAGGATTATGCAAAATTATTGGTTCAAAAATCTTAGCCATGCCACTACCAACAATACCTGTTTGCCTGAAGCTCACCCAGTATTTCAAACCTGACTCTATAACTGTTCTCTCCGCTGCAACTTTACTGACGGCATAATAATCATAAATACTCGGTTTAATTGGATCGCCAATTCTTCCCCAATGTATAGGTGGTAAGCGATCTCCTGTTTCTGCAACTGTTCCAATATAAAGGAATTTAATATCCTTATCCTTTTTCTCTTCTTTGATTGCGTGTAATAAATTGTAAGTAGACCCAAGATTGACTTCCATAGCAAGTTGCGGATGCTTATCTGCCAAAGGAGAAACTAAAGCTGCTAAATGCAAGACTATATCTACATTACGTACTGCTCTTCTACAATCATAGTAACTGGTCAAATCTCCCCAGATTACTTCTAAACCACTCCCTAAATATTCGTTATATTTTGCAATTATTGATCTGTCTCTCTCACTATCTAAAGCAAAAACAACAATATCTTGAATATCTATATCTTTAATTAAAGCTGCTAAAGTCTCCTCTCCCATAGAGCCGGTGGCACCAGTCAGCAAAACTCTTTGTTTTCTCATCGAAACTCGCCCCTTCCCGTTAGCATAGATTATAGATAGTTCGTGCTAATTTATCTATTCAGATTGTAATAATCACAGAATAGACACACTTATTAGATTAGCACATTTTCGTTATATATTTACTGTGGTTTTGCTGGTTTTTTGTATGTAGATTTCAGCAATATCAACACCACGAATTAACATCGTAATTGCACTACTTTTGCATTACCTTTCTTGATTTCAACCAAATTATTAAAAATACAAAAGCCTGTAATCACGATAGTTACAGGCTTTAATCTTGGTGGGCAATATTCCTTCTTTCGCTTTTTGCTTAGTAATAAATGTTTTTTCAAATTATTCTAGCTCAATCCTTTCTAGGCAGAAATATTTACTCGCTTTTGGATTGTCTTTATATTTTTCACAGTTTACATTTTCTATGTATATATGATCTGGATCTTTCTCACTAGCAAATATTTTAGTTCCCAATTTTAAGGTTCTTCCTGTAAAATTCTTTTTATTTTTCAAGCTTTCATCTGCTGCTAATTGATGAATTAAACATTCAACTTCACCAACTTCTCTATAATTATCCTCTTCTGGTAATTCTAGAATAGGTTCTTTAGTACTCAAATCTCTAGGATCCAACATATAAAATTTATCATTATATTTAATTAGTGGTGGGAGCACACCTTCTGCTTCCTTATACTCCTCCATATCAATTGGGATATCTGGATTTTTTTCACAACTAGTTTTTCTCTCTAAGTCTTTAACTGAGCAAGCTGAGAGCAGTAGTATAAAAACAAATATTATAATTTTAAATTTATTTTTCATCATAAACAGAACGTCTCCAATCTATTTGAAATCGTAAATGCTGTGCTCCCATGTGCTTTCTACACCTGATAACAACATTCTACTTCCATACTGAACAGTTTCATATGACGCATTGTAAGGATTCTAAATGCTCATATATGTAGACCCATGGTATCCTCTAACTACATATGCATGTCTAGATGCACCCATATACATAAAACGATAATCTGATTTTTTGCTTAACTACTAGTTGGGTATGTAATTACAATTAAATGGTATAATTTTATTATCCACATAATGTGAATAATTTGCAAGCAAAAGTGAATTTTTTCATGAATTGTGTTCTAGTATTGTCAAACACATCAATACGTTAGACACATATGTGCACGATCTTCGTTTGTCCAAAGAAGAACTTAAAGCAAAAGAAAAAAGTCGAGAAATTTCTAAGATAATTTCAGAGATCTTTGAATTGCTATCTGAATAAAAACTCTGGGTAAATTTGGGTAAATTTAGGTCAGTTTAATCAAATATTTAAACCCTTGAATAAAACGAAAAAATCCTTGAAACATAGCGTGATACTTACTTTCAAGGATTTCTCTGTTTTAATAAAACTATTATGGTGGGCAATACTGGGCTCGAACCAGCGCCCTCATGCATGTGAAGCATGCGCTCTAACCAACTGAGCTAATTGTCCGTATCATCTGTTTAGACAATTTTACTCTTTTCATAACTATATTTCCAACAAAATTAAGTCCAATCAAACTTATTATACGATTAAGTGACTAATTCAATCCTAATCAATATCAATAACACAATCCCTCAATTAATTATTTTTGTTCATTAAACTCTTAACCCATTCTGTTGTTAAAGCATATCCTAAAAGAACAGGTAGCAAGTAAAGCATATAACTCCAGCTCAAAATTCCCATATCTAAGCTAATAGCTATAGGTGTAAACGCAAGTGCCAAAACAGCCACTGATACGGATAAAGTTAAGCCGACTAGTACCTTAGCTGGTTTACTCTTGAAGAAAGGTATTCTCTCGGTTCTCAGCAAATAAATAATTAATATCTGAGAAATCGTACCGAAAACAAACCACCCTGCTTGGAAGTAGATCGCTTGTCCTATTGTGTTGAAACCCATACCAAACCATAGTGCAATAAAGATACATATATCAAATATCGAGCTGACAGGGCCCATAATCCACATGAATTCTTGGATTTCTTTTGTATCCCATCTCTTTGGTTTTCGAACATACTCTGCATCTACATTATCTAGTGCTATACCCATTTGGGCGAAATCGTTAAGTAAGTTCTGAGCTAGAATTTGTACTGGTAGCATAGGTAGGAATGGCAAGAAAATGCTTGCGATTATAACAGAAATCATATTGCCCACATTACCACTAACAGCAAGTTTCAGGTATTTCATCATATTTCCGAAAGTTTTTCTTCCTTCGATAATACCGTTTTCTAGTACCATCAAATCTTTTTCTAGCAAGATTATATCCGCTGTTTCTTTAGCTATATCAACTGCTGAATCTACAGAAATACCAACATCAGCTTGTCTTAGAGCAGGGGTATCATTTATACCATCTCCCATATATCCAACTGTATGTCCTTTAGATTGTAACGCTTTGACGACTCTCTCTTTTTGCATTGGAGAAAGCTTACTGAATAAGTTAGCTTTTTCTACGGCATTTTGAAGTGCAGCATCACTCATCGCTTCTACTTCATGACCTTGATAGTGATAATGTACATCAATTCCAACTTTTTGACATACTTTCATTGCTACACCTTCACTGTCTCCGGTTAAAACTATCGGTCTCACACCATACTCTTTAAGAATTCTGATAGCTTCTTCAGAACTTTCTTTTGGTGGGTCTAAGAAAGCAATAAATCCAATTAACACCATGTCATTCTCATCTTCAACAGAAAAAGCACCTGCTTCTGGCACTTCATTTTTTTGTGCAACTGCAAGCATACGTAAACCCGCATCATTGTGCTCCTTATAAGTATCCATAGCAATTTGAATTTCTCGCTCTTCCAGTGGCAAAACTTCACCATTTATTTCTGCGAAACTACAGATATCCATAACTTCTTCAACAGCACCTTTTGTGATTAGCTGGCGTTTGCCATTCTTATCTTCTAGGACAACACTCATTCTACGTCTAGCAAAGTCAAATGGCACCTCATCAATTCTTTCGTAGCCATTTAAGATATCACTCATCCCATATTTATTAGCTCTATTAATTACCGCGATATCTATTAAATTTTTCAAACCTGTTTGGAAATATGAGTTAAGGTAGGCATGGCGTAAAACTCTTCTATCGTCTTGACCATTTAAGTTCATATATTTCTCTAGAACAATTTTATCCTCGGTCAAAGTACCGGTTTTGTCAGTACAAAGAATATCCATTTCGCCAAAAGTTTGGATTGAACCAAGTTTACGAACAATAACTTTCCTTTTACTCATGTTAACCGCACCACGTGAAAGTGTAGTCGTCATGATAACTGGCAACATTTCTGGAGTTAAACCGACCGCTAAGCTTACTGAGAAAAGCAAAGCGTTAAGCCAATCTTCTTTGAAGAAAGCATTAATTACAAAAACTATAGGCACCAACAAAAGCATCATTCTCAAAAGAAGTTTACTAACTGAATAAATTCCTCTATCATAGCTTGATTCAGCTTTGTCACTAGTTGCCGCCTCAGCAATACTACTAAAATAAGTGTTAGATCCTGTGGTTAAAACTACCGCTAACGCACTTCCACTAACCAAGTCTGAACCCAATAATGCAATATTCTCAATATCAGTTAGATCTTGATTTGGAGTTTTGACATCAACATATTTCTCTACAGGTTGTGATTCACCGGTAAGTGCAGATTGAGAAATAAAAGTATCTTTAGCCCTAATAAATCTAACATCTGCTGGCAACATATCTCCTGATGATAAATAAACAATATCACCTGGTACTACTTCATCAATATTGATTTCAACTAATTCATTGTTTCTGTACACATGACAAGTATTTGCAACCAAACTCTGTAAACTTGCGGCAGCTTTGTCAGAGTTTCTACTTTGAACAAATGAAACTGCAGATGATAAAGTTACCATGAATAAAATTATTAAAATTGTGAAATAATCAGCTTCTGGACTTATGACAACGTCTGTAACAAAACTAACTCCAGCTATAATCAACAATATAATATTAAAAGGGTTAATGATAGCTTCGAACAACCTACCTAGCATGGTATGTTTTTCAGCTTTTTCAAACTCGTTCAAGCCGTACTCTTCTCTTCTAGCTTCAACTTCTTCAGTTGTTAAACCTTCAACTCTAGTTCCTAGTATAGAAAGAGTTTCATCCGCAGAAGCATTCGAAAATTTCTTTAAGTTATCTATTTTTTCTCTTTGTGTGTTTTCTTGAATTTTAGAATCATTAGCTGATTTCAGCTTTTTGAACATTTTCATGAGAACCTCCATTCGCACACCAAAAACAGCAAGACAATGGCTCTCACTATTTTATTGAACTTTCTCCAAAATAAACTCAGCAATATCCTTTGCTGAATTAGCATTAGTATTTGCCGTTTGAGCTTTGCGCATTGTAGTAGCTGCTACTTTATCGTTAATTAGATTATATGCTACCTCTGCAAAATCTTCTGCATTATCCGCTGTTGCACTCATACCTTTTTTTATGAAGTATTCTAAATTTTCTGTTTCTAATCCTGGTATTGCACTAGTGTGTACCAAAGGAATATTCGCTACACATGCTTCTGTACTACTTAAACCTCCTGGCTTCGTAAGCAAAACATCTCCGGCTCGCATATATAAATGTACTTTGTCTGTGAATCCTAAAGCAATTACATTGCCTGCCTCAGAATATTCTTCCTCAAATTCTTCTTTGAGCTTAGAGTTATTACCGGTAAAGACAACGATATAAGCTTTCGGTGACTTTTTTAAAATACTCTCTGTTAGTTCATTCGCATTACCAAATCCTGTACCACCCATCATTATCAGGTATACGTCACCTTCTACTGGCAAGCCCAATTGCTTTCTTGCTTCCTCTTTACTTAGGTCTGCACTAAACTTAGCTGAAACTGGGATTCCTGAAACAATAATCCTATCTTCAGAAAAATCGTGTTCAAGGAAAGCAGCTTTGACCTCTGGGCAAGATACAAAATAATAATCAACGTCAGTTTTTGCTACAAATGGATACATTGCATAATCGGTAATTACTGCAAAACTTGGAATTTTTAGGTAACCTTCTCTTTTTAACTTTGTGACTGTTTCCATCGAAAACATATGTGTACATACTACTGCATCATATTTTTCTTTTTTTATATGCTCATATAATTTCTTAGCGTATGTACTATTAAACCAGTATGTCGGCGCAAAAAAAGAAATTTTGTCCGTTATTTCAGCAGTCCTGTAAAGAATACCCCAGCCATCTGCCATGCTATTAATCGCACCGTTATATAGATTAACAACTGTCTCTCTAACCTTCTCACTGAAGAAACTTAAGATATCGAACATTTTGCATTCCATACCTCTCGCTTCCCACGCCTCAATAATAGCCTCCGCCGCCCTATTATGGCCGCTACCTGTACTACTAGACAAGACCAAAATTTTCTTCATAGATTTAGTTTCCAATTTCTTTTCCCACCTAATTTTACTATCTAATTAGTTAAAATCATCATGATTGTTAGCATTGTTAGAATTTGTGTTTGTATTAGTATTTGAGTTTGTATTCTTATTACCAGTATTATCATGTCCTCTAAAGAACTTGTAAGCAAAAAATGCCACAATTAGAGCAACAAGAATTAGTCCTGGTGAAACTATCCATTTAGAAATAAAATTGAATACTCCCCTTATGAACCATAAACCCAGTACAACAACTACAAAAATACCACCTGCTTTTAATAACGCTTTAAAATCCATATTTCTTCCTTTTCTTTAAAATCTAATTTATTCATCGCACAATCAATTTAGCAAATTAATTATATTCCACTTCGCATACATTCTAACAAATATATTCTAAATCGGTACAAAAAAGAAAAGCTACATGACTTGAATCTGTATACCTACCTTAAAATCGTTAGATTTTGGTCTAACTTTTTCGGGGCGGTACACTGCCATGTAGCTTTATAATTCAAATTAATTAAAGAGCCTTAACTAAAAATCTAAGGTCAAAGTCTTACATCAAAGATTTGTATAATTCTAAGATTTCATCTAATTTTGCTTCTCTTGGGTTTCCTGGTGTACAAACGTCTGCCAAAGCATCTTTTGCAATCTCTGGTAGATCTTCTGCTTTTACACCTAATTCTGACAATTTAGCTGTCATTTCTACATCTTTAGCAATTTGTAGAACTGCATCACAAGCTGCATCTCTTGCTTCTTCAATTGACATAGATTCTGTATTTTCTACACCTAATACTTTTGCAATGTCTCTGTATTTTTCACCAGTAAAGTCTTTGTTATAACGCATTACTGTTGGAAGTAAAATTGCATTTGCTTGACCGTGAGCAATTCCATACCATGCGCTTAGTGGGTGACTCATACCGTGAACTAGACCTAGTCCTACGTTTGAATATCCCATAGCTGCTATGTATTGAGCAGTTGCCATGTTTTCTCTAGCCTTTGGATCACCTTTAACTGCTGCTCTAATATTTGCACCAATCATTTCAATTGCTTTGATGTGAACCATGTCACTCATTTCCCAAGCACCTGGTGTAATGTAACCTTCAATAGCGTGTGTCAAAGCATCCATACCTGTAGCAGCTGCTAATTTAGCTGGCATTGACATCATCATATCGCTATCTACAAATGCGACATCAGGAATATCATTAGGGTCTACACAAACAAATTTACGTTTATTAGCTGTATCGGTAATAACGTAGTTAATTGTAACCTCTGCACCTGTACCTGCTGTTGTAGGAACTGCAAAAGTCATCATAGCCTTGTGTTTAGTATCAGCAACACCTTCTAGGCTGACAACATCTGCAAATTCAGGGTTTTCAATAATAATACCAACAGCTTTTGCTGTATCCATTGAAGAACCACCACCAATAGCGATTAAGCAATCTGCATTTGATTTTTTAACAAATTCGACACCTGCTTTAACATTGTCAACTGATGGGTTTGGATTAACTTCATCGAAAATTTCATAGTCAATATTTTCTCTGTCTAAAATAGCTGTAACATTATCTACTACGCCAGCTTTTAACAAGCCTTTATCAGTAATAACAACCGCCTTCTTCAATCCACGGCCCTTAAACTCTACTGGAATATTCTCAATTGCTCCTGCACCAAAGTAAGAGCGTTCATTCAAAATCATTCTATATGCCATAACAACCTCCCTCTAGCGTTCTTGCCCAAAAGCAACAGCGACTATTTATCTATTAGCATTTCGTTCACACTTAATAATAACACCTTATGGATAAAATTTATTACTTATTTTGTAAACAAGACTGAATTTGACAATTCTTCGTCTTTTTCACTGTTTGGATGCCATAAAAAACTAATTATGCTTCAAGTCAATGACAAAAACCATTCCTGCAGAACTTGCCTTAAAATCATAAGTAAAACCATAAAGATCTAAAATATTCTTAACCACATAAAGTCCTAAACCATTGCCCTCTTGTAAATAATTTTTGTCCTTAACTTCACTTCTATAAAAGATTTCAAAAACCTTCTTTAGTTCATTTTCATTTAGAACTTTTCCTGTATTTTCTATATATAGCTTCTCCTGGTCAGTGTAAATATGTATACTGCCAGCTTCTTCTGTATATTTAACGGCATTACTGATTAAATTAGAAAGTACTTTCTTAAGTGCAGATTTAGCTATAAAAATTTTTTCCCCATCTAGCTCCACACAAAGTTTGATGGACTTAGCTTTTATCAGCACTCTATACTCTGCCAAAACTTCATTCAAGACTTCTTCAAGATCTAAATTCTCACTAGGGCTATTAATTTCTTGCAACTTCGAAACATTCAATATTTCACTCATTAGCTCAGTCATTCTATCAACTTCATTAATACTCTCGAGTAGGTATTTATCTCTATCTGCATATTTTCCAATATTTAGCTGCATATTTTCAAGCATAATTCTTAAGCTTGCTAGTGGGGTCTTGAGCTCATGTGAAGTACTGCGCAAAAAATCTACCTTCTGCTTCTCAGTGTTGAGCATGTATTCGTTCTTTTCTTGGAGTTCAGAAATAATTTGTAGCAGTTGATCATATACACTATTTACCTGAGCCTTAAACTCACCGATCTCATCTTCAGAATCAACTTCAAAAAAAGCATCTTCCTCTAATTGCTTCATACGGCTGGTAACTGATTTTATATCAATCAAAGGTTTAGTTATTTTTCGTGCATAAATATATGAAAGTATGGCTGCAGATATTAAACAGATAATCAAGGAATAAGGCAAAATATCTAAGGTTAATTCTTTGGCCTCATGGAAAAGTTCTTGTGAGGAAATCAATTGAATTGTCAACTCCTGACCCTCTGAGCTTTTTACTCTTCTATCTTCGATAAACAAAGAGTTTTTATCACTACCAGGCATACGACCAACTTTGTCATCAATAGGAACTTCTAATTTTCCTGGATTGGTGCGGTAAGGATCTTTTAAGCTAACACTGATATCGTTACTTCTATTAAAGAGATTAATTGATTTTTCGATCTCAGTTCTACTCAAGCCATATAAATTCTCTGCCAAAAGGTCTGCCCTGGTACTAAGATCATTTTTTCTATTTTCTAGGTAAAGCGCTGGAAAAACCAAATAAATTGTCAAGTGCGCAATCAGTACAACTGTCACTAGGATACCCAAAGTATATAAAAAAGTTTTTGGTAAAATTTTTAGTTTGCGCATTTTGACCTTAACCTCAGCAAATTACTTTCTTTGTAATACATAACCTACATTTTTTATGGTCTTAATGCAATCTAAATTTAGTTTTTTGCGTAATTCTTTTATATAGGCATCGACTATTCTATCTATGGGAGCATCAGCAGAATCTTCCCAGACGTGATCTAAAATTTGCCCACGACTCAGCACTTGGTTTTCGTTCTGGCAGAGCAAATGCAAAACCTCAAACTCCTTGGTTGTTAACTTAACTTCTTGACCTTTATAGGTTGCTTGAAAGGCAGAAAAATTAACTCGAACATCTTCATAGATCCACAGATCAATATCTGTATAGTAGCGTTTTCTTATGGCCTCTATTCTCTTACCAAGAACTTCTAAGGAAAAAGGCTTCGTGATATAGCCATCAACAAGTAGGTCAAAGCTCTTAATCATAGTCTCATCATCACCAAGCGCCGTCAACATCAGTACTGGAATTTTGCTATTTTCTCTAACAACTTTCAGAACTTCCAACCCATTCATAACAGGAAGCATAACATCAAGAAGCAGCATGTCTATCTTGTTGTCTTGGAACTTCTCAATAGCCATTTGCCCATCAGAAGCCTTGATGCAAATATACCCTAGACTCTCTAAATATTCACAAATTCCATCTAGAATAATCTTTTCATCTTCTACAACTAAGATATTCATTGCTGCTCACTTTCATTAATCATTAACAGTTCAGTTTGACAATTTAAGAGAATCAATCTCGCAAATTATTTAATATCAGTCAATAGCTCGATTGCTCTACTCTTCATTATTTTATAGCTTGCCAACAAAACTGCCAATACCAAAACTACAATTCCAATTATTACAACATACATCATGTGACTTGGATCTACGGCAACATTAAGTTCACTTATAGTCTTGTTAAATCCTTCAGCCTCAGCACCTCCACCTAAATTAGATTGAGCTGCTGCTTGACCTAACTTCTTGGTAATAGATTTAGTTGCATGGCGGATTGCACCATTTGCAAATCCGTTAACTGTATATTTAGATAAGAAGTAAGCTCCTGTGAAACTGAACACACTAATAATAAGTACCTCAGATATAAACTGTCCAATAATTTGTAACTTGTTTCTACCTATACTTAGTAGAACTGCAACTTCTTTCTTACGAGCGTTCAACCATAAGAATAAGATCAAGGTTATTACTAGTCCTGAGAAGATTAGAGAACCTACAAACATTGCTCTAGCAAAACCATAAATACCATTGATTGATTCTTGCAAGACTGGGAAGTTACTTTCGCTCTTAAATAATGTATAGCTATCCCAATT
This sequence comes from uncultured Fastidiosipila sp., assembly GCA_947253875.1. Classification (GTDB taxonomy): domain Bacteria; phylum Bacillota; class Clostridia; order Saccharofermentanales; family Fastidiosipilaceae; genus Fastidiosipila. Next base: position 8,704 of record CAMYAM010000005.1, on the reverse strand, counting down.
AATATTTTGTTTCTTCGCTTCTGCCATTACTTTGTCTAGGTTTTCGCCACCTTTCAAGAAGAAAGTAGCATCCATATAATTAGCAGATTCTGCATCTGTATCGTACAATGTATTACTGGTTGTTAAGTCTGAAATAACAATATTGTCATTCAACTCTAAAGCGTAAGTTACTTGTCCCTGATTATCTCCACCAAAAACACCAATTATTGTCACTTCTGTAGTCTCTGAAGATTGTTTAACATTATCAGCATCGTAAGGGTTACCTTTTAACTTGATTTTGTCACCCAATTTAAGATTGTTTTTCTTCATTAAGCTTTCATGCAATAGGACAACGTTTTTGTCTTCTGGTGTTATATGACGGCCCTCTTTAAGTTGCAAAGCTCCTGAATTAAATTTATCTTCAACAGATGAATCATTAACACCAGTAACCATTACAGCTTGACCAAAATATTTTTTCTTATGCTCATCCAGGTTGGCTAAAGTATTCTCAGTTTCAACTCTCTCAATGTCCACCAAATCTGCAACTGCACTCATTCTACGCAAGTGCTTCTCGACACCTGGCAAATTAGCGATTTTATCTATATCACCAGACTTCAAGTTACCGGCACCTCTTGGTGTACCTTGATTGGTTCTTCTATTTATCTGCATGTTAAAACTATTACTAATATTTTTAAAAGTTTCTTTTGCAGCTTCATCTGTTGCTGATTTTATCGATAAACCTGTCAAGCACAAAGTTGCCATTAGCATGATTATCAAAAATAGCACAAGTGTTTTGACTTTTTTCTTTGTTACATAAGCAAATGCATTCTTAAACATATTAAACCTCTTAAACCTCGCAATATCTATTTATATTCATGCAGACATTAATCTTCTAACTCTCTAACAAATTTAAGTTTCTTAGATTTTAATTGTAAAACTGCATCTGCCATTTCGGTCAAACTGAAACTGTGAGTTACTACAATTACACATTTGTTCATCTCTAGAGCATATTTTTTCAGCAAAGTAATTATTTCATTCGCAGTATCTTCGTCCAAGTTACCTGTAGGCTCATCAGCCAAAATAATAGGTGCTTCGGATACCAATGCTCTCGCGATTGCAACTCTTTGTTGTTGACCACCTGATAATTTCAAGACGTTTCTATTAATTTCTTCTTCACTTAAACCTAAATCCAAAAGAATTTGCGGATCCGCATTCTTATTTACAAGGCGAATGTTTTCTAATGGACTCAAATAATCTATCAAATTATAGCTCTGGAAAACTAATGCAATATTAGATTTTCTGTGATTTGTATAACCAGTCTCTGCAATATCCTTGCCTTGGACTTTAATATAACCTTGATCTGGACTATCCAATCCAGCTAATAGTGAAAGCAGAGTAGACTTACCTGCCCCGGATTTACCAATAATTGCATAAAATTTACCTGGTAAAAATTCAGCATTAATATCATTCAGGACTAAATTTTTTGTACCGTTATATGCGTAGCTTACATTTTCTATATCTAAAATTCCCATTTCCTTACCTCTTGTATTCTTAATTTTTTCACTCTAAATTTTCAAATTTTTATACTCTTAAATAATTTCGTCTAATAATTCTCTTGGTTTTTTCTTCAATATGAAGAATGAACTTATCAAGACAGCAATTACAACTATCAAACTTAATACTCCATAAGTAATCAAGGTGTTCAGCCACAAGTTATTAGATAGCCCTGCATTCATTATAGTCTCACTCGCAGAAACCTCATCTGCTATAAACGCCTTCCACATCCACTGTGTTGTAAAAGCAGAAAGAATTGTACTAATAATAATTGTAGGTATTGATAAAATAAATAGTTCTAACAAGAATTGATAAATAATTTCAGACTTGCTCTTGCCTACACTTAGTAAAATTGCTACCTCATGAATTCTCTCGCGTAACCAGAGTAATAACAGTAAACTCAGAACTAATATACCACCAAAGAAAATTGCTAGGCTCATAATTAAGACTATTTGTTCAACTACCGCTATTGAGTCTAAAACGTCAGAGACGCTGTTTGCATCTTTAACTAATTTTACATTCTTATTGTCTTTGAGAGCTGCTTGGACTTTGCTATACAAACTATCTAATTCCGCTGCATCTTTGGCAAATATTCTTACACTACTTGCTCTCTCACTTCTGCTATTCGCTCCATCATTATTTGACTCATAACTATTTAATTTCTGTGCTGACTGAAAATCAGTAAACACATGATTTTGACTAATATCAGCAGACGTACCCGTGAAATTTTCTAAAGTTTCCCCTGTGAAAATTCCTACGATCTCGTAGTCTATTGGCTCAGAAGTCTGGTTTTGCGTTGTTTTGGATGTGTGGTGTAAGTCATCTTTGTGGTTTGACTCCTGAGTTTTTTTGTCCGTATATAATTCTGCCCCGTCGTTCTCATTTCTTTCAGGGTACATCTGCTCCTGGTTAAATTCCGCCTTACTCAACTTGACTTTGTCGCCAAGTTTAAGGTTGTTAAGTTTAGCAAATTCCTCGTGTACAAGGATTTTGTTTTGGTCATTTTCATTAAGATGTCTACCAGATACCAGCTTGAAACTTTCGGCTATGAAACTTCTATGATCATTTGATCTTTGAACAGCTGATACCCTCAACACATTACTTTTGCCTGCATTAATATCTTCATCTAGAATAACGCCGTTCTCAGTTGAAACAACTTGCATATCTTTTAAACTTGCAAAACCTTCCAACTGATAGTTTATCTTGGCTATCTTGGCTTTAATAGCTTCGTCTTGCAAAAATTTAAGATCTTGAATTGCTATGCTACCGTTTGTACTTTCTATGCTAAATGAAGAGTTAGTATTGTATTGCAAATTATGCTTCAATGACTTCACGGATGAATGAATGGAAACACTAGAAAACAAAGTTATTGTTATCAAGGTCATTAGCAAGAACATAATTATGCTTCGACTTGTTTTTCTTGTTAAATATTTTAAAGCTCTACTTTTTATAGACATGTTCGTTTCTCTCCTTTGTGGATGATAGCAATATAGCAAGCCAATATGAGATGTGTATGAAATGAATTTTATTTACAGAAATTTTCTAAGAAAAAAAGAAAACTCAACAGGTTTCGCTGTTGAGTTTATTGTGTTTTAACATGAAATTATGTATGTCTTTCGCCCAGAATAATTTTATTCTGCCACTGGAATCCTACGTACTCTTTCGCCATGTTTGTAGTCTTCTAAAACGAAATCATCGACTGTGAAGTCATAGAAATCTTTGACCTCAGGATTGATCCATAGCTTAGGTGCTGGATATTGCTCTCTCTTAATAACTTCTTCGACAATCTCGAAATGTCTGTCATAGATATGTGCATCAGAAATAACGTGTACCAACTCACCTGCTTCAAGACCACTTACCTGAGCAAACATGTGTAATAAAGCTGCATACTGTACAACATTCCAGCCATTAGCAACTAACATATCTTGCGATCTCTGTTGGAGAATACCATTAAGTTTATTTTCAAAAACATTAAACATCATGCCGTATGCACATGGATATAGAGCCATCTCATGAAGGTCGTCAAAGTTATACATAGAGGTTAAAATTCTTCTACTATCAGGGTTATTTTTCAGGAGATACAAGACTCTATCAACTTGATCAAATTCCCCTTCTGGATATTTATTAACTCGTCCCAACTGATAGCCGTATGCCTTACCAATGGTGCCATCTTCTTGCTCCCATTGATTCCAAATTTTACTATTCAGCTCTGAAACTACATTAGATTTTTTTTGCCAAATCCACAAAATTTCGTCAATAGCAGCTTTATAATTTATTGGTCTTATAGTTTGAATTGGGAACTCTTCTTGTAAGTTGTATCTGTTAACTACAGAGCATATTTTCTTAGTGTATGCCGGTGAGCCATCATCTGCCCAACGAGCTCTGGTTTCACCTGACTTTTGCTCGTAACCCTCATCCAAAATACGTCTACAGTCTCTGACAAAAAATTCATCCGCCTTACTCATCTTGCACTCCTTGTATAAATTAATAATTAATACATCTATACTACCCTAGTTTCTCTAAAGCTTCATCCAAGATTTTCTTATTGAAGCCAAAATTATCATAACCAGCTTTACATACTTCTATGTACTCATCTGTAGGTCTAGCCGGGATTTTGTCCTCTTGCATAACGTAAGTATATGCAGTTATAACATCTCCTTGTTTGAAAACTTTGGTAAATTCAGGGAAAACCTCATCAAGATTCACCTTATAAGCTGTTTTATAATAAAGTTCAGGATAATCTTCATAGTCATCTAGAGCAAGCTCATCTTCAGCACTAGTTAACCATACAGCTAGCGGCAAACTTTCTCCGGTTCCCATTGGTGACTGCTTAATTGTAAGATACGCTCTCCCTACCGAACCTCTATATTCTAGACAGTGGTCTGTGAGCGTTGCTGTGCCTAGCAATTCTGCATCTTTACAGCGTTCCTGCATTTGTTCAATGTGCAAATTACTACCATAAGCTATATAAAATTTTTTACCTTTAAACTCACCGACTAACATTTTGTCTCCTAAGTATTATGAAAGCTTTCTGCATTTTTATGGCAGAAAACTTACTTGAACGAGCTAATATTAACTTTCTCAAATAACTCTTTGTGCGCAATTGGATTTCCTGCAACTATACTACTTTCACCTAGAGGTCTGATTTTATTGCCCTTAATATCTGTTACAACTGCTCCAGCCTCTTCACAGATTAAATAACCTGCTCCATAATCCCAGGCTTGCATTGTTAACTCTACGAAGGCAGAGAATCTACCACAGGCTACATAACAAAAGTCTAAAGCAGCAGCACCCATTCTTCTAACATCGCAATGCTCCAAAATTGCTTCAATCATATTTAGAGTTCCTGTTCTGAGCTCTTCATTATAAGGTGATGTACCTACTGCACAAAGACTACCATCCAAAGGTCTTTCTGGTGCATAAATTCTCTCGCCATTCAGATAAGCACCCTTACCTTTTTCCGCAGTAAACAATTCATCAGTGAAGAAGTTATAGACAACTCCCTGAACAGTTTCTTGGTTTTCAACTACTGCAACACTTATAGCTGAATTTGGTACTCCATACATGAAGTTACTTGTTCCATCTATTGGGTCAACTATAAAAGCTGGCTTATCTGTTAATTGCTTAGCTATAGGTTCTTCTTCGCCTATGAAATTATATTCTGGCCAACGCTTAGCAAATTCTTCTTGCAAATACTTCTGACTAGCGAGGTCATATTTTGTTACAAAATTAACATGACCTGATTTCTCATGCACATCAGAACTTTTTAGAACTGCTGATTTTAAAAACTCGCCATCTTTTTTTACTATTTCTATCAATTCATTTAGATCTAACATTTTGTCTTTTCCTTTTTCCTTTTTCCTTTTTTGTTTTTTATTTTTTGTTGTCTTTCTAGTTATAGTATAGTATCAAATTTTTGCTTTGGTCGTTTATGTTCTTCAGTCTCGAAATGCTTATTAGGATCCCATTTTCCAGTTTGTTCTGCTTTCCAGGTAAACTCGTATGCTATGACTGAATTTCCTCGCTTATTAGATTTTATTTTCTTTATTTTTAAGCTTTCAAAATAGCCAAAGAGATTAATTAACGTATAACTGTTGCTATTTTTCTCGACAAACCTGATCTGGGCAACCTTATCTACTAAATTCTCTATAACGTCTGCAAATCTTTTTTATGTTCTATTGTCTAAGTTCACATTGATACTGTATTTTAATCATGAGATATTTTGCTATTTCTTTTAAAATCAAAGAGAGAGTCCCTGTATTCCTGGACATATATTATTGGTTAAAAAAATTATTTGCTTTTAATATTGTAAACAATCTTTACAGGAAGTCTGCTTGAGTAAATAAATAAAAAATAGTATTTGGTAAAAAAGAGAGGGAAGAAATTCCCTCTCATAAACTATCTCCTTTGACTTTTTAAAACAAATGTTAAATCTTTATTGCCAAAGCTAATATCTCCATTTGAATTGGTAATAGATGTTTTTAAAAATATTGTAATTTCTTCCCCAGAATTTTTTATTATATAGTCGTAAAATTCTAATACTTCTTCATTTAGGCTATACTGTTCATGTTTTAAAGGAATGACATTATTATTGTTGTTTTTATCTATATCTATATCTAAAGTGAAATTGTTAATATCTTTCAGAATTTTTTCTTTATTACTAGATACATATTTTATGTAATCTATACCTTCTATTTTGTTTGATTTTTTGATCAATTTTATGAGGAAATATTTATTCTCACTTAGCTCAAAGCGATATAGTTCCATTGAACCAACTTTGTTTTCAACTGAAGGTAAACCCTCTTTTTTGATGTCATTCGGGAATTGTATGTTGCTTGGTTGATATGCTATAAGTAAACAAAATAAAAAAGCAATAAATAATTTCTTTAGTGTGTCCATTCATATACCTCCTATATTTTTATTTACTAGTAAAAGTCAATAGTTGATCTCCCTCATAAAACCACCACCCTATGGAACTCTTTTCTTAACCATATTATAGCATAAAACTAGAATCCATAATATTTTTAACTGAATCTAGCCGATGAATACTACATTTACAGAGTTTTATATATTAAAAATCATATATCTTGAAATTCTTATGTTAAGGCTCTTCTTCTGTATATTCTCTTTCTTCTGGCTTTGACATACCATTTCTGTAAAATTTTTATTTTGATTTATTAAGTAAATAACTTTAATTTAAGGTTCATGTGAATAATTTAGCATCAATATCTGAAATCAAATGTTTTGCTTGCTGATATTTACTGAATTAATTAAATTAACCAAGTTAATCTGCAAGAGCTAAAAATATTCGTCATTATCATCGTTTGAAGATATCTGATAAAAGTAGTATACTAGGCACAACAAATTGAGAGGTAAAAAATATGGACAATTGCGACCCCTATCGAAGTTGTAGCTTAAATCGAAGTTTTTTCGGTAACCAAAATTTAAATATCAGTTGCAATTGTTTTCTCGAATAGGACAATTTAATTCTGTATTTCATGTGCTGGTACCGCGAAGACTTAATCTTAGGCGGTATTTTTTATTAAGGAGGCATATGAAATGGAAAATTCAACATACACTGCAGAGTCACTAAAAGAACTACAGGCTCATATTAACACCAAGGACCCTGTTGATTTGGCTGAAGAATTCCGTGATTTAACTATGACAGAAATTGCTGTCAGAATGAAAATCATGAACAAAGATCTTTTAGCCGATACTTTCGCGATTCTACCATCTGAGCAAAAACAAGAAATCATCGAATCTTTATCTGATGAGAAAACAATGTCTCTTATCCAAGATTTGGATGAAGACGAACTTGTTGATACTCTACAAGAGCTACCAGCAAACATGGTCAGAAGAATTATGAACTACTTGGTAGATGACGTTCGTAGACCAATCATTAACAAATTATTGGGATATCCAGAAGATAGCGTTGGCTCAATAATGTCTGTTAACTTCATGGCTGTGAAGAAAAACGTTTCCCCTAAACAAGCACTTCATAAAATCATGAATTCAGATCTGGATGCTAATCGTTTGGAGCAGATTTGGGTAACAGACGAATCTTTGGTATTAATTGGATATGTCTATTTGGCAGACTTATTACGTAACCAAGATGCCAATTTAGTCGACTTTTTAAACTCTTTCCCTGCTAGTGTATTGGCAACAGACGACCAAGAAGATGTAGCAAAGATTGCGCAAAAATATGATATTTCTGAGATCCCTGTTACTGACTCCGAAGGTAGATTGGTCGGTTTCATCCCTGCTGAGTGGGCTATCGACATCTTGCACGAAGAGTATGAAGAAGATATGGCTAACATCCACGGTATTCAAGAATCTGATGATAGCCCTGTACCATATCTAGAGAAATCAAGTTTCCGCATGGCTAAAGACAGAACAACTTGGTTAATTATCTGTTTGATAACAGCAACATTTACTGGATTCATTATTCATCGCTATGAAGACTTACTTTCAGCTGCTGTTGTGCTCACAACTTATATACCAATGCTTATGGACTCTGGTGGTAACGCCGGAACTCAAGCATCTACAACCGTTATTAGAGCCTTGTACGCTGGAGAAGTTGGTTTCAAAGACACCTTTAAAGTCATTCTAAAAGAGTCTAGTATCGGATTGATGACTGGTGGTGCACTTGTTGTTGTTAATGTTATACGTATGCTAATTATAGAAGATGTTAATCTAGCTGTTAACTTAACAGTTGGAATTACACTATTAATTACAATAGTTTTCTCAAAAATCATCGGTGGTATCATGCCTCTAATCGCTGATAAATTAAAGATTGACCCAACAGTTATGGCTGGTCCAATCATTACAACCATAGTTGATACCATGGTTCTATTTATCTACTTCGAAGTTGCTAGTTTCTTGATATTCTAGGAATATGGTTTAAGTGATTTGCTGAGTTAGCGGTTTTATTATTATCAGCAAATTGAAAACTTTAAAATTTACAAAAGACATAAATAATGGCTACTCAAGATGAATCCTGAGTAGCCATATTTTTTGCTTAGAGTTTATCTTTCGCGATGCTATTTGCAATTACTCTTCGTTTTTCTTTCGATTTAAGACTAATACTCCTGCTATAGCTATGCTTATTAAGCCTGTTGTCATTGTTATGTAGCTTGCTTCACCTGTCTTAGTGACCTTGTTTTCTGTTGGC